>NZ_CP042596.1:4200000-4500000 GCF_009914315.1 Granulicella sp. WH15
GTACTTCCGTCAACTCCGCGCTGCTAAACTAACAGCTTATGATCTACCGTTCCGGCAGCCAGATTCGTGAAGATTTCCTGCGTTTTTTCGAGGGCAAGCAGCACCGCCGCGTGCACTCCTCCTCGCTCGTCCCGCACAACGACCCGACGCTTCTCTTCACTAACGCCGGTATGAACCAGTTCAAGGACGTCTTCCTCGGCGTCGAGAAGCGCGACTACACCCGCGCCGCCACCAGCCAGAAGTGCGTCCGCGCCGGCGGCAAGCATAACGACCTCGAGAACGTTGGCTTCACCCGCCGCCACCACACCTTCTTCGAGATGCTCGGCAACTTCAGCTTCGGCGACTACTTCAAGCGCGACGCCATCGCCTACGCCTGGGAGCTGCTGACCTCGCCCGAGTGGTTCGCCATCGACCCGGCCAAGCTCTACGTCACCGTCTTCGAGGGTACCCCGCAGGTGCCGCGCGACGACGAGGCCGAGCAGCTCTGGATCGCGGCCGGCGTGCCCAAGGAAAAGATCTTCGGAATGCCCGCCAAGGACAACTTCTGGCAGATGGGCGACACCGGCCCGTGCGGCCCCTGCTCGGAGATCTTTTACGACCTCGGCCTGGCAGCCTCGGAGACCGGAGAGGACAAGCCCTTCCCGCACGACGACCAGCGCTACGTCGAGATCTGGAACCTGGTCTTCATGCAGTTCGACCGCTCCAGCGACGGTACCCTGACACCGCTGCCCAAGCCCTCCATCGACACCGGCATGGGCCTCGAGCGCATCTCCGCGGTGCTGCAAGGCGTGCTCTCGAACTACCAGACCGACCTGTTTACCCCATTGATCGCCCGCGCCGCCGAGCTGACCGGATTCACCTCCATGACGACTGCCGAGGCGGCAGTGTCCGACGCCAAGGGAGCACCCTCGCTGCGTATCATCGCGGACCACGCCCGCGCCGCCACCTTCCTCATCTCCGACGGCGTTCTTCCCGCCAACGAGGGACGCGGCTACGTACTGCGCAAGATCCTCCGTCGCGGCATCCGCCACGGCCGTCTGCTGGGACAGGAAAAACCCTTCATGCACGAGATGGTCCTCGCCGTCCGCGACGAGATGAAGGTCGCCTATCCCGAGCTGATTGAGACCACCGAGCGCGTCGCCAAGATCGTCCTCGCGGAAGAGGAGCAGTTTGAGAGAGTGCTAAAAGCTGGCTCCGTCAGGATGAACGAGTTAATTCAACTCAGCAAATCACCGGATGGCTCTGGCTTTGAGGATGGAACAGGATCTGGATCTGGATCTGGAGCAGGTTGGAGTGAAGGCAGCGGATTTGGTAAATCATCGGGTCTTGACGGAAGGGCGGCCTTCCACCTCTACGAAACCTTCGGCCTCCCGCTCGACTTCATGGTAGACGCCGCACGCGACGCCGGTATGGCCTTCGACATGGCAGGCTTCGAGGCCGCCAAAGAAGAGGAACAAGCCCGCGCCCGCGCAAGCTGGAAGGGCGGCTCGCAGAAGTCCGCGTCGCCCGTCTACCGCGAGCTGCCCCAGACCGACTTCGAGGGCTACTCCACGCTGCTCGTCGAGGGCGCAAAGGTTCTCGCACTGGTCAAGAACGGCGTCGGCGTGCAGAGTCTCGCGCCCGGCGAAGAGGGCGAGGCCGTGCTCGACGCCACCAGCTTCTACGCCGACTCCGGCGGACAGGTCGGCGACATCGGCTGGCTCATCTCCGCCGACCACCAGACCGTCGTCGCCCAGGTCCACGGCTGCACCAAGCCCGTGCAGGGCGTCTTCGCGCACAAGATAACTGCCCGCCAACCGTTACTGGTTGGCGACATAATAGACACCCAGGTGGACGGCGACAACCGCCGCGCCACCACCCGCAACCACACCGGCACCCACCTGCTCCACGCGGCGCTGCGCGAGGTGCTGGGCAAGCACGTCAAGCAGGCCGGGTCGCTGAACAACCCCAGCCGCCTGCGCTTCGACTTCTCCCACTTCACCCAGGTGGCCGATGAGGAGCTGCAGCAGATCGAAGACATCGTCAACCAGCAGGTGCTCGCCAACACCCGCGTCGAGACCATGGTGGACGTCCCCATCGACGTGGCCGTCAACGACTTCGGCGCGATGGCGCTCTTCGGAGAGAAGTACGGCGAGCGCGTCCGCGTGGTCAAGATCGGCAGCTTCTCCACCGAGCTTTGCGGCGGCATCCACACCGGGGCCACCGGCGAGATCGGCCTCATCAAGCTGGTCGGCGAGACGTCCGTTGCGAGTGGCGTACGCAGGGTAGAGGCCGTCACCGGCACCGGAGCCCTCTCCGAGTTCCGCCGCGACTTCGATGTAGCCCGCGTCGTCACCTCGCTGGGCGGCTCGGACGCCAGCCCCGCCGATGCCCTGCGCTCGCGCCTCTCCAGCACCGAGGAGGAGATCAAGAAGCTCCGCCGCGAGCTGGATGCGCTGCGCCTGAAGGCCGCTCAGGCGTCAGTTTCGGACTCCGTCGATTCGGCTGTCGAGGTCAAGGGCGTCAAGGTGCTGGCCCAGCGCGTGGACGGCGTCGATAAGAACCAGATGCGCGACCTGGTCGATCAGCTACGGGGCAAACTCGGCTCGGGCATCGTCGTGCTGGGAGCCGCAAACGAAGGCCGCGTCACCCTCATCGTCGGCGTCACCAAGGACCTGACCGGCAAGGCGCAGGCGGGCAAGATCGTCGGCCAACTGGCAACCCTCGTCGGCGGCAAGGGAGGCGGACGGCCCGATCTGGCCGAGGCGGGCGGAAGCGATGTTTCCGCGCTCGATGCCACGCTGGCCAAGGCTCCTGAGATTATCAGCAGCTTTTTAGGCTAAAAGCAAAAACGCCCTCACGCCGGGCGGGCGGCACTTCGTGCGGTTCTTGGGGCTGTATGGGTAAGTAATCAGCATGGGTCCTTCCGTTGGTCGGAAGCCAGCATCGCTTCCGGCCAACGAGGAGAGCACTAGGTGGTCGGGGCAAAGCGACTCCGTAGCCGAGACACCAGCAGCTCCCGCACCTCGCCCATGCCAAAGACAAAGTAGGCCGCGACCGCAAAGGCCGCGGACATCCCCACAGCCACCGACACGACAGTCACCAACGGCCAGTGCACGCCACGCCACGTCGGCACCGCCGCAATCGCAAAGGCAACCGTCAGGAAGAGGACGAGGCGGACGATCGGCTCGCTGCTGACGGCCATCTCCTTGGGGAAGAGCTCGTCGTTCATCCGCAGGACGAAGCCCGTCTGAATGACCTCCCACACCAGCCACGTCAGGATGAACCCAGGCAATCCGTACAGGTGCATCGTAAAGACCGACACGCCCAGCATGATCGCATAGCCCCACAGGATGAACACCGACAGCTTCTCGTGCTCGTTGCTCGACGACTGGAACTGCGTCTTATGCTCCTTGATCCCCAGCACCGCCGAGACGATCGCCATCAGCAGGCAGAGCATCGGGTTATACATATCTCGCTTGTGCAGCCAGACCGTGAACAGGAACGGGCACAGCAGCAGACTGCCGATGCTCACCACCGGAATGAGGAACAGGACGACGCGCTCGGAGAGGTCGTAGAGCCGCCGCAGCTGCTTCCAGTCCTGCTGCCCCACCAGCCGCGTAATATCCTGCGCGATGGTCGTGCTGGCAGTCATCAACAACTGCCGCGACATCTGGAAGACCACCCGGATCAGGGCAAAGACCGCCACCGCTCCCGGCCCGAGCACGCGCTGAATCAGCAGCACCGGCCCCTGCCAGGTGAGGAACCCGGCGACGGCGATCAGGCCGAAGTGGCCGCTGGGCTTGAGAATCGTCAACACCTGCTTCCAACTGCCGTAGCGCAGCGAGGGCAGCAGCATCTCCGACGTCCGGCGCACGTCGATCAGCACCAGCACCATAAACAGCAGCAGCGAGCCCAGTTGAATCCCCGCCAGCACCGGAAACGAGCTGCGCCGCCAGATCGCCGCCGCCATAATCAGCACGCTGAACAGCCTCTGCGCGCTTGCCCAGGAGTAGCCCCGATGCAACTGCCCTACCACCATGTAGCAGTTGGTCAGCAGGCTGAAGAGCATGTTGACGCCGAGCTGCAAGATCAGCAGGTAGAGCGTCAGCGCCGCGGCCATCGAGCTCTCATGCCGCAGCTTCAGCCAAGAGGCGATGGGCAGGAAGAAGACCACCGCCCCCACCACTCCGAACACCAGCACCAGCAGCAGCAACAGCCGGAAGGCGCTCGCCTGAACCGACTTGGCTCCTTCGACGTCGCCCCGGTTGTACAGGATCGTCATCTCGTTATTGGCGTAGGTCTGGATGCCGTAGTTCAGCGTGGAGAGGTAGTTGACCGAGGCGCTCAGCGCGATCCACTCCCCATAGACCTCGACGCCGCTGCCGTAAAAGCGCAGAAAAAATGGCGGCACCAACAACTGCGTGATAACCGAAACTCCCTGGCTGAGCAAACTGGAGAGGAGGAGCTGGAAGATACGCTTGAGATTCATGAATACGCTTTCGACGAGCCGAGGAGTTTATATCTCGAGTGGTTGCCCAGGCTGGCTGCCCAAGGCGAGCCGTGATTCTACCTAGAACAAGAACAAAGCCATCCCAGCAGTCCGATGACTCTAAGCAGGTCTCTGTGTAGTGTAGGGGGCACCCCGGCAAACGTCAAAACCCGCGTCGCAGTGTGAATGGCCGATGTACGCGTCCACCGCCGCACTCGCCCGCTCAAGTACACTGACCCCACGCATGAACCTCTACGCTTTTGTCCTCGGCCTCATCGTTCTCACACTCCTCACGGTCTCGCTCACGCGTGTCAGCAAGGTCAAGACCCGGGCCGACTACCTCGTCGCCGGTCGCTCCCTGCCTGCCTTCGTACTGATCTTTACGCTGCTCTCCTCGTGGATCGGCTCGGGCTCGCTGCTGGCCGGAGCCGAGAACGCCTACCGGCACGGCTTTGCCGCGCTCTGGCAGGCCGCCGGAGGCTGGGCCGGGCTGCTGCTGATCTACTTCATCGCGCCGCGCGCGCGCAAGTTCGCCCAGTACACCATTCCCGACCTGCTCGAGGCCCGCTACAACCAGACCGCACGCGTGCTCGGCGTCATCGCCGTGCTCTTCACCTACACAGCCATCACCAGCTACCAGTTCATCGGCGGCGGCGACATCATGCACCTCGTCTTCCCCAGTCTGAGCGCGCGCCACGGGCAGGAGATCATCGCCGCCTTCGTCATCGTCTTCACCGCCATCGCGGGCATGAGTTCGGTCGCCTACATGGACGTCGCCATTGGGCTTCTGGCGACCTTCGCGCTACTGGCCGCGCTACCCGTGCTCGCCCATGCGGCCGGGGGATGGCACCACATCGCCGCGACCCTGCCCGCCACACACTTTCAGCTCCTCGGCGACTTCACCCTGCTGCGCGCCTTCGAACTGTTCCTGCCCACGTGCCTGCTCATGCTCGGCAACCAGTCGATGTACCAGAAGTTCTTCTCGGCCAAGACGGAGAAGGATGCCACCCGCGCCGTCGTGGGCTGGTTCATCGGCATCGTGATCCTCGAGTCGGTTATCGCGGCTCTGGCAGTGGTCGGCTCGGCGCTCTTTCCCGCTGGAGAAGTCCACGAGAACCCGCGCGAGATCCTCGCCTACACCGCGCTGCACGGGCTGCCGCGACTGCTGGGAGCCGTGATGGTTGGGGCCATCTTTGCCAAGGTCATCTCGACCGCCAACAACTACCTCTTCTCGCCCGCGACCAACCTCATCAACGATGTCTTCGTGCGCTACCTGCGGCCCGACGCCTCGCACCGCAGCGTGCTGCTGGTCAGCCGGGTGCTCGTGGTCTTCCTCGGCCTGTGGTCGCTGGCGCAGTCGCTGGGAACCCACTCGGTGCTCGAAAAGGCGCTCTACGCCTATACGATCTACTCGGCCGCGCTGACGCCGGTGATCCTGGCGGCGTTCTTCTGGAGGCGTGCGACGGCGGCGGGAGCCGTGACCAGCATTGCTGTGGGCACCTTCGTCACAGTGCTGTGGGACACGCACTTCATCCACACGCACCTGCCGCCCGCCATCGCCGAGCGCGACGCGATCTTCCCCGCTCTGGTGGGATCGCTGCTCTGCCTCGGGCTGGTAAGCCTGATGACGAAGCCGCCAAGCGAAGCCCAGCTAGCTCCCTTCGCGGAGTAGTCACCACAGTAAAAAGAGCACGGCCCCGGATAAATCCGGGGCCGTGCTCTTTGCTGCTGCGGTTGAGTTTAGAAGAACAGCTTCGCGGCGAACTGCATCTGACGCGGGCCGTAGAGGCTGTTGTTGGTGCCCGAGGGTGCCCCGAAGGCGCTCAGACCGGTTCCGCTGTAGGGCGCGATGCAGCCCTGGAACGTGGAGCCAGTCGGTGCGCTCGTAACATTGCACTTCAGGGTTCCAGAGGAGGAGCCCGACGCGAGATACTGCGAGTAGGTTCCGTTCACACCCGTGATGATGGTGTGGTTGAGCAGGTTGAAGGCGTCCGCCGTAACCTGCATGTACATGCGGCGGTAGATCGGAATATCGCGCGCAACCCGGAAGTCGAAGTTGTTGAACCCCGGCCCGTAGATGCTGTTGCGTCCGATCTGGGGAGGACGTCCGGTGGTCGCCGAACCCGAGCTGGAGCTCATGGCGCCGCCATAGATGTTGCCGTCGGCTCCATAGCTCGTTCCCGTACCGGAGTAGACCGTGCCGCTCATCCCAAGGAAGATCGGCTGGCCGCCCGACGCGATAAAGCCGCCCGAGAAGGTGAAGTCGTCGACGAGGTGCTTGACGATCTTGTTACCCTCGAAGATCTGCGGCTTGTAGACGAAGCTGAGGGTGAAGCGATTGCGGATGTCGGTATCCGACGGGCCGTTATCGCGGCGAACGTTATTCGGATCGAGCGGTGTGTCGCCGCCGTAGAAGGTTCCATTGGTTCCCTGAACCTGGCCCGTATCGGTCGCACGCGCCCAGGTATAGTTCGCCAGCACCTCGAGTCCGTTGCTGAAGGGACGACGAACCGTTGCCGCGAGCGAGTTATACCAGGTGTTGGCGATGCTGAAGCCGGTGTTGATCGAGGTGATCGCCGAGCTGCGGCGGTCGCTCTGCAGGTAGACCGGCACCGTCAACTGCTTGATGACCTTGTTGCTGGAGTCGGTGACGTTGTAGCTGGCCGTTCCATGGGGCGTCTGCCCGATGAGGTTAGCATCGACGAAGACCGGCAGGCGCAGAGCGCGGGTTCCGACGTAGCCGACCGAGAGGGTCATCTTGCCGGGCAGAGCCTGCTCCACGCTCAGGTCAGCCTCGTGCGCCAGCGGCGGAACGAAGTTGGGGTCCAGACCGTGGAAGCTCTGAGAACCCAGGATCGCGGGGCCATTGACCGAGGGAGCCGTGCCGCCGGTAGGAAAGAGCGCCGACGAGAGCGGAGGACCGGTGACGGGGAACGGCACGAGGGGATACTGCAGGCTGTTGCTGGCGCTGGGAACCGTCGTACACCGCGGCTTGGGGTTCGCAGTCGTCGGAGCGCCGACCGAGCTCTGGCATCCCGTGTAGTTGTAGTTCACCTGAACGACACCGTTCTCAACCCGCATAGCGTAGTAGGTGCTGCCCTGGTTGAGCGCGGAGAACATACCGTAACCGCCGCGAACCACCGTGCCGGAGCCGCCGTAGGGAGTCCAGCTAAAGCCGATGCGAGGCTGAACGCGGTCGGTCACATTCTTGATCGTGCCGCTATACTGCGTCGAGATCGGGGCGAAGTTGTTGTTGACGAGGCCCGGTGCGGGGGTCAACTGGATGTCGTAACGGAGGCCGACCGTCAGGGTCAAGTTGGGTGTGACCCTCCAGGTGTCTTCGGCGAAGCCGTCGAACATCTTCATCCAGAAGTCGTCCTTACCCTGCGTTCCCGGAGCAGTGTTCACGATGTCGATCGTCTGGACGAACGTGTTGTAGTGATATCCGGCGTAAGGATCGGTGTTACCTGCCTGACCCGCGAAGGCGTCCTGGATCCAGTCCTGGAAGTTGAGCGTGGGGGTGGAGTCGCCGTAGCTGTAGACACCGCCGCCCTGGAAGAGATTGATCATGACCTCGTGAACGAGGTTGACGTCGCCTCCGAACTTGAGGGTGTGATGTCCCTTGGTGGTGGAAAAGACATCGGTGAACTGGGTGCGGTGCTCGTCCGGCTCGGCCACGCGGGGCAGAGCGTTGGGCATACCGAAGGTGACGACGCCTGTTGCCACACTGGGCCCGGAGGCATAGGCACCAGCAGTCTCAAGATCGCGTCCGTACTGGAAGTGAACCTGGTTGACCGAGGACTTGCCGATCTGGGTGGTGAGTCCGGCTACCAGGAAACGCTCGTGGTAGCTGGTGGGACCGTTGGTGCTGGGCGAGCTGTTGGAGAAGGTAGGAGCCGGGCTATAACCGTAAGAGCTGTCGTAGTCCGCGAAATTGTAGTCCACGAACGCATCGTTTCGGCTGTTGATGTGAGCATCCAGACGGGGGAAGAAGAGGTTCTGCTTCTGGAAGCGCGAGGGCGGCGTCTGGCCGGGAGCGATGTTAGCTACGTTCAGCAGGAACGCGATACCGTTGTTACACTGCGCCGCGGTGATGGTCGCGGGGCACTGCGTCGGCGTCACCAGGGTGGTCGCCGAGGTGCCCGCTGGCGGCGCAACCACAGCCGAAGGCGTCAGCGAGATGTAGTTCGTATCGGAGTAAAGCGCGCGGCCGACCTTACGGAAGCCGTCATAAGTGAAGAAGAAAAAGAGACGATCCTTGATGATCGGTCCGCCAATGGAGCCGCCGAACTGCTGCTGCTGATGGACGGGCTGGGTCAGCAGGAAGGGCGTGGCTCCGTTGTGCAGTGCCTGGAACTTGCTGTAGGGATCGAGCGCGTTGAGTGTCGGATAACGCAGGTAGTAGAAGGCGTCGCCGTGGAACTGGTTGGTGCCGCTCTTGGTGATGGCGTTTACCTGTCCACCGGCCGCTTGGCCGAACTCGACCGAGTAGTTCGAGGTCTCGGCCTGGAACTCCTTGATGGAGTCGATGGAGTAGACGTATGGCGCACCGGAGGCGCGGCCGCGGGCCTCGGAGAAGAGCATCTGGTTGTTATTCGAGCCGTCTACGTAGTTCTGGTTGTAGAGGCCGCTGATGCCGTGAAAGCTGACCAGACCCGAACCGCCGTCCTGCGTGACGTTCGGCGTGTTGAGGACGAAGGCGCTCCAGTTGCGCGAGGCGATGGGCAGGTTGGCGATCAAAGCCGCGCCGATGGTCTGCGAGACCTCGGTCTTGTCGGTGTCGACGAGCGGAGCCGCACTGGTGACCTCGACCTGCGTGGCGACCGAACCGGCGGAGAGCGCGGCGTCGATCGAGAGCGTCTGGCCTACGGTCAACAGCAGGTTCTTGCGATCGACCTTGCCGAAGCTGCCGCCGCCCAGGATCACTTCATAGTGGCCGGGCTGGAGGAAGCTCGCGTTGTACTCGCCCGCACCGTTGGTGGTCAGGTTGCGGGTGACGCCGGTATCCGTATCGATAACTACGACCGAAGCGCCGGGTACGACAGCTCCGGACGTATCTGTAACCGTTCCGGTGATATTACCGACACCGGAGGTTTGGGGGAGGGCTGAATGCGCCGCAGCAGCAAAGATCGCCGTAATGGCGAGCGTTTTAAATCGTTTAAAGTTCATATGAACTGTCTGGCTCCTGATTTTTTTACGTCGGTGCACCGTCTGGGTCGCGGTGCTGCCGTTTATGGTTCAGTCTTGCCCCAAGGGGAGAAGGGTGCAAGCTCGAGACGAATCTTCAGTCTCTTCAGTATTGAATAACCCAAGCCTCTTTCAGCACGGAAGAGAAGTCAAGTTATTTTTACTTCCTTGTCTCAACTTTGCTGACAACATCCCGTCTAAGGCCACGCGCGAAATGCCGCACTCCCACCATCTCATAGAGGATTTTCAGGCGTTGTCCCGTATCGGAACAGCTAACCCACGCACTCAGTGGAGTTGGTCGGGGATCACCGCATACTGCACCAACAGCTCGAAGGGCACGATTTTTAACGTATTTTCATGTGTCGCTTCGAGCAGAACAGGACATGCGGCTCCAGCCTGTTGCACCTCGAGCCAGCGCGCCGCGCATACGCACCAGCGATCACCCGGCTTCAACCCGGCAAAACCGTACTGCGGCATCGGCGTCGATAGATCGTTACCCAGCGCCTTCGATGCACGCAGGAACGGCTCATCTACCACGCAGCAGATGGTGTGTACGCCGAAGTCCTCCGGGCCGGTCTCGCAGCAGCCAGTGCGGTAGAAGCCGGTCATCGGCTCGCAGCCGCAGATCGCCAGCGGCTGGCCTAGTACATTCTTGCCACGGGAAGAGATCGGTTCAATTGTCGGCATCGGTTACTTGTCCTTCTTTCCAGTATCCCACTTAAAAACAAAAGCGCCCTCATGCCGGGGCACTTCGTGCTGTACTCGGGGCGGTATGGGCAGGATCAACCACAGCGGTCCTCCCGTTGGTCGGTAGCGAGAATCGCTTGCTTCCGACCAACGGGAGGACCGCTGTGGTTGATTTACCGAGACAAGCTATACGCGTCACGAAGTGACCGCCCCGCGCGTAGCGGGCCCGTCCGGCAGGACAGAATCTTTACGCCTGAAACACTCCCTTGAGCGCCGGGTAGATACGCCGGTAGCGCGGATACGCAGCCTGCATCGCCGCCGCGCTGGTCGGGGGGATGACCGCCGCCGCGCGGATGGTGGCCGCGCAGGCAGCCTGCACCGAAGGCCACGCGTTGACACCCGTACCCGCCAGCAGCGCTGCACCGAAGGCTCCGCCCTCCTCGGCCTCGAGCAGCTCGACCGAGTGATTGTAGACATCGGCCTGGATCTGCCGCCAGAGCGGGCCGCGTGCGCCGCCGCCGCCGAGGCGGATCTTCTCGACCGGGATCGCCAGCTCCTCGAAGAGGGTGAAGGTGTCCTTGAGGCTAAAAGCCACGCCTTCCAAAACCGCGCGGACGAAGTGGCCGAGGGTGTGCGAGGCCGTGACGCCGATGAAGGCCGCGCGGGCGTCGGGGTCGAGGTGCGGAGTGCGCTCGCCGAAGAGGTACGGCACCCAGAGCATTCCGTCCGAACCGGCGGGAACCTTCGCGGCCAGCGCGGTCAGGTCGTCGTAGCCGAGCTGCGGGGTGAAGGTGTCGCGGAAGTAGCGGAAGCTGAGGCCCGCGCCGTTGGTGACGCCCATGACGTGCCAGATGCCGGGAGCCGCGTGGCAGAAGGTGTGGAGGCGTCCGTGCGCGTCCTTGGTCGGCGCAGCCGTGGCCGCGAAGACCACGCCCGAGGTGCCGATAGTGGCCGAGACCGAACCCGGCTCGAGGATGCCCATGCCGACCGCGCCCGCGCCCTGATCGCCTGCGCCCGCGACGACCGGCGTGCCAGCGGCAAGGCCGGTGACTGAGGAAGCTTCGGGCAGGATGCGCCCGCAGACCTCGGGGCCTTCAAAGAGGCTCGGCAGCCACGACATGGGGATGCCCGCGGCGGCGGCGACTTCGGTGGACCAGCGGCGGTAGGTGACGTCGAGCAGCAGTGTGCCCGAGGCCTCCTGCATGTCAATGGCGTACTCGCCCGTGAGCTTGTAGCGAACGTAGTCCTTGGGGCAGAGCACGTGGGCGATCTTGGCGAAGATCTCCGGCTGATGCTCACGCACCCAGAGCAGCTTGGTGAGCGTGAAGTTCGGCAGCGCGGGGTTGCAGGTCAGCTCGATCATCCGCTCGTAGCCGATGGTCTCGTTGAGCCAGTCGCACTGCGGCTGGGTGCGCTGGTCGCACCAGATGAGCGCCGGACGCAGCACCTTGCCGTCGGCGTCAAGCATAACGCAGCCGTGCATCTGGCCGGTGAGCCCGACCGACTCGACTGCCTTGCCGTTCTCGCGCGCCCAGCGCATGACGCCGCCGATGGCGGTCTTGGCCGCGTGCCACCAGTCGTCGGGGTCCTGCTCGGCCCAGCCGATCTCCGCCGAGTGAATCGGCTGATGCTCGCAAGCCTCCGACACCACCACGCGCCCGTCCCGATCCACCAGGATCGCCCGCGTACCACCCGTACCTACATCCACGCCTAAGAACATTTTCGTATCCCTCGCAAGAAAAAGAGGGAGCTGGGCGCACTGCCCCGCTCCCCCGCTGTGCTGCTTTATTTGTGCCAGTGCATCTTCCAGCCCAGGTACTTGCTGGCTGCCTCGAAGACAGGGGCCGCGGTGGTCGAGAAGCTCGCCGCCACGTGATGCTCGAAGCCGTTCTCGCAGATGTAGCGGAGCAGCTCCTGCATCTTGGGGATCTCGACCACGCCCGCGCCGCCGAAGGTGTTGAGCGGATCGTTGGTGAAGGCTCCCTCGCCCACGTAGCCGGTGATCTTGCCGGTAAAGTCGTCGGTGGAGAAGCGCGCATAGCTCATGGCTCCGGCCTTGACCGTGCCGTCGAGCGTGCCGTGCGTGTTCTCCTTGCCTACCGTGCCCGCGATGATGAGCTGATAGTCCATCTTCACGCCTTCATTGAAGAAGTGCTTGGGCAGGTTGGAGCAGTGGAAGCAGACAGCCTTGTCCGGGTTGTCGCCGTAGTTGTTGTTCCAGTCGAGCAGCGCGGAGGGCGTCTCGCTGGCCAATCCCAGCGCATACATGCTGAGCGTGCCCAGCACGTCGACCTCGCAGGCCGAGGGGATCAGGTTCTCGCTCATCATGCTCATCACCGTGCAAGGCACGATGCCGAGGAACTCTTCGATGGAGGTCCAGCACTGCACGGCCGAGACGGTAAGCTCCGACGCCTTCATCCAGTGGTCGATAACCGCGCCCAGCTTGGCCATCTTCATCAGCGCGGCCTCGGGGGTCTGGCCGACGGGGATGTACTGCTTGATGGCGGCGAGCTTGGCCTGCGCGGCGTCGTCGTTGTCGCTCATGCGGGTGATGCGGCCCATGACCTCGGAGAGGTCGAGCGTCTCTACCGTGATGCCGCTCTTTTCGAGCAGCTTCTCCGAGTAGCGGACCGTGTTGAAGGCCGTGGGACGCGCGCCGATGGCTCCGATGCGCACGTTGCGCAGGCCGCGCACGACGCGGCAGGTGCCCGCGAAGACGGACAGGTCGGCCTTGAACTCAGCCGAATCGGGAGCTTCGGTGTGCAGCGTGGTGAGCGTGTACGGAATGCCGTACTGCTTCAGGTTGTTACAGATCGACATCTTGCCGCAGAAGCTGTCGCGGCGGAAGGCGATGGTCATCTTGCTGGTCGAATCCGGCGTGGCCTGGATGAGGATAGGAACGTTCAGGTTCGCCAGGCGGATGGCGTCGGCCAGGCCGCGCTCTTCACCGAAGTTCGGCAGCGTGATGATGATGCCGTCGATCTCGTCGGCGTGCTTCTTGAACAGGACCGCGCACTTCTTCGCGTCCTCGTAGGTCTCGACTGCTCCGTGCGCCGTCTCCTCGGGGGTGAGGACGATCGGCTTGATGCCCGCGGCCTCAAGCGCCGCGATCATCTCGAGCCTGCCGCTCGTGGCCAGGTGGCTGGGGAAAAAGCCACGGTTGCCTACGATTACACCCATTGTCATCTGCTTCGCCATGTGCGCTCCTAAAAAATGTTAGTAAAAGCTTCTCGTTATTAGTTATTGACTGGACCGAGTGCGTTGCCGTGCGGACGCCGGGTTGAGTCAGGCTTGAACCTTATGGTAACGAAGTTGTGAGAACGCTTCGTTATCCTTTGCCGGGGCGGAAACGGATCGTGTAAAAGCCTCCGAAGAGTGTGAGAAAGAGGCCCCACTTCAGCGTCGGGTGCAGGTTGGCCAGGATCGTGTGCGGAGGGTTCGAAAGGTCGAGAATCCCCTGCACGATCAGCACCAGACCGTAGGCCAGCATCAGGATGCCGCAGAAGAACCAGATGGAAAGCTCCGTGTGCGCGTCGGCGACGGCTACTCCCTCGGGGATGTTGATGTGCGGCTTGGGGTCCTGCGTCTCGTCATGCATGACGGCTCCTGATACCAGTTGCTTCTAGAAGAAGATGAGGTTGAGAACGAAGAAGACGGTGATGACGACGACCGCCCAGAAGATCGGCTTCTCGAAGAGGTTCTTCGCGCCGTCGTCCGGCAGCGGCGTGACGCCGTAGACGAGGCCCGAAAGCTCCTCGTGCGGCATCGGCTTGCCCATCAGGCTCACGACGATGGTGACCGCCACGCAGATGATCCAACTCCACAGCGCGCGGTAGAGGTTCTCGGCCATCGGCTTGGCGTCGGGGCTCATCGCAATGTAGCGCAGCGCGGTGCCGTCGGTCTGGACCCAGATGAACATGGCCACCGAGGACGCCGTGCCCGCCAGCAGGCCCCAGAAGCCGCCCGCCTTGGTCGCCCGCTTCCACAACATGCCCAGGATCACCGTGCCGAAGAGCGGCGCGATGAAGAAGCTGAAGAGCGCCTGCACGTAGTCCATGATCGAGTTGGCGTTCATCACCAGATACGCCGTGGCGATCGAGATGAGCATACCAACCACGGTGGACCAGCGACCCATCGCAACGTAGTGGCTGTCCGATGCCTTCTTGTTGATGAACGCACCGTAGAGGTCGTAGGTCCAGACGGTGGAGAAGGCGCTGACGTTGCCCGCCATGCCGCTCATAAAGCCCGCGATCAGCGCGGTGATGCCGAGACCCAACAGGCCGGGGCCGCAGTAGCGGATCAGCATCAGGGGCAGCACGTCGTCGTAGCTGTGCTGGCCGGTCACCTTGGCGATGCTGGCCGGGACGAGGTCGAACATCTTCGAGCCGTCGGGGTTGTGCAGCGAAAGGGCGACGAGGCCCGGCACGATGACGATCAGCGGGACAGCCATCTTGAAGGCCGCGCCGATCACCGGGGCCATCTTGGCAGCGCGCAGGTTGTTGGCGCTGAGCACGCGCTGGACCACGAGGAAGTCCGTAGTCCAGTAGCCGAAGCTGATGACGAAGCCGAGGCCGAAGACGATGCCGGTCCAGTGGACGCCCATGGGGTTGTCGCTGAAGTGGCCGAGCGTCGTCCACATGTGGGTGTAGTTGGCGTTGCCGATGTTGGTGGCGATGTTCTGCTTGAGCTGCGTCCAGCCGCCCGCCTCGATGAGTCCGAGGATCGGAATCATCGCCGCGCCCGCCCAGATGAGGATGAACTGGAGCACCTCGTTGATGATGGCCGAGCGCAGGCCGCCGAGCATGACGTACAGCGCCACCGTGCCCGCGCCCACCCAGATGGAGAACGTGATGTTCCAGCCGAGGACGGTCTGCATGACGACGGCCATGGCGTACATGTTCACACCGCTCATCAGAATGGTCATCAGGGCGAAGGAGACCGCGCTGACTGCGCGTGCGCCCTCGCCGAAGCGCAGGTGCAGGTAGCCGGGCACCGAGTGCGTCTTCGAGATGTAGTAGAACGGCATCATCACGATGCCGAGGAAGAGCATGGCCGGGATCGCGCCGATCCAGTACCAGTGCGTGGCCAGCATGCCGTACTGGTAGGCCGCGCCCGCCCAGCCCATCAGTTCCAATGACCCCAGGTTGGCCGAGACGAAGCTCAGACCGGCGATCCACGCCGACATCTCGCGTCCGGCCAGAAAGAACTCCTCGCTGGTGTTGGTCGAACCCTTGACGTAGAAGCCGATGAAGATGACCAGCGCGAAGTACAACGCCAGGATCACGATATCGACGCCGGCAAGGTGCGTGAGCTGACCGTGCGGAAGGAGCAGAGCGAGCGATGGAGAAGAGTTCATATACTTGGGGTTCACCCGATTTCAGCTCACATTCGGGTACCCCGGAACATGCGGATACGCGGCCGACTTTGCTTTAGTCTGCGAACGTGAATATATGTTGCGCGCTATGGGTACGTCAACGAAATAAAGATTGCGGAGAACGGGCGCGGGAGACGGGATTGCTCTCCGAATGCAGTAAAGACGAAGCGTGATGCAACTCGGAATTTGGCAGGAGTAAAGCCTGTGATGGAGCCGTTATAGGGATACTTTTTGGTCCGACCAGCACACCAAAACCGGCTTTTTCTCTTATGTGAAAAAATCGCGCCCTCGGGGGCTTGCTCTTTTCTTCCCCGAGAGAATAATATCGGTTGCCAAGTCTCATTCCGCCCCCTACATGACCCCAGCCCGCAATACGACGCCGAACTCGAAGCCCGACACCGCGCCCCGCAGCAACGGTGGGCTCGCCGGGGATGTGCCTGCGGGCGACCTGAGGGTGCAGGCGCGCGACCCGCTGCTGAAGCTCATCCGCGCCCACCAGCCCGTCTCCCGCGCCGACCTGGCCCGCATCTCCGGGCTGCGGCCCGGCATGGTCTCACTCATCGTGGACGACCTGAAGGCCGACCACTGGATCACCGAGGGCGGCTCCGTGGCCCGGCCGCGCGGCCGCCGTCCCACCATGCTCACGCTCAACGACCGGCTCGCCATCCTGGTGGCCGACGTGCGCCCCAAGCGCGCCATCGTCGCGCTCATCGACCTGCCCGGTCGGCTGCTCACGCGGCGCATCATTCCGCTGGCCTCCGAGCCGCAGCGCGCCATCCGCAGCATCTCCGACTGCATGGCCGCCATCCAGGCCGAGCACCCCTCCCTGACCATCGAGGGCATCGGCGTCAGCCTCCCCGGACGCATCGACCCCTCGACCCAGCACCTGATCTTCGCGCCCAACCTGGACTGGGCCAATCTGGATATCCGCGAGGCATTTGAGGCGCAGACGCGGCTGCCCGTCGAACTGGAGAACGACGCTAACGGCTGCCTGCTCTCCGAGCTTTGGTTTGGCCGCATGGACGGTATCCGCGACGCAGTGCTGGTGGCCATAGCCGAGGGTATCGGCACGGCGCTGCTGGTCAACGGGCAGCTCTCGCGCGGGCGGGCGGGCATGGCAGGGGAGTTCGGGCATATCCAGCTCGACAGCAACGGCCCCCGCTGCGCCTGCGGACAGCTCGGCTGCTGGGAGATGCTCGGCTCCTCTTCCGCGGCGCTACGTTTTTATGACGAGCATCGCCACGAGACCGGCGCGCCCGCCGTGAGCACTATGGATAGCCTGCTGCATCTAGCCGAAGAGGGCGATCCTCCCGCGCTCGCCGCGCTGACCCGGCAGGCCGAGTACATCGGCAAGGGCCTGCGGCTGCTGGTGGCGGCGCTCTCGCCGGAGGTGATTCTGGTGACGGGGGAGATTACCTCGTTGTGGGGTATCTTTGCGCCGGTAATTGAGAAGCATATGTCGGCTAATATGCTGGCGCAGGTACTTCCGAGACTGGTTCCGGCGACGGATGCGGAGTCGGCGAGGTTGCGGGGGGCGGCGGCAGTGCTGCTGCAGCGCGTCTCCAGCCAGAGAAACTCCCGGCTTCCGACCAACGGGAGGACCGTTGCTTCTTGAACTAGCAAAACAAAGATGAAAGTCACGAAGTGACCGCCCTCCGCACGGGAGGCCCGTCCGGCAGGACAGAGCTTTTGCCGACCTATTCCAGAAACAACGGCAAAGGCGCTCTTACGCCGGACGGGTAGCACTTCATGCGGTTCGTGGTTTACCCCCGTGCAGGCCAGAGCCACGCCGCTCCACGCACGCCGCTCGAATCCCCATACTTCGCCGGGAGCAGCGGCGTATGAAACTCGCCGCCGAAGACATACGGAGCCATCTTGCCGGGCAGCTCCTCGTACAACCGGGCCACACGCGACAGCCCGCCCCCGAAGACGATCACATCGGGGTCGAGCGTATGGACGATAGTGGCCAGCGAGCGGGCCAGCCGCTCCTCAAACCGTTCCACAGCAGCCATAGCCTGGGCATCTCCAGCCTCGGCGGCCTCCACGATCGCTCGCGTGGTCAACTTCCGGCCCGTCACGTCGGCGAACTCCCGCGCCACGCCGCTGCCCGAGACCCAGGTCTCGATGCAGCCGTGCTTGCCGCAGTAACATGCGGGCCCGGGCGTCTCCGCGGCTGTCGCCCACGGCAGCGGATTGTGTCCCCACTCGCCCGCTACGCCATTGGCCCCGTTGTGGATCTGCCCGCTGAAGGAAACTCCACCCCCGCAGCCCGTCCCGAGGATCACCGCGAAGACCACCCGAGCGCCCGCAGCCGCGCCGTCCGTGGCCTCCGAGACCGCCAGGCAGTTGGCGTCGTTGGCCACGCGCACTTCTCTCCCCATCGCGGCACCCAGGTCCACCGTCAGCGGCATCCCGTTCAGCCACGTCGAGTTGGCGTTCTTCACCAGTCCGGTGCGGCTCGAGACCGTCCCCGGAATCCCCGCGCCGACCGTACCCCGCTGGCCGGTCTCGCGCTCGATCCGCTCTACCAGAGCCACCATCGCGGCGATGCTGGCCCCGTACTCGCGTGGAGTATCGACGCGGTGCCGCACCATCTCCGTGCCGTCATCGCCGATCGCCAGCGCCTCAATCTTCGTTCCACCCAGGTCGATCCCAATCCTCATCTCAGCTCTCACTCACCAATCCGGCGCCATCCGCCAACTCGCATATATAAATCTCCGGCGTAATGCCGGTGGCCTCTTCGTATCCCGCCGCCAGCGCCTGGGCGAAGCCCTCGCTCGCGCCGGTCTCGACCAGGTTTACCGTGCATCCGCCAAAACCGCCGCCTGTCAGCCGCGCGCCGTAGCAGCCTTCCAGCTCCTTGGCCAGATTGACCAGCAGGTCGCACTCTTCGCAACTGGCCTCGAAGTCGTCGCGGTAGCTGGCGTGGGCCTCGAGCATCAGGTGCCCGAAGCGGCGCAGCTCGCCCGCCTTCAGGGCCGCCGCGCCGTCGAGCACGCGCTGGCTGTCGGTGATGACGTGCCGCCCGCGCAGAAACGCCTGCCGAGACATTCTGCCCTCGCTCTCGATCAGGTCGAGCAGAGTGGCATCGCGCAGCTCGCGCACGCCGATGGCTGCTGCTGCCTCCTCGACCTCGCGCCGACGAGTGCCGTACTCGCCGCCGCCAATCGAGTGCCGGACCATCGAATTGGCGATGACGAGCCGCACCGTCTCGGGCAGTGGAGCCAGCTCGTAGGTCAGCTTGAGCGTATCGAGCGCCAGCGCGTTGCCGCGCCGCCCGCAGGCCGAGATGAACTGGTCCATGATGCCGCAGGGCGCGCCCACGTAGTCGTTCTCCGCGCGCTGGCAGATGAGGGCGATGCGCTCGCCGGGCAGGGTGACACCCGCCAGATGCAGCAAAGCCGTGGCCGTGGCCACCTCCACCGAGGCCGAGGAGCTGAGGCCCGAGCCCTGGGGCACATTGCCCGTGAGGGTCAGGTCTCCGCCACGCAGGGGGACCCGCTCCTGTTCAAGGCTCCAGGCGACGCCGATGCAGTAGGCGCTCCAGTGCCCCTTCTGCGGGCTGGGCAGGGCGTCGAGATCGACCTCCACGCGCTCTTCGAAGTCGAGCGAGTAGAGACGCAGCTTGCGGTCGGGGCGCGGGCTGACCGCTACCAGGGTGTTGTAGCTGAGCGCCGCAGGCATGCAGAAGCCGCCGCTGTAGTCGGTGTGCTCGCCCAACAGGTTGACGCGGCCGGGAGCCTGCACGACCTTGGTTGCGGCTCCGGCGGCGGGCTGGTGCCTGGATAACAGCGTCTCGATTCTGGGGTTAATCTCGCTCATCCGCCTGCCACCTCGCTTAGCCCACGCAGCCGCTCCGCCGCGCTCTCGGGCGTGATGTCGCGCTGCGGCATTCCCAGCATCTCGAAGCCGACCATGAACTTCTTCACCTCGGCCGAGCGCAGCAGCGGCGGGTAGAAGTGCGCGTGAAACGTCCACTCCGGGTAGGATTCGCCGTCGGTCGGGCGCTGGTGGAAGCCCATCGTGTAGGGAAAGCTGACCTGGAAGAGATTGTCGTAGCGCGTGGTCAGCCGCTTCAGGATATCGGCTAGCGCAGCAGAGTGCTCCGGCGTGAAGTCGGCGAAGCTGCCGAGCCGCGACTTGGGCAGTACCAGCGTCTCGAACGGCCACACCGCCCAGAAGGGCACCAGTGCGACAAAATGGGCGTTCTCGCAGACGATCCGCTCGCCGGACTGCTGCTCGCGCTTCAGGTAGTCGTCGAGCAGGGTGGTGCCGTGCTTCAAGAAGTACTCCCGCTGGGCCAGGGTCTCGGCCAGCGGCTCGTCGGGCACATGGCCCGAGGCCCATATCTGGCAGTGAGGATGTGGGTTGCTCGAACCCATCATCGCACCGCGGTTCTCGAAGATCTGGACGTAACTGATCTCCGGGCGTGACCCTAGCTCGACCGTCTCTTGCTGCCAGACTTCGACGACCTTGACGATATCGGCGGGCTGCATCTGCGAGAGCGTCAGGCTGTGGTCGGGGTGGAAGCAGACCACGCGGCAGATGCCGGTCTCGGCCTCGGCGCGCAGAAGATCGTCCGGCTCGCCAACGAGTGACTCAGGCTCACCCGGCATCAGGGCTGCGAAGTCGTTGTCGAAGACGAAGACGCCGTCGTACTGCGGATTTACCTGCCCGCCCGAGCGCTTGTTGCCGGGGCAGAGGTAGCAAGATGGGTCGTAGGCGATGCGCTGGGGAGCAGCCGGTTTGGTCGTCTCTCCCTGCCAGGGGCGCGCTGTCCGCTGCGGAGAGACGAGAACCCACGACCGCCGCAGCGGGTTATACCGGCGGTGCGGGCGGTTGCGGTTCGGCTGTGTAGTCTCTGAACTCATAGAGGAGATTGTAGTTCTACTGTACCTGCCCCAGAGGCAACAACGGCAAAAGCGTCCTCACACTGGCGGGAGGCACTTCGGCGGTCTTGGGCGTTACGCGTGTTTTTCGCTCTAAGCCGTCATTGGCCGCAGTTCGTCCGCCACGGCCAACGCGCAGCCCGTCCGCGCACGAACCTCTTCCACCGTCAGCCCGTCCGCGATCTCGACCAGCAGCAGCCCGTCAGGAGTCACCTTGATCCACCCCAGCTCCGTGACGATATCGTGAACCACCCTGCGCCCGGTCAGCGGCAGCGTGCACTCCTCCAATATCTTGGGCGAGCCGTCCTTCGCCGTGTGCTCCATCGCCACAATGACGCGCCGCGCGCTGGCCACCAGGTCCATCGCGCCGCCCATTCCCTTTACCATTTTGCCGGGAATCGTCCAGTTGGCCAGATCGCCGTTCGACGCCACCTGCATCGCGCCCAGCACGCTCATGTCCATGTGGCCGCCGCGAATCATCGCGAAGGACTCGTCGCTGCCGAAGAAGCTCGTCCCCGGCAGGGCCGTCACGGTCTGTTTGCCCGCGTTGATGAGGTCCGGGTCTTCCTCGTCGGGCGAGGGCGGCGGCCCTATCCCCAGCATCCCGTTCTCGGACTGGAAGACGACCTCGATACCTGCCGGAACATAGCCCGCGATCATCGTCGGCAGGCCGATGCCGAGGTTGACGTAGAACCCATCGCCGATCTCGCGGGCGATGCGCCGCGCGATTAGCTCCTTGCCGCTCACAGTGCCTGTCATGCCCTGGCCCTTGCCTTCAAAAGATTTGCCTCAATCGGCTTCTGGTAGCCCTGCCCCAGGACGATCCGCTGCACGTAGACGCCCGGCGTCACGATGTGGTCGGGGTCCAGCTCGCCCGGCTCCACCAGCTCTTCCACCTCGGCGATGGTGATCTTCGCCGCGGTGGCCATCGCCGGGTTAAAGTTCCGCGCCGTCTTGCGGTAGACAAGGTTGCCGTGGCGGTCGCCCTTCCACGCCTTCACCAGCGCGAAATCGGCGTGCAGCGCGTGCTCCAGCAGGTACTCGCGGTCGCCGATAGAGCGCGTCTCCTTGCCCTCGGCTACGACCGTGCCCAGCCCCGCCGGAACATAGAACGCGGGAATCCCCGCACCGGCCGCGCGAATCCGCTCGGCCAGAGTGCCCTGCGGGATCAGCGTCAGAGCTAGTTCGCCTGAGATGACCATCTGTTCCAGACGGCGGTTCTCGCCCACGTAGCTGCCGATGTGTGAGGCGATCATTCCCGCCTCCAGCATCAGCCCCATGCCGAAGCCATCCACGCCCATGTTGTTGCTGATAGTCTGCAATCCCTTGACGCCACGGCCCACCAGCGCCGCGATCAGGTTCTCCGGGATGCCGCACAGCCCGAATCCTCCGAGCATAACCGTGCTGCCGTCACGGATATCCGCGACGGCAGCCTCTGCCGATTCCACGACCTTGTGCATCGGTGCCTACTTGCCCTGAGTGGTGAAGGTGAAGACAGTGGTGCTGTGCATCGTCTGCCCCGGCTTCAACTCGGTCGAAGGGAACTTCGGGTGATTCGGCGAGTCGGGATAGTGCTGCGTCTCCAGGCAGAAGCCCGAGCGCTTCGGGTACAGGTGACCCTCATGGCCGGGCTTCGCGCCGGTCAGGAAGTTGCCCGAGTAGAACTGCACCCCCGGCTCGGTCGTAGTCACGGTCAGCACGCGTCCGGTCGAAGGATCGTAGGCGCGGGCCGCGGTCTTCATCACGCCGTTGGGGCCGTTCAGCACCCAGTTGTGGTCGTATCCGCCGCCCAGCTTTAGCTGCTCGTCGTCGTTGCCGATGCGGTCGCCGATGACGGTGGACTTGTGGAAGTCGAAGGGGGTTCCCTTGACCGGCTCGAGCACGCCGGTCGGGATGAGCACCGCGTCCACGGGGGTGAAGGCGTCGGCCTCAATCTGCATCTCGTGCCCCAGGATCAGGCCGGAGCCTTCGCCAGCAAGATTGAAGTAGCTGTGGTTGGTTACGTTGATGACGGTGGTCTTGTCGGTCGTGGCGCTGTAGTCGATGTGCAGCGCGTCGCCCGCTACCGTGTACTTGACGTGTACAGTCAGCGTGCCGGGAAAGCCCATATCGCCGTCCTTGCTCACCAGCGACAGCTCCACGCCGTTCGCGATCTCCTTCGCGGCCCAGACTATCTTGTCGAAGCCGTGCGTGCCGCCGTGCAGCGACTGGCCGTGGTCGTTCTGCGGCACCTGGTACTGGTGCCCGTCGATGGTGAACTGGCCCTTGGCCAGACGGTTGCCGTAACGGCCAACCACCGCGCCGTAGTAGCTCGAAGGATCGTGCAGGTAGTCGTCCAGCGTGTCGTAACCGAGGGCGACGTTGGCCACCTTGCCCGTACGGTCCGGCGTCCGGATCGCGACCACGCGCGCGCCGTAGTTCGTGATGCTTACCTCGAGGCTCGTGCTCTTCAAGGTGTAGAGGTCGACAGTCGTCCCGTCCGGCATGGTGCCGAAGGGCTTCTTGGTTACCGAACCGTGTGCAGCTATAGCAGTGGTCATGCTAAGCAGAATAGCGCAAGCCCATCTCATCATCCGCATCGTCAGGCGATCCTTTGTATTCCGCATAGTGGCCGGAGCACGAGTTTCCAATCCCGCTAACTATACGTGAAGCCCAACACGAACAGCCACATCGCGCTTCGTCCGGTCCTGGCATTTCGCATCTTTTCTTCTCAATAATTCAGCTTGCGTCCGCTCCCGCGAGCGACGATGATGTTTCACGACATGAGCCGCCTCCTCAAGACCTTCGCCTGCTGCCTCCTCGTCCTGCTGCCTGCCGCCGCCCAAGCCAAAAAGCCTAAGCTTCCCGACCACTGGATCGGTGTCTGGGGAGCCGCGCCCTTCGCGCTCGACAACAAAAATATGTCCCTGGGGAGCGAGGACAGTACCCTCCGCGAGACCGTCCACGTCTCCTTCGGAGGCTCGCTCATCCGTGTCAAGTTCTCGAACGAGTTCGGCACCGAGCCGCTCATCATCGGGGCCGCCCACGTCGCGCTCGCCGGTGCCGACCCCGGCTCCATCTCCCTGACCAGCGCCAACGCCCTCACCTTCAACGGCAACCCCTCCATCACCATCCCGGTCGGGGCCAGTGTCGTCAGCGACCCCGCGGGCATCACCTTCCCCGCCTTCGCCAACCTCACCGTCAGCATCTTCCTGCCCGCCCAAAAGATCACCCACATCACCTACCACGGCACCGCGCTCCAGACCAACGAGCTGGCCCCCGGCAACCTGGTCGGCCAGAGATCCTTCCCGCCGGTCCAGACCGTCGCCGCGACCTCCACCGAGCCCGCCCGCGGGACCGGGGCCACCACCGGGGTCAAGACCATCAACTCCTGGTACTTCCTCAAGGGCATCGACGCTATGGCCCCCGGTGACACCGGCACCGTCATAGCGCTCGGCGACAGCATCACCGACGGCTCCTGGGCGACGCCCAACAGCAACTCCCGCTGGCCCGACGTGCTGGCCCGGCGTCTACAGGCCAACAAGGACACTCGCAGCCTCAGCGTGCTGGACATGGGCATCGGCGGCAACCGCATCCTGCACGACGGCACCGGGCAGTCGGCGCTGGCCCGCTTTGACCGCGACGTGCTGGCGCAGTCCGGGGCGCAGTCGCTGATTATCCTCGAAGGCATCAACGACATCGGCCATGCTGCCGATCTGAAGAACCCCTACGACGTCGTCTCGGCCGACGATCTCATCGCCGGTCTCGCGCAGATGGTCGAGCGTGCTCATCTGAAGGGGATACGGGTCTTCATCGGCACGCTGACGCCGTACGTCGGAGCCGCCTACTCATCGCCAGCGGGTGAGGCTATCCGCGTGGCCCTGAATAACTGGATTCGCACCAATAAGCTGGCCGATGGGTTTATCGACTTCGAGGCCGCCACCAAGGACCCGGCGCATCCGGATATGTTCCTTCCCAGCTACGAGCATGGGGATCACCTTCACCCGGTGGACGCGGGTTACAAGGCTATGGGAGAGGCTATCGACCTGAAGCTGCTGACGCCGAAGAAATAAGGCAGCGGGGCGGTCACTTCGTGACTTTCATCCTTGCCTGGGTGATTCAAAAAGCAAAGGTCCTCCCGTTGGTCGGAAACGAAAGATGCTCGCTTCCGACCAACGGGAGGACCTCAAAAGATCACGCTCCCATACCGCCCCGAGGACGGCACGAAGTGCCCTACTGGAGTTCGATTCCGGCGAAGAAGTAGCCGATCTCGAACGCGGCGGTGTCCTCGGCGTCAGAGCCGTGGATCGCGTTCTCGCCGATCGACGCCGCAAACTGCTTGCGGATCGTGCCCTCTTCGGCCTGAGCAGGATTCGTCGCGCCCATCAGCTTGCGCAGATCGGCGATGGCGTTCTCCTTCTCGAGAACCATCGGGAAGATCGGCCCCGAACTCATGAACTCGGTCAGCTCGCCGAAGAACGGACGGGCCGCGTGAACGTGATAGAAGCCCTCGGCCTGCGCCTTCGAGATGCTCATACGCTTGATCGAAACAATCTTGAACCCGGCCTTCTCGATCTCGGCGAGGATGGCGGCGGTGTAACCCTTGCGGACGGCGTCCGGCTTGATGATGCTGAATGTGCGCTGTGACAACGTAGTTCTCCTTGGCAAATCTTGTGCTTCCAGTGTAACGGAGGCTGTGAAAAAGAACTGCCTCGCACGCAAAAGGGGAGCGGCGAACCTCGCCACTCCCCTCTTTTTTCTTGCTGCCGAAACAGTTACGCTTTGCCCAGAAGCCGCGCCATCGCTTCGCCGATCTCGGCGGGAGACTTGACGACCGTGATTCCGGCCTCGGCCATCGCCTTCATCTTCTCGGCAGCCGTACCCTCGCCGCCCGAGATGATCGCGCCCGCGTGGCCCATGCGGCGGCCCGGAGGCGCCGTCTGCCCGGCGATGAAGCCGACCACCGGCTTCTTCACGAACTCCTTGATGTACTTCGCCGCAGCCTCTTCCGCCGAGCCGCCGATCTCGCCGATCATAATGATCGCCTCGGTCTCGGGGTCTTCGTTCAGCAGCTTCAGCGCGTCGATGTGCGTGGTGCCGATGATCGGGTCGCCGCCGATGCCGATGGCCGTGGACTGGCCGATGCCGCGCTGCGTGAGCTGGTAGACCGCCTCGTAGGTCAGCGTGCCCGACTTCGAGACGATGCCGACCGAGCCTTCCTTGTGGATGCGGCCCGGCATGATGCCGATCTTGGCCTTGCCCGGCGAGATGACGCCGGGGCAGTTCGGCCCGATCAGCCGCGTCTTCGAGCCCTTCACGACCTCCCAGGTCTTCACCATGTCGAGGACCGGGATGCCTTCGGTAATGCAGATGACCAGCGGTACTCCGGCAGCGGTGGCCTCGAGGATGCCGTCCGCAGCAAACGGCGGCGGTACAAAGATCACCGAAGCATTCGCGCCCGTCTCCTTCACGGCCTCTTCGACGGTGTTGAAGACCGGCCAGCCCTCGTGGGTCGTGCCGCCCTTGCCCGGCGTCACGCCGCCGACGACCAGATCGACTCCAAACTGCTTCGCATACTCCGCGCAGCCCTTGGCGTGGAACGTGCCCTCACGACCAGTGATTCCCTGCACGATCAGACGCGTATTTTTATCAACGAGAACTGCCATTTACTTACCACCTTTCGCAGCAGCCACGGCCAGGTCAGCGGCTTCCTTCATCGTTGCTCCCACCTCAAACTTCAGGCCCGAATCAGCGAGGATCTTGCGTCCCTCTTCGACGTTGGTGCCCTCGAGCCGCAGGATGATCGGGATCTGCACGTTCAGCTTCTTCGCCGCCGCGACAACAGCCGTCGCCAGCACATCCACGCGCAGGATGCCGCCGAAGATGTTGATGAAGATCGCCTTCACGTTGGGATCGCTGAGCAGGATGCCGAACGCGTTCTCGATCTGCTCCTGGTTCGCGCCGCCGCCCACGTCGAGGAAGTTCGCCGCCGATCCGCCCGCGTACTGGATGATGTCCATGGTGGCCATCGCGAGGCCCGCGCCGTTCACCATGCAGGCGATGTTGCCGTCGAGCTTGATGTAGTTGAGCGCGAACTTCGACGCCTCCACCTCAAGCGGGTCCTCTTCGGCCAGGTCGCGCAGCTCCTTCAGGTCCTTGTGCCGGAACATCGCGTTGTCGTCGAAGTTGATCTTGCAATCCAGCGCCAGCAGCTTGCCATCCTTGGTCGTGATGAAGGGGTTGATCTCCATCAGGGTCGAGTCCGTCTCGACGAAGGCCTTGTAGAGGCCCATCATGAAGCCGACCGCCGCGTTGATCTGCGTGGGCGCGAGGCCCAGCTTGAAGGCCAGCTTGCGCGCCTGGTAGGGCTGGAAGCCGACCGCCGGGTCGACGTACTCCTTATAGATCAGCTCGGGCGTGTTGTGCGCGACCTCTTCGATCTCCATGCCGCCCGACTGCGAGGCCATGAAAACGATCTTCGCCCTGGCGCGGTCGAGCACCAGTCCGAGGTACAGCTCGCGGTCGATCAGCGAGCCCTCTTCGATGAGCAGGCGCTGAACCTTCTGGCCCTGCGGCCCGGTCTGGTGGGTGACGAGCTGCATCCCAAGGATGGCCTTCGAGGCTTCATTCGCCGCTTCGAGCGTCTTGACGACCTTGACGCCGCCGCCCTTGCCGCGGCCGCCCGCGTGGATCTGGGCCTTCACAACGACGACGGCATTGCCCGCGCCGAAGAGCGCCTTGGCCGCCGTATCCGCCTCTTCGAGCGTGGTGGCCATCTCGCCACCCGGCACCGGAACGTTGTACTTCCGCAGAATCTCTTTCGCCTGGTACTCGTGGATCTTCATCGATAGCTTTCCTTTAGGTCCGGTTGCAGAAGACAAGTCATCGTAGCGAACGGGCGTGGGGATATGCAATGCAAGCGCCCGATAACCGCCCACGGAGACGATAATCGCCGGATTTTCATCTGGCAGAAGCAACAGCAAATGCGCCCTTGCGCCGGGCGGGCGGCACTTCGTGCGGTTTTGGACGCTTCGCGTGGGCGACCCCCTATACTTAAGCCTCGACCCCACCATGTCCGACCCCAATCAGATCGTCCAACGTCACCTGAAGCGCATCGTCGAGCACAGCGCCACCCTCACCCGCTCCGAGGCCGCTGAGCTGCTCCGCGCCGTCTTCCACGCCGACGACTCCCCCGCCGCGCACCTGCGCATCGCCG
Organism: Granulicella sp. WH15; assembly: GCF_009914315.1. Lineage (NCBI taxonomy): Bacteria > Pseudomonadati > Acidobacteriota > Terriglobia > Terriglobales > Acidobacteriaceae > Granulicella > Granulicella sp. WH15. The sequence continues at coordinate 4,227,804 of NZ_CP042596.1, forward strand.
CCCTGCTCGGCGCACTGGCCGCACGCGGCGAGACCGCCGCCGAGATCGCCGGGTTCGTCGACGCCATGCGCGCCGCCGCCACGCCTGTTCCCGTGGATGAGCCGGAACGCGCCCTGCTGGTCGACACCTGCGGCACCGGCGGCGACCAGTCCGGCACCTTCAATATCTCCACCGCCGCCGCGCTCGTCGCCGCCGCCGCCGGTGCCCGCGTCGCCAAGCACGGCAACCGCGCCGTCACCTCGCGCTCCGGCTCAGCCGACGTGCTCGAAGCCCTCGGAATTCCAGTCGACCTCGACCCCGAGGAGGCCGCAACGGCGCTCCGCACCCACGGCTTCGCCTTCCTGCACGCGCCCACGCTGCACCCCGCGCTCCGGACGGTCATGCCTATCCGCCGTGCGCTCGGCGTACGCACCGTCTTCAACATCCTCGGCCCCATGTCCAACCCCGCCGGAGCGCCCGCGCAGGTGATGGGCGTCTATGCGGCGCGGCTCGTGCCACTGGTCGCCGAGGCGCTCGCAACCCTCGGCACGCGGCACGCCTTCGTCGTCCACGGGGCTGGGGAGCTGGATGAAATTTCCCTCTGCGGGCCTAGCCAGATCGCCGAGATTCGCGACGGCAAGGTCACGCTCTCGACCTTCGTACCGGAGGACGTCGGCTTGCAACAGGCTCCTCTGCAAGCACTTGCGGGCGGAGATGCGACGGCGAACGCGGCTATCCTGCGGGCCATCTTCGCTGGACAGACTGGTGCTCCGCGGGATGTGGTGGTGCTCAACGCGGCGGCGGTGCTGGTGACGGCGGCGCTCGCCCCAAATCTCCGCGCGGGCGTCGAGCTGGCCCAGCGGACGATCGACTCGGGTCAAGTCACGGCACTGGTTTTGCGGCTTTCCCAATAAGGACATAACTGGTACTCTCCCGATAGCATCGAACTCAGCAGCGCCTGCACTGGAGGAGTCTATGGCACGCGTAACCGGCATCGGCGGTATCTTCCTTCGCGCACAAGATCCCAAAACCCTGCGAGCCTGGTATGCCGAGCATCTCGGCCTCGACGTGCATGCAGTCTACGGCTTCGCATCCATGCCGTGGAGCGACGAGCTCCCACCCGGCACCGGCCTGACCACATGGTCGCTCTTTCCTGCTGATACGAAACACTTTGGCGACGCCGGAAAGTCCGCCATGGTGAACTATCGCGTGGATGACCTGGAGGGCCTGCTGGCGCAACTGCGCGAAGCGGGCGTCCCCATCGACCCCAAGCGCGAGGACTACAGCTATGGCCGGTTCGCATGGATCGTCGATCCGGAGGGCAACCGGATCGAGCTTTGGGAGCCGCTGGTGGACACACCGGAGGAATAGCCCTTCCCCGGCTGCAAACGTAGCCCATGGCCTTTCCCTGCATGGGCCCGCATATAATCGAGAACGTGCTGAAGCTCCTTCGCCCGCGCCTTGCCGTCTTCGCGTCTCTCCTCCTGTGCGCGGTTCTCTGCGCGTCGAGCCTTGCGCAAGCCCAGACCGGCGACGTCAAGGAGCCTACTGGCCGCGTCGTCCTGGTGCTGCCCTTCGACAACCGCTCCGGCCAGCCCAACCTGAACTGGATTGCCGACTCTTTCCCTGACACGCTCAACCAGCGCCTCAGCTCAGCGGGCTTCCTCACGATCACCCGCGACGACCGCCTCTTCGCGCTCGACCACCTCGGCTTTCCCGCCGACTTTCGGCCCACGCGCGCCACCACCATCCGCATCGCCCAGACGCTCGACGCGGACTTCGTCGTGGTCGGCAACTTCAACGTGCAGAATGGCCGCATCCTGGTGCAGGCGCAGGTGCTTGAGGTCAATAAGCTCAAGCTCTCCCCCGCGCTCGACGACTCCAGCGAGTTGGCCCGGCTCTTCGACATCGAGAACGCCGTCGCCTGGAAGATCGCCCGGCAGATCGACCCGCAGTTCGCCGTCGCCCAACAGACTTTCCTCTCCGCCTCCCAGGGCGTGCGTCTGGATGCCTTCGAGAACTACATTCGCGGCGTCGGCGAGACCGCACCCGCCCAGCGCATCAAGTTCCTGAGCGCCGCCGTCGCCGAGTCGCCCACCTACTCAGCCGCGCTGCTCGCGCTGGGCCGCCAGCAGTTCGCCGACCGCCAGTACGACCAGGCCGCCAGCACTCTGGCCAAAATTCCCCAGACCGACCGGCTGGCGCTCGAGGCCGGGTTCTTCCGCGGACTGGCCCGCTTCAACGAGGCCAAGTACGCCGAGGCCGAGGCCGCCTTCAGCTTCGTCGCCACGCGGCTGCCGCTGCCCGAGGTCGTCAATAACCAGGGCGTCGCCGCCGCCCGCCAGGGCCGCGACGGCTCCGCGCTCTTTCAGCGCGCCGTCAATGCCGATCCCAACGACGCCGACTTCCACTACAACCTGGCCGTCTCCAGCTATCGCCGTGGCGACTTCGCCGCCGCCCACCGCGAGATCGACGCCACGCTCAAGCTGAAGCCCTCGGACGGCGAGGCCGTCGCGCTGAAGAACCTCATCGACGCAGGCCGACGCGCCGGCAGCTCGAACGGCGTCGAACCTACCGAGCGCATCCGCCGCACCTACTCCGAGGCATCGTTCCGGCAGGCCGCCTTCCAGCTCGACCAGGTCCGTTCCCTGCGGCTGGCCACCCTGCCCCCGGCCAGCCAGGCTGCCGAGTACAGCCAGCTGGGCCGCGACTACATGAACCAGGGCCTGCTGCCCGAGGCCGAGCAGGAGTTCCAGACGGCCATCAAGGCCGACCCCACCGGGCCGCTGGGCCACGCCGGGCTGGCGCAGGTGCGCGAGCAGAGCGGCAACCCCGAAGCCGCCCGCAGCGAGGCCGAGCAGTCGTTGCAGCTCAAGCCCAACGCCGCCGCCTATCTGGTGCTGGCCCGCATCGACCTGCAGGCCAACAAGCTCTCCGACGCCGCCGATAACGTCAGCAAGGCGCTGCATCTTGAGCCAACCAACCCCGGTGCGCAGGGGATGCGCCAAGCCCTGCAGGCGCGCGGCCAGAGCGTGCCGTGAGCTACTTTGGGAGGCGCACCCCGGCCTGCGCCTGGGGTTTCGGCTGCCTCAACTGGCTGCGGAGGAGGCTTGTTAGAAAAACTGCCCTCCTTTTCTTCCTCATCCTGGCGGTTCAGGCCGAAGCCGCTCCGGTCGTCGTCAAGCTCACCCTGCACGACACCATCCAGCCGATCTCGGCGGGATATCTTCAACGCGGTCTCGACGAGGCCGCCAGCCGCCATGCCGAACTGGTGCTGGTCTCACTCGACACACCGGGGGGGCTGCTCGATTCGACCCGCAAGATGGTCGCAGCTCTCGAGAACTCTCCGGTTCCCGTCGTCCTCTACGTCTCCCCGGCGGGTGCCCGGGCGGCCTCGGCGGGGTTCTTCCTGCTCGAAGCAGCCGATGTCGCTGCCATGGCCCCCGGCACCAACACCGGCGCGGCCCATCCTATTGTGGAGGGCCGTACCCTCGACCCGGTACTCAAGCAAAAGATCGAAAATGACGCCGCAGCCTTTCTGCGCTCCTACTCGGGACGCCGCGGCCACAACGCCGACGTCGCCGAGGACGCTATCCGCAACTCGAAGTCCTCAAGCGACGCCGAGGCGCTGGGTCTGCACCTGATCGACCTCGTAGCCCCCAGCGACGAGGCCCTGCTGGCCACGCTCGACGGCCGCACCGTTCAGCGCTTCGACGGCAGCCGCGTCACGCTCCACCTCGCCCATGCGGCCATCGACCCCATCGACCCGTCGCTGCGCGAGCGCATCCTCACGCGCCTCACCAACCCCGACTTCGCCGTGCTGCTGCTGCTCTCCGGCATCCTGCTGCTCTACCTCGAATCGAACATCCCCGGCACCATCATTCCCGGCTCGCTGGGCGCTCTGTGTCTGCTGATGGCGCTCTTCGGCCTCGGACTGCTGCCGGTCCACCACGCCGCGCTCTTCCTGCTGCTGGCCGCAGCGACGCTTCTCGTGCTCGAGATCAAGGTTCCCAGTCACGGAATCCTGGGGCTGGCCGGAGTCGTCTGCCTCGTCTTCGGCCTGTCCACGCTGGTCGATGGCCCCATTGATGAGCTGCGCGTCCACCTCTCGGTAGCCGTGGCCGCCGGGGTGGGCTTCGGGGCTATCTCGTTGCTTCTGGGGTGGATCGCCATGCGCGCCCGCCGCAATAAGGTGCTGCTCGGCCCGCAGGCGATGATCGGCAGGCTGGCCGTGGCCAGTACCGCGCTGGCCGCCGATGGGGCCCCCGGCGGTCAGGTTGAGGTGCGCGGTGAACTCTGGCAGGCTCTCCTGCGCAATAGCCCCGGCCCGCTGCCGCCCGGAAGCTCCGTCCTGGTCCGCGAGATCGACGGCCTGACCCTGATCGTCGAGCCGGCCGAACCCGCCGGATCTTCCCGCACCTGAATCCTTGCCATTTATGGCGCGAATCGCCCATCCCGGCCACCGCGCAGAGTAGACTAAAGGCTGAAAGATTTTCAGCAAGGGAGTCTGCACTACATGCTCATTGTCTCTCGCCGGACCCGGGCCAACGCCCACGGCATCGCTCGTTCTCTGCTCGGTCTGGCTCTCGTCGCAGCCCCCTTCGCACTCCAGGCTCCCAACGCCAACGCTCAGGAAGGCAAGCCGCCACAGGGTCCGCTCGGCCGCCAGCTCGACAGGGTCGACTTCGGCATTATCGGCATCGGCTCGCTGACCAAGAGCACCACCGGCCCCATCACGGTGACGACCGCGCCCAACTACCCCAGCTCGCTGACACTGACGCCGAGCAACACGGTGGGTGTGATGCTCAACGTGCGCTACATCGCCAAGCCGTGGGTCGGCTTCGAGTTCAACTACACCTACGCCCGCTACACGGAGAACTATAGCTACAACCCGCCCGGCCCGATCCAGGCCAACGCGACCGAGTACAGCCTCGGCTACGTGGCGCACCCCCAGCACGTCATCGCCGGGGTACTCCATCCCTTCTTCGGCGGCGGCGCGGGTTCCACGGCCTTCCGTCCCACGGTCGGCGGCGGTCAGGGCCTGCCGGTGCAGGCACGCGCCACCTACTACTACAACGTCGGTGTTGAAGCGCCCGTCGGCTCGCACTTCGGGCTGCGCGCGCAGTTCCGCCAGGCCTTCTTCCTGGCTCCCGACTTCGGCCAGAACTACCTGACCAACCTGAAGCGCACCGACACCATCGAGCCGGGCGCAGGCTTCTACCTGCACTTCTAGTTACCTGCACTGAAATTTTGCACATGGAAGGACGCTGCGTGCTCTACAATCGCAGCGTCCTTTCAATCGCGGCCCTCACGCTCCGCGCCGAGGTACTCGCTCGCCATGCTACTGCCGATCCCGCTGCTCGTACTCCTCGCCATCCTCGTGCTGTATCTCTTCAACAGCATCAAGATCCTGCGTGAGTATGAACGCGCCGTCGTCTTCCAGCTAGGCCGCGTAAAGGAAGCCGCCTCCGGTCCCGGCCTCATCCTGCTCTTCCCGCCCTTCCAGACCATGGTGCGCGTCAGCCTGCGCCAGGAGGCGATGGAGGTCCCCTCGCAGGACGTCATCACCCGCGACAACGTGACCCTGAAGGTCAACGCCGTCATCACTCTGCGCGTCGTCGATCCCACTCGCGCCGTCATCGAGGTCTCGAACTACATCTACCAGACCTCGCAGTTCGCCCAGACGACGCTGCGCTCGGTGCTCGGCGAGGTGGACCTCGACGAGCTGCTGGCCCACCGCGAGGCCCTCAACCAGCGCATCCAGACCATTATCGACGGCCACACCGCGCCCTTCGGGGTCAAGGTCATCTCGGTCGAGGTGAAGCAGGTGGATATGCCGGAGTCGATGCTGCGCGCCATGGCCAAGCAGGCCGAGGCCGAGCGCGAACGCCGCGCCAAGATCATCCACGCCGCGGGCGAGTTCGACGCCGCCACCAAGCTGGTCGAGGCCGCCACCCTGATGGCCACGCAGCCCATGACATTGCAGCTACGCTACCTCCAGACCCTGACCGAGATCGGCGTCGAGAAAAATACCACCATCGTCTTTCCGTTGCCAATGGAGCTGATGAACCTGCTCAATCGCTCCTTTTCGCCGATAACGCCTGAGAAACCCATTACTCCAGAGAACAAGGGAGTCTAAATGCCCGTGAGAAGCCGCCTGATGCACGACGAAGAAGAGGACGAGGACTACGGCGTCCGTTCCGCCCCCAAAGACCGCGAGATCTCGCTCGGCACCACCATGCTGCTCGGCATCTTCTTTGCCCTGGCCCTGCTCTGCGCGGTCTTCTTCGGCTTCGGCTACTCGCTGGGAACCCGCCACCTGACCGCCCAGGCGCAGACCGCGAACGAAGCCGCCGTCGCCACAAACTTCAGCAGCTTCAAGCCGTCGCCCGGCAGTCCGCTCGGCTCGTCATCGGCCCCGGCCCAGCCCCGCTCCACGGCCGTCACTGTTCCCTACCCGGCCCCCGAAGAGCCCAGCGCCAAGGCAAAGACCCCGCCCCCGGCCGAAAGCACCGGCAAGCCTGCCGCCACTGTTGCTCCTCCGGCCGCGACTGTAGCCACTCCTGTCGTCGCACCTGCGCCCGCCCGACCTGTGGCCAGGCTCGTGGCCGCGTCCGGCGGAGCTGCACCCGCCATCCTACCGGCGATCCCGGCTGGAGCGGCCTCGGCCGTGGTCCAGATCGCCGCCGTCTCCCACCAGGAGGACGCAGACCTGCTCATCTCCACGCTGAAGCGGCGCGGCTATAACGTGGCCATCCACCAGGAGCCGCAAGACAAGCTGCTCCACGTCCAGATCGGCCCCTTCCCCAGCCGCAAAGAGGCCGACGCTATGCGCCAGCGGCTGCTGGCAGACGGCTTCAACGCCATCGTAAAGTAGGTACTTCGTACCGTTCTCGGGACGGCGTGGGGAAGTAATCTTCTGAGGGCCTTCCGCTGGTCGGCAGCGAGCATTGCTTGTTGCCAGCCAACGGGAGGCCCTCCCCGCTTCACCATTTCCCTGTAAACTGCAGGAGTACCCGCTTCAAGCTCCTCATCCCGCACCCCGAGGCCCCATGCAGAATCCGCCAGACCAGCGTCCCGACCAGCCCGCGATCAAGCTCCACAACTCCGAGAACTATCGCGAGGGCTACGCCAACAGCGTGCAGGTCCGCATGTCCGTCTGGGACTTCCTGCTCGTCTTCGGCACCATGCGCCAGGACTCGGCCGAAGAGGTAGACCTCGAGAACTTCCAGGGCGTCTACGTCAGCCCGCAGCAGGCCAAGGCCCTATGGAACGTGCTCGGCCACAACCTCGCCCAGTATGAGCAGACCTTCGGCAAGCTCGCCCTCGAGCCGCAGCCTGCGCAGGCCAAAGTCCAGCCAATCCCCTTCCCGCCGCAGGACGGCCCCGTCAACTAACGCCGTGGCTACCCCCAACCGGAGTCGCACCAGGTTCTCCTTGCTGGCCGCTCCGGCTGGCAGCCCGCTCCCTTTGCCGTTTCTCTACCCGCTCTTCTTCGTTGCCGTATATCTGGCGCACTGGAACCTGCTCCAGCTCCCCTACTACTGGGACGAGGCCGGGTACTACATCCCCGCCGCGCTGGACTTCTTCCATACCGGCTCGCTCATCCCCACGACCACGCTGACCAACGCGCACCCGCCGCTGCCGTCACTCCTGCTGGCGGGTTGGTGGCGTCTCTGCGGCGGCATCTCGGTCGGTGCCACGCGCACCCTGGTCTGCATGATCGCGGCCTTCGCGCTCGTGGGCGTCTTCCGTCTGGCGCGCGGACTGGCCGGGCCGATCATCGCCGGTGTCGTCACCCTGCTGACGGCGATCTACCCTGTCTGGTTCGCGCAGAGCACGCTGGCGCACGCCGACATCTTCGCCGCCGCGTTTACCCTGTGGGCGCTCTCGTTCTACCTCGTCCAGCCCACGCTGGTGCGGCCCGCGCCCCACCGCTTCGCCTGGACCGCCGTCTTCTTCTCGCTGGCCGCGCTGGCCAAGGAGACGGCCATCGTCACCCCGGCCGCGCTGGCGCTGTGGGAGATCGTGCAGCTCTTCATCGCCGGGCCGGAGGAGCTGGCCGACCGCCCCGGAAGGCCCGTCTACCGCCGCATCCATCTGTTCTGGATCGCCGCGCTGGCCGCGCCCGTGCTGCCGCTGGCGCTGTGGTACGCCTACCACTTCCACCGCACCGGCTTCGTCTTCGGCAACCCCGAGTTTCTGCGCTACAACGCCACGGCCAACCTGGGCAGCGCGCGCATCCTGCTCAGCCTGTGGCATCGGGTTGTCCACGTCACGTTCCACATGAACATGTACGTGCCCGTGGTCCTGACGCTGGCGCTGCTGGCCACGGCTAAGCCCATCAACCTCATCCCCCGGTCGCTACGGCGTCCTGCCTTTCCCGCGATCCTGGTCATTGTGCTCGGCAATCTCGTCGCGTTTTCGATTCTCGGCGGTGCGCTGCTGACCCGCTACCTGCTGCCCGTCTTTCCGCTGGTGCTGTTGCTCTGCGTCTCCGTATGGACGGCGCGGATGCGGGCCTGGGCATGGCTGGCCGGGCTTACCGCCGCGACCTTCCTGACGGCGCTGTGGGTCAATCCGCCCTATACCTTCGCGCCCGAGGACAACCTCACTTACCGCGATATGGTGATCCTGCACGAGCGCGCGATCAACCTGATCGAGAAGCGTTTTCCCGCGGCCACCGTGTTGACGGCGTGGCCCGCGACCTCCGAGTTGACGCGGCCCGAGCTGGGCTACGCGCACAAGTCCTTCCGCGTCACCCCGCTCGAGAACTTCACCGCTGAAGAGATCCAGAAGGCCGCCGCCGATCCCGGCAGCTACGACACCATGCTGATCTTTTCGAGCAAGTGGACACCGCCGCCGGGCGCGCTGAACCTGAGCCGTGGGCACGAAGCCACGGATATGCGCTACTTCGACTTTCACCGCGATGTATCTCCGGAGGAAGCGGCGGCGATGCTGCACGGCGATATCGTCTGGCAGGCGCAGAGCAAGGGTGAATGGGTGGCGGTGCTGCGGTTTCCGCGCAGTGTCGAGGCGCGGCTGTTTGTGCCATTCGCAAATAAGTAACTTTTACAGTTACAGGATTTCAACAGCGGGCAGAATCAACTGCTCGGACTCGTTCTCGTCCAGATACGGCCGGAAGCAGGCGCGGCAGCGGGCCTCGTAGACACCAGCGGCACCGACCACCACCAGCTCCTGGCTGGATCCGAGGCGTTGCGTGTGGATGGCGGGCGCGCCGCAGACCATGCAGACTGCCGAGAGCTTTGCCACTTCATCCGAGACGGCCATCAGCGCGGGGATCGGGCCGAAGGGCTCGCCCGTGAAGGTCGTGTCGAGGCCCGCGATGAGGATGCGCTTGCCCAGATGGACGAGGTCCAGCGCGTAGGCCACGAGCGAGTCGTCGAAGAACTGCGCCTCATCGATCCCGACGACCTCGATCTCCGCGAGCTGCGGGTGCAGAGCCTCTTTGAGCCGCTCGGTGTTGGCTACCGTGGTGGCCTCGTGGGTCTGCGAGCTGTGCGAGGCGATGGCCGTGCGGTGGTAGCGGAGGTCGATATCGGGCTTGAAGCAGGCGACTCGCTGGCGGGCGATGCGGGCGCGCTTCAGGCGGCGGATCAGCTCCTCGCTCTTGCCGGAGAACATGGGTCCGACTATGACTTCGATACGGCCTGGCTCGGTACGTGCTGGGGTGTGCGGCTGCATAACTTTTCCATCGTACAGGGATGGGGCGGTGGATTTCATCGAGCTGGAGTATTCTGGAGCCGTAACTTCAGGAGACTTTTTCTTATGCGTCCTTCTCTCGCCGCTCTTGCCGTTTGCTTGCTTGTGTCCCCCGCGTTTGCTAAAGCGCCCAAAGAATCGCTGGTCGTCTCGCTGAAGACGAGTGCCGGCGAGGACGCCGGAACCGCTACCTTCAAGGAGACGAAGAAGGGCAAGCTGAAGATCGACCTGAAGCTGAAGAACTTGCCGGTCGGTGAACATGCCGTACATATCCACCAGAACCCGGTGTGCGATGCGCCTGACTTCAAGACCGCCGGCGGCCACTTCAACCCGGACAAGAAGCAGCACGGGACGATGAACCCGATGGGCCACCACAACGGCGACCTGCCGCAGAACCTGATGATCGGCGAGGGCCATGTGGGCCAGGCGAGCTTCACGGTGGATTATCTGACGCTGACGCCGGGCGCTCCGAACTCGATCCTCGGCACCGCGATCATGGTGCACGAGAAGGCCGACGATATGAAGACCGATCCGACGGGCGCGGCGGGCAACCGCATCGCTTGTGGCGTGATTCCCGCCGCACAGTAAAGCACAATCTCGTTTGCTGGAGGCTCGCTGTGTACATTCCCAAGGCAAACGAAGAGACACGAATCCCTGTGATCCATGAGCTGATCCGCGCCCAGCCGTTAGGGGCGCTGGTCACTCTGGGCAGCGGCGGGCTTGTGGCTACGCACCTTCCACTGGTGCTCGAAGACGACGGCTCCGAGTACGGCGTGTTGAAGGGCCATGTCTCACGGGCGAATCCGCAGTGGCGCGATCTGGTCGCGGCGGCCGAGGCGCTGGCTATCTTTGCCGGACATCATCACTACATCTCAGCGGCCTGGTATCCGGGCCGGACAGAGCACGGCAAAGAGGTTCCAACGTGGAACTATGCCGTGGTCCATGCCTACGGCACGCTGCGCATCGTTGAGAACGAAGAGTGGTTGCTGGCGCACCTGACGAGCCTGACCGATATCCATGAAGCGGCTGTTCATGCGCTGGATGGAGAGAGGCCGTGGCAGGTGAGCGATGCGCCCGCGGAGTACATCGCACAGATGATGAACGGCATTGTGGGGTTGGAGCTGCCGATACGGCGGCTCGAAGGCAGGTGGAAGGCGAGCCAGAACCGGAATGAGCGGGATAGGGCTGCGGTGGCCGCGGGGCTGGAGCGGCTTGGGACGCCAGAGAGCCTGGCGATGCAGGCTATGGTGGAGCGCAAGTAGGCCTCTTCCCTTCCCTCTCTGGAGCGTCGCCAAAGTGAAAAATCAGATTACTTTTGCTCCCATTATGCGAGATATCGAGGAGACAGGTTGACTGTTATATCCGGCGTGTTTTCAGATGAGGAATGATTTCAATGGAGCGGCGGCGGTTTCTTCGGTTGGGTGCGGCGGCGGCAGTAGCAGTGGCTCGTCCGGCAGAGATGTGGGGAGAGTTGGCGAGTGAGCCTACTCCGGTGTTTACAACCGGCAACCAGCGGTGGCAGCGAGCCTATGATGCGGCGTTGAAGGTGCTCGCAGGCAATGTGCGCACGCTGCCGCGCTTCGACAGGCCAGTGCTGATCGAAGGTGCGGACTACGCGGGCATCTGGATGGAGTGCGGGCCGCATGAGGGGCTGGTGTACCGCAAGTTCCGCCCGGATACGGCGCGCAATGGGCATCTGACGTTCTTCGCGTTACAGCGCGAAGATGGGCAGCTACCGGCGAACAACAAGATGACCGAGACCGGCTTTGGGCAGATCCAGATGGTGGTGCCGATCGCCGCGACAGCGTGGGAGCTGGCCCGGGATACGCACGATGACGAGTTGCTGCAGGCGGCCTATAAAGCCTGTTCGCGATGGGACGACTGGCTGATCAAATTCAGGAACACGCGCGGCACCGGGCTGACCGAGGGCTTCTGCACCTACGACACGGGCCACGACAACAGCCCGCGCTGGGCGGGGATTCCTCCGCAGTGCCCGAAGAAGGATGCCAAGCTGTTTCCGCCGCTGCCGACGCTGCCGTGGCTATGCCCGGACCTCTCGGCGACGACGTACGGTGCGCGGGTGGCGTTGGCCTCGATGGCGAAGGCTCTGGGCAAGAACGCCGAGGCCGACCACTGGACCGAGAAGGCCGAGGCGATGCGCAGACTGATCCTAGAGAAACTGTACGTGCCCGAGGATGCGGCCTTTTATGACTTGGACGCGCAGGGCAAGTTTATCCGGGTGCGGTCGGACGTACTGAGCCGCATGTGTAGCGAGCACGTGGTCGATCAGAAGACCTTCGACGCGCTGTGGGAGCGGCAGATCCACAACCCGAAGGCGTTCTGGCCGAAGTTTCCGATGCCGTCGATTGCGATGGATGACCCTACCTTCGTGAGGCCGATTCCGCGTAACTCATGGGGCGGGGCCGCGCAGGCGCTGACGGCGCTGCGGGCGGGGCGGTGGTTCGATCACTATGGCAGGTCGGCGGAGCATTCGCACATGATGGAGATGTGGTGCGAGGCGATCCAGGCGGATATGACCTTCCGCCAGCAGATCGATCCGCTGACTGGGGCGTTTACGCAGGAGGATCTGCCCAGCTACTCGCCGTGCGCACTGGTGATGATGGATCATACGTGGCGGCTGGCGGGCGTGCGGGAGGAGGTCGAGACGCTGGTGTGGAGCGTGCGGCCGGGTCATGCGGTCTCGCAGGATGCTCGGTTTGAGATGCCTGTGGGCGGCGGCAGGGCGGTGATGAAGTATGAGGGGGATGGGGCCTCGTTGACACTGGGCGGGCGGCTGGTGGCCAGTGTGAAGGGCGGGGTCGTAAGGATCGTGACGGATCGGCAGGGGCGGTTGCAGGAGGCTGTGGGCGTTGCCTCGACGGTGCAGGAGGTGAGCATTAGCGATGGCCGGAAGCATCAGCGGAAGCTGACGATCAAGCCGAATGAGCGGGTGAAGTTGGGGTGAGTGATCCTCCCGTTGGGGATTTTGCTTCCGACCAGCGGGAGGACCACGCGAAGCAGTAAAAAGGCGTGCGAACGCCCGCTCTCCGCGCAGGAGGCCCGTCCGGCAGGACAATATCGTGCAAGGGATAGGTCGGGCCTTCAGCCCTTGTCATTCCTACTCATACGGTTACCTAGGGCTTCGCCCTAGGCTGGTATAGCGCGCGCCTTCAGCGCTAAGGGCAACAACAAAGACAGAAGCAGATTCCTCCGCTTCGCTCCTGAATGACAACCAAGAAAACAGGCAACAGCAAAGGAACAAGCACCAGCAAAAGCGCCCTCGCGATGGAGGGCGCTTTTGCTGGTGTTTTGGTATTGGTTATGGGGCGATGGGGGCGGTGCCTTCGATCTTGAATGGCAGGGTTAGGCCCGTCGTGGATGGGCTGGGCTGGCCGGAGCCGACGTAGAGGTCGTAGTCTCCGGACTGGATCGAACGGATACCATCAGTGGCTACGAGGCTCAGGCTGCGAGGGGAGATGGTGGCGTGGACCGGCTTGGACTCGCCGGGCTTGAGGTGGACCCTCTCGAAGGCGACCAGGGTGCGGAGGGGTGCTCCGGCGATGTGTTTGGGGATGAGGTAGAACTCCACCGTCTCATCGCCTTCGCGAGAGCCGGTGTTTTTGACCTCGGCGGTGAGGCTGAGGGGCTGGCCCGCAGCGAGGGTCTTGGTGGAGAGCTTCGCTGCGCTATAGGCGAAGCTGGTGTAGCTGAGGCCGAAGCCGAAGGGGCAGAGTGGCGCGCCGGTGAAGTAACGGTAGGTGCGCTGGTCCATCGCGTAGTTGTCGAACGCGGGGAGCTGCGCGGTGCTGGCGTAGAAGGTGACCGGCAGGCGGCCCGACGGGTTGTTCTGGCCGAAGAGCGTCTCGGCGATGGCCGTGCCGCCAGCCTGGCCGGGATACCAGGCTTCGAGGATCGCCGAAGCCTTCTCGGCGGCGGATTCGAGGGCCAGGGCTCCGCCGTTCATTAGGACTATGACCAGCGGCTTGCCCGTGGCGGCTAGCGCGCTGACCAGTTGCTGCTGGGCGGCGGGCAACTCGATGGTGGTGCGGTCGCCGCCCGCGAAGCCTGCTACCTTGAGCGGCATCTCCTCGCCTTCGACCTCGGGGCTGAGGCCGAGGAAGGCTACGATGGCATCGGACTTGGCGGCTGCGGCCACGGCCTGCTCGCGCAGGGCGGCAACGGGAGGCTGCCAGTTGAAGGTGAGGCCCGCGCCGAAGTGGGGGGCGTCGTGGGTGTACTCGATGCGGATGGGGTGGGGCTTGGTGTCCGTAAAGGTGAGCTGGAAGGGCGTGGTGGGGGCGCGGCGGCCATGCTTGCGGGCGTGGATGTACTCGTAGACCTGCTTGCCGTCGAGCCAGACGTGGATGCTCTCGGCGTCCTCGCAGGTGCTGCAGTGCGAGAAGGCGAAGGCGTAGGTGAAGGTGCCCGGAGTGGGAGCGGCCAGGTCGCCGGTCCAGCGGACGGAGAAGGCCGTGTCCGAGACGCCGGGCATGGGCGCGGCGGAGTTCCAGTCGAAGTCGATGTTGCGGTCGGTGCGGGTAGCGGCGGGCGTGCCGGTGAGGGCGGAGCCGTTGAAGAACTCGGCCTTCAGGTGCGAGAAGGCAGTGGGAGGAACGGGGATGGGGACGCCTTCGACGTAGGGCGAGCCCTGCGCGTAGAGGACGTGGCCGGGGAGGCGCTGCTCGAGCGCGGCCAGCGGCGTGACCGGGTGGGAGGCGACGGCGTTGTAGTTGCCCTCAAGCGCGGGGATGGCGACGGCGTTGGGGCCGACGACCGCGAGGGTATGGATGGAACCCGCCAGCGGCAGAGTGTTGGCCGCGTTCTTGAGGAGGACGATGGACTTGCGCGCGGCCTCGAGCGAGAGTGCTCCGTGGGCGGGCGAGTCGTTCTCGGAGAACGGGATGGCGTTGTAGGCGACCTTCGCCGGTGGGTCGAACATGCCGAGCTGAAAGCGCGCGGTGAAGAGGCGCTTGACCGCCTGGTCGATCTCGGCCTCCGTGATGAGGTTCTGGTGGACGGCGTCGATGAGGGCCGCGTACTCCTTGCCGCAGCTCAGGTCGGTGCCGGTCTGGACCGAGACGGCGGCGGCGTGGGCCATGTCGGGCGAGAACTTGTGGCCGACGGCGACGTCGGTGATGGCGGCGCAGTCGGAGACGATGTAGCCGTTGAAGTGCCAGTTCTGCTTGAGGGTCTTCTGGAGCAGCAGCTTGCTGGCGCAGGCGGGCGAGCCGTCGATGGAGTTGTATGCGCACATGACGCTGTCGGCGTGGGCGTCGACTACGAGCGAGCGGAAGGCGGGCAGGTAGGTGTCTTCGAGGTCGTGCGGGGAGACGACGGCGTCGAAGGTGTGGCGCGAGGACTCGGGGCCGCTGTGGACGGCGAAGTGCTTGGCCGTGGCGATGACCTTGAAGTAGTTGGGGTCGTTGCCTTGGAGGCCGCGGACAAAGGCGGAGCCGATCTGGCCGGTGAGGAAGGGATCTTCGCCGTAGGTCTCCTGGCCGCGTCCCCAGCGCGGGTCGCGGTCGATGTTGATGTTGGGCGACCAGAGGGTGAGGCCGTAGAAGATGGCGTGGTTGTCGTGGCGCTGGGCCTCGTTGTACTTGGCGCGGGCCTCGGTGGAGATGGTGTCGGCGATGCGCTCGATGAGGGGGGCGTCCCAGGTGGCTGCGAGACCGATGGCTTGCGGGAAGACCGTCGCGTAGCCGGAGCGGGCTACGCCGTGCAGGCCCTCGTTCCACCAGTCGTACTCGGCGACGTGGAGGCGCGGGATGGCAGGAGCCTCGTTCTGCATCTGCGCGACCTTCTCGGCGAGGGTCATGCGGTGGACGAGGTCGTCTACGCGCTGCGGCAGGGGCAGGGTGGGGTCGAGGTAGGCGTCGGGCTTGGATTGCTGGCCGAGGAGAGGCAGGGCCGCTAGGGCCGAGAGCGCGAGAACCGAGGTGATGCGACGTGCGAACGACATGATTGGCCCTTTGGGTGTGTGGGGTTTGAGTTGTATGCAGCCTTGGACTGCCCGTTCGGCTGTTTGAGGCTGGCAGGTTCGGGGTAGTGTCCGGACCTGCCTTGGAGGCAACGGCAAGAACAAAAGCAGATTCCTCCGCTTCGCTCCTGAATGACAACCAAGAAAACAGGCAACGGCAACAGCAGGAACAACGACAACAACAACGGCTTTGTGGCCGTTAGAGGGTGTAGCGGTCGGTCTTGTCGAGCATTACGTCCTTGGCGTCGCGGCTGCCGAAGCTGCGGAAGTCGCGGGTGTTGCTCAGCGCGAAGGCCGGGGTGCCGCGGCCCATGCGCAGGCGGAAGATGTCCAGGCCGTTGACCTCGTGCGCCCAGACGGCGGGACGCTGGTCCGGCTTCTCCGTGGCGATCTCGATGTTGCTCAGCTCGAGGTTGCGGGCGTGGCGCAGGAAGAAGCCGCGCGCGGGCAGCGTGCCGAACATGCTGGCCTCGGGGTAAGCTCCGGGCAGCTCGGGCGGGTTCATCGCCGCCCACTCGGCCGTGCCGCCACCGAGATTCGAGAGGTACATGTCGCTGATCTTGATGTCTTCGACCAGGACGCCGGGGACGCCGCTGACGATGGAGGGGTACTCCGCCGCCGAGCCAATGCTGGTGAAGTTCGAGAGGACGACGCGGCGCAGGACACCGGGCGCTACGCCCTTCGGCCCACGCATACGGGTACCCAGGCGCAGGAAGATGGGCGCGTGGACGGCTCCGCGGAGGACCAGATTTGTGACCGTGATGTCTTCGATGTAGGCACCGTCTACCGTCTCGAGCGCGAAGCCGCGGCACCCCTCGAGGATACAGTTGGTGATGGTGATGTTGCGGAAGCCGCCGTTGGACTCGGTGCCGCACTTGATGCGGCCGACGGCCTTGCGCTCCTGTGAGTAGTTGGCGCGCTTGAAGGTGCCATCGAGCAGGGTGCCGAACTCGTAGAGACCGGTGACGTAGCAGTTGGAGATGGTGACGTTCTCGGTGGAGCGGGCGTAGCCGAGGGCGAAGGAGCTTTTGGGGCAGATGGCGTCGTCCCACGGCGAGTTGACGGCGCAGTTCGAGACGCGGACGTTGCGGCAGCAGTCGATGTCTATGCCGTCGCGGTTGGTATCGATGGTGAGGCCGTCGATGATGACGTTATCGACGGCGGTGAGGAGGACGCCGAAGTGGCCGCCCATGAGAATGGAGAAGTCGCGCAGGGTGACGTTGCGGCAATTCTTGAGCGCGATGGCCTTGTTGCCGACGCCGGGGCTCTCGGCCAGGGGCAATTCGCCCGACTCACCGCGGCTGAGGCCCTTGCCCCAGATGAGGCCGGGGCCGTAGATGGAGACGTTCTCGAGGCCGTCGCCGTAGATGAGGGAGTTGGGCCAGTGGTTGTGGCCGTAGTCCTGGTAGGCCTCCCACGGCTGGGCGGGACCGGCTGCGTCGTAGCCGCCGGTGGTGGTGCCCTCGTTGGGAACGCTGGCGGCGAGGATGGTCGCGCCCGCGTCGAGGTGCAGGGAGATGTGGCTCTTGAGCCGGATGGTGTAGGAGGCGTAGGTGCCTGCCGGGAAGTGGACGGTGCCACCTCCTGCTGCGGCTGCGGCCTCGATGGCCCGGTTGATGGCGGGGCTGTCGATAGTGGAGCCGTCGCCGACTGCGCCGAAGCTGCGGACGTTGAAGTTGCCGGTGGCGGGCGTGGCCGCCTTGTGGGCTTGGGCCTGAAGCGAGTGGGCCTCAAAGGCAGTGGGAATGAGCGCGGCGGCGATGCCGGTCGAGCCACGGCGGAGGAAGTCTCTGCGGATCATAAGTCTCCTGTCGAGCTAGGCTTTGGCGCGATGGTCGAAGGCATCGCGGATAGCGAAGAAGGCCGGTTTGGGGCGGTAGTCGTTGTCGAAGGGCAGCGAGCGCTGGGGCCGGTTGGGCTGCTTGCGGTGGTGAGTGGGGCCATCGTTGAGCCAGGTGTGGCTGTCGCCGACACCCCATATGAGCAGGTCCTTGACGGAGGGCTCGGCGAGAGCGACGTTGAGGAAGTCGCGATAGGTGGCCGCGATGGTCTCGTCTCGCTTGGCTACATCGTTGTAGGCGAGGTCGTCCTCGTTGACGTCCAGCTCGGTGAGGTAGATCTGAAGGCCCATCTCGCGAACGGCGGCCATGTACTCGCGCAGGCCCTTGCCGATGGTGGAGGGAGAACCGGCCTTGATGTGGGACTGGATGCCTACGGCGTCCAGAGGCACGCCCTTGGTCTTGAGGCTGCGCAGGAACTCGAGGATGACCTTGCGGCGCTCGCCGTCCTCCTCGTTGTCGTACTCGACGCCGTAGTCGTTGTAGGTGAGGATGAGCTTCGGGTCAGCCTGGCGAGCGGCGCGGAAGGCGATGTCGATGTACTCGGGGCCGAGACGCTTGTACCAGGGTGAGTCGCGGAAGCCGCCGGGCTGCTTGTCCTTGGGCAGAATGGCCTCGTTGACGACGTCCCAAGACTGCATCTTGCCCTTGTAGCGGCCGACGACGGTGGCGATGTGCTCTTCGAGGAAGTGGCGCGCGTTCTCCTTGGTGACGGTGGCTTCGAACCAGGACGGGATGGACTCGTGCCAGGCGAGCGTGTGGCCGCGAAGCTTGATCTTGTGCTTATGGGCGAAGTCGACGAAGGTGTCGGCGTCGGTGAAGTCGAACTTGTCGGGCGCGGGGCGGAGAGCAACCCACTTGAGCGCCAGCTCGGGCACCAGGATGCTGGCCTGCTCGGTCAGAATGCGGGTGTAGACGGGATCGGTCCGGAGAAGATGGACGTTAACCGCAAAGCCGGTGAGGAGGCCGTGCTTGTGTGCGTGAGCCTTCAGGGAGTTACGGCCGGTGATGTCGGCGTCTGACGCCGCAGCCCAGGCCAGCGGCGTGGAAAGCACAGAAGCGGCCAAGGCGGCGGAGCCGGTGCGCAGAAGATCTCTGCGTGTGAGGTTGGAGCTGCTATTGCGTGCGTGATCTTTCAAACCATCCTCCTTTGAGGGTTGTCGAGACGTGCCTGTAACGATGGCGCGAGGCCACAGATATCTCCGAAGACCTGGGGAGACGGGATATCTGTGGCCTCATTCGCCAACCTTACTCGGAGCACCGAGGAGGCGGTTAGAAGACCAGCTTGGCGGAGAACTGCGCGATACGGGGATCGTTCGCGCTGGCTCCGTTCTGCGGGGTCGTACCGGTAATCCGGCCGAACGGTCCGCCGAGTGTCGTATTAGGATCGCCAAAGTTGGTGTGGTTGAAGAGGTTGAAGTACTCGGCACGTACCTGCAGAGCAGCCCGGGACGTGACAGCAAAGTTGCGGGTAAGGGCCATATCCACGTCGGTGTAACGTGGTCCGCGGAAGGAACCCTTGGCGATGTTGCCGTAGCTATTCCCAGGGGCGGCCGGATTAGCCGTCGGATTAGCAAAAGCAGCCGGATTGAGGCCATTCTTGCAGTGAGCAGTGGTCCCGCAGGCCGTTCCACCATAGGGGTTGACGCCTGGGATCAGGACTGCACGATCACGATTCTGCGAGGAACCATCGATGTTGCTTGACGCAGCAAGGATTGTGAGGGGATCGCCGCTGCGAGTCTGGAAGAGACCCGAAGCCTGCCAGCCGTTGACGATATAGCGAACCGCTCCCGGAGCGTCCTTCAAGACCTTGGGAACCTCGTACACGAACGAGATGGAGGCTACGTGAGTGTGATCGAAGTCTGACGGGCCATGATCGAGGCGCTTGAAGTTGGGCTCATAGATCGGGAAGACATAAGAGCTGCTGGAAGCAATGGCGGTAGAAGACTGGTTGTAGGCGGTGCTGTCGATTGCCTTGGACCATGTGTAGTTGGCCAGGATGGTGAGACCGGAGCGCATACGCTGCTCCGCGGAGAACTGCAGCGAATTGTAGCTTGCGTTACCGCCCATGTTGGCTTCGGTAATGGACTGGGTATAGCAGCTGTTTGTAGCAGAGCAACCGGTCGGATTATAAAGGCGACGATTGTAACGAGGATCGTTAACCGGCACCGCATCCGCGTTCAACGTCGGGTTGATGTCCACTGGCACCCACTGGTGGCTGCTATGAGAGCCGACGTAGGCAATGCGAGTCAAGAGGTTGTTGGTGATCTGCTGCTCCAGCGTGAGGTTGTACGAGTAGGTGATTGGCGTAGCAAAGGGCCGGAACGGATCGTAGGTGAGGAACGCCTGCGTCGGGATCGGCGAGGTGTTCAGCGGAGGCTGTGCCGCCGGGAACGGATTGGCGCTTCCGGTGCTGCCATAAGGATCGCTGAAGTTGATGACAGTATTGCCGGCCGTGGTGGAACCGAGGACCGAGCTGACGTTGAAGTTGGTGATGAACGGCGAGGTGTTGGAGTAGATGTTATAGAACACGCTGCTCATACGGGAGTCGTAGAAGGAGCCGCCGCCGCCGTGAAGGCTGGTCTTGCCGTCGCCAAAAACATCCCATGCAAAACCGATGCGCGGCATGAAGTGGGTGTAGATGTTCGGCACGCCATTGGGGTTGAAACCGGGGTCGCCAGCGAATTTGAGACCGGCAGGCGCGAGCGGAAAGACCGTCGAGTGGGTGTTGGAGGCGTAGGCATCGGGGAAGAAGCTGCCCATGCGGCCTTCCTTCTCATGCCAGGGCAGGAAGGGCTCGTAGCGAACTCCGTAGGTGAGGGTGAAGCGACGGCCGATCTTCCAGGCGTCCTGACCGTAGAAGCCGAAGAAGTGGCCACGCAGGTTGAGGAACTGGCCCGATGCCTGGCTGAACTGCTGCACATAACCGGTGAGGAAACTGGCTATCGCGTCGTTGGTAACGGTGGCGTTGAAGGTGAAGAGACCAGGCTGCTGGTAGAGATTGTTGACGTCTACCTTGGACTGCTCACCGTGGAAGCCGACGGCGATGTTGTGGCTGCCGGCCTGGATGTGAACGTCGTCTCCGAGGGTGTAGTTGGCGCGGTTAAAGGTTCCCTGCGGGTTATCGCCGATGTTGAAGAAGGTGGCGCTGGTGGTTCCAACCAGGATCTGGTTGATCTGTTTGAAGTCAGGCTGCCAGATGTTGACGCCGAGATCGTTAACATTGATCGATCCGGGGAGCGGTCCGCGGCCAGCCTGCTCGAGCTGGTAGCTGACGATCAGGTTGTTGAGGATGTGGTCCGAGAAAGTATGGGTCTCGGAGAGCAACGCATTGTAGTAGTGGATGTTGGCCGAGTCTGCATAGGTGAGCAGGTTCTGGAGATTGAGCACACCCTGAAGGCTGTAGCCATCGGAGAAGTAGCGGGCGGTCAACCGGTCCTTCGAGGTCAGATCCTGGTCGACGCGGGCGGTAACCTCACCGAGCGAGGTGAAGTTGGGCTTCACGAAGGTAAAGGACCCATTCGCATCCGGGGTGGGCAGGTACTTCAGCAATGCCAGAGAGGACTTGTTGAAGGCGGTGGTGGGGATGTGAGCGGTGTACGAGTTGCCGCCATTGGCCGTGTAGGGGTAGCACTGCGCCGCATTCGCCGGAGTGGTGGCGAGGGAGGGGTTCGCAATACAGGCACTGTTGAAGGCTGTGGTGCCGGGAGCGGCCGCGCTGGTGAAGTTGAAGTTGCCCGCGAGCTGGTCGGCGGTGGGCAGCGTGTCAGCAGTAGCGCTGACCGAAGAGGTGTGCGCGATGGTCTTCTGGTAGCCGACGAAGAAGAAGGTGTGCTTGTTCTTGAAGAGGCCGGGGATCTCGACCGGGCCGCCGACGGTGCCGCCGAACTGGTTGCGCTTCAGGGGATCGACGGTCTTTACGCCGTTGACGTAGCTGAAGTAGTTGGCCGCGTTGAAGGCACGGTTGCGGACGAACTCGAAGAGGTCTCCGTGGAACTTGTTACCGCCGCTCTTGGTGATGATGTTGACGACACCGCCGGCGTTCTGGCCGTACTCGGCGTTGTAGTTGCTGGTGGCGACACTGAACTCCTGGACCGCATCGGGCATCGGGAAGGGCGCGTTGACGTTGGTGTACTCGTCGACGTTGTTGCCACCGTCGAGCAGGTAGTTAGTCTGACCGACGCGGGTGCCGTTGGCCGAAATGGTGACGGCTGAGGGGAAGGTCTTGGTGGCGCCCTGGTCGGCGCCGGCGTTGGGAGCGGTGACGACACCGGCTACCAGCGTGGTGAGGCTGGCCGCGTTACGGCCGTTGAGGGGCAGCTCGATGACCTGCTGCTCGCCGATGACCTGTGAGACACCGCCTGAGGTGACGTTGATCTGAGCCGCGTTGGCCTCGACCGTGACGGTCTGGGTCTCGGAGCCGATCTGCAGGGGAACGTTGATGGTCAGGCTCTGGTCGGCCTGCAGGAGGATGCCGGTCTGGTCGTAGTTCTGGAATCCCTTGGAGGAGACGTCCAGCTTGTAGTTCGACGGGGGAACGGATGGGAAGACGAAGAGACCGTCGTCGTGGCTCTGGACGGTGGTGGTCTGGCCGGTCTTGATCTCGGTGAGGACTACGGTAGCGCCGGGTACCGAGGCACCGGTGGAGTCGACGACCGTACCGTTAATAGTTCCCAAGCCCTGGGCGAAGGCTGCGCTGGGCAGGCAAAGGTAAAGGGCACAGGCGAGGGCGATGCCTCGGATGAGCCGGAAGGCGGTGTTCATGTAGGTCTCCTGGAAAACATTACTGCGGGTTAGTGCTTGTCTGCTGATAACGCCGGGGAGGAAGAAACGAGGGGCCGGAGTGCTTCCGGTCGATAGAATGCGTAGTTTTGACACGCCTGATTCGCTCCCTGATCGTTTGGCTCCTCATAATCGTCGCGCATTGGTTTGATGCCTGCTGCGCGAGGATGGGACCTCAGCTGATCGAAGGGCTTTGTATCGACGCAAAGAGACAACAAGATAGACAGGTACGGTTCCTGACCGTCAGGTTTTGGAATATCTTGTTTATTTTCTTATGCTTAACAAATTTACTCAAGGGCTGCTCTGATGGCAAAACGGCTACTCCACCGAGACCGCCAAAACCTTCGGAGGGCCGGGTGTGTCGTCGGTTACGGTGGTTCCAAGCACAATCTGGAGGTTCCGGTGGGCGTCGTCGAGCGGTGCGGACTTGACGATGGACTGGACGAGGTTGGGGTCGGTGAGGAACTCGCCTGCGGCCTGGGTGCCGTAGGTGTAGAGGCCGCCAATGACGATGACGACGTGGCCGGTGTCTGAGTTCCAAATGCGGGAGATCAAGGCGAAGTCGTGCAGTGCCGGGCCGCCGTGCTTGTGCACCTTGGGCTGGTCGGTTCCCCAGCTCCAAGCGCGGCTGGTGGGATTTTTTGTGTCTTTAATATAGATAAGGTGTTTTTCGGCGTCGAGGGCCAAGGTGTAGCGGAGCTGGTTGGTAAGCCGGAGGCTCCACTCGTTGTTGAAGGCTCCAATGAGAACGGCTGGCCCCTCACGCAGATCGGAGAAGGAGCTGACGCTCTCGCGGCGGATGAGTACCTTTTTGCCGTGCGACTCGAGGGTACCCACCACGCTCGCGATGGTGACCATGTCGGCGAAGGGGACGGTGGGGGCGGCGGTGGCCTGGAGGGTCGGGAGGGAGGCGTCCTGGTTGTCCGCCGTGGGGCTGGGGGTCGGGGGGCCGTTGGGCACGTCGCCGACGGCGAGCAAGACCGAGCCGGGGGAGTCGAGAATGGGACGCCAGAAGATGTCCTGAGTGGCCTGAGCGTGGAAGCGTCCGTAGGCCACGCCGCTGAGGATCACGAGAACGGCGAGGCCGAGACCGAAGAAGAGCGAGCGCCGGTGGGAGGCGGCGGAGATGGTCGCGGCGGGAGTGGGCTCTGGCGGGGGAACGCTTCCCTCGGCCTGGGCCGTGGCGATGGTTGTCGGAGCCGCCGAAGCGGCAGGCTCCGGGGCGACCTCCGGTTCCGGCGGCAGGGGCTGCGTGGGCAGCGTGAAGTGGGGAACGTAAGAGCCGGGGACCAGGCTCATACGAATCTCGGAACGGTGCTTCTCCTCGCCGTAGTAGATGGCGAGCCGCTTGCGCAGCTCGATAGCCGCGGTGCGGACGACGTGGTCCATGTTGGTGTCGTAGGAGGGCGCTCGACCGAAGACCTCGACCCCGATGGTGCGCTCCTTGATCTGGTCCGCGGAGCCTTTTAAGGTCTGGTCGACGACGTAGCGAAGAAACTCGATGGAGCGCTTGCTGGAACGGAAGACTGTGTCCTGTACCAGCAGGTCGAGTTGTTCCCGAATCTTCTCGTCGCTCAGTTCGATACTGGGATCTTGTTCCACTTCAGATCTAAGCATATCAATTCCAGTAACGGGGATTCCAGTCTGCGAATATCATTCCGGCCTGCGCGTCTTTAGGATACGCCGTGGCGCGTCCCAAAAGGGGAAGACACGCCGCAGCACGGAGTACCAGGGGTAGATGCTGCCGAGTTTGGCTAAGGTTTTGCAGCTTCCGCCGCAGCTACTATCTCCGGTGCTGGCGAGTCTGCATAGATGATGCGATTTCTCCCCTGCTCCTTAGCCCTATAGAGAGCCTGGTCGACCAGCTTCAATACCTGCTCGACCGAAACCGGCTGCTGCCAAGATTCGATGGTGGTAGCTCCGGCACTGAGCGAGACAAGAAGTGGGCCGGTGACGGTCTCGCAGGGAGTGGAGCGGATCGCGTTCCGTAGCTGCTCGGCGCGGAGCTGGAGGTGATCCCGGTCGATGCCGCCGAGGACGATGAGAAACTCCTCCCCGCCGTAACGGCCGACCGAGTCGTGCGCCCGCACCGACGACAGCATGCGGCGGGAGATCTCTTCGAGAACCGAGTCGCCCGCCTGGTGGCCGTGGGTGTCATTGATAAACTTGAAGTAATCGACGTCGCAGAGGATCACCGAAACCGGCAGGCCGTCTCGACGGGAGCGGCTTAGCTCGCTCTGCAGAAGCGACATGATGGCTCCGCGATCCCACAACGAGGTGAGGGCGTCGTGCGTAGCCTTGAAACGCATATTCTCGCGCGCTTCGACCAGCTTGTTTTCCAGCTCCAGGATGCGTCGTCCGGTGTGCAGCCGGGCCTTCAGCTCGGCGGGATCGCAGGGCTTGGTCAGGTAGTCGTCCGCGCCTGCCTCAAGGCCCTGCACCACGTCTTCGCTCGACTCCTTGGAGGTGAGCAACACTATATAGATATAGGACTCTTCGTGGAGGTTGCGGACCTCTCGACAGACGCCCAGGCCGTCCAGCTCGGGCATCATCCAGTCGACCAGCGCCAAGCGGGGGCCGTCCGGTTTGGCCAGCTCGCTGACGGCCTCGCGTCCGTTGGCGGCTGTGGTTACCTGATAGCCGCTCTGCTCAAGGATGCGAGCCATCATGCGGCGAGATATCGGATCGTCATCTGCTACAAGGATCTTCACTTAACCAGCTCCACTGCAAGTTCTTCAAGTTTGGCAATCACCCGGACAAGCTCCTCGTCCAGCCGGGAGAGCGTCTCCAGAGCTGGCGCAAGCTCGCCGGTCTTTCCTATGGTTTCAAGTTCTGCGGCCAGCTCGGCGGCGCGGGTGGCAGCCAGGTTGCCCAAGGCCCCCTTGAGCGTGTGGCCGATGCTGTACAGTTCGCCCGGATTGTTTGCGGCGACGGCTTGGCGGGCGCGGCCCATCTGCTCCGGATAGTCGGCGCGGAAGAGCTCGAGCAGCTCGGCCAGCAGCTCGCGGTCGCCGTCGATGCGGCGCATCAGCTCCTTTGCGTCCACTGCGGACGGCTCTGAGTCGGTGGTTACCGGCTCGGTGGCCATAGGCTCTTCGTCGCCCTGCTGCATCAGGTAGCGGTCCAACACCTCGTCCAGCTCCTGCGGGCGGATGGGCTTGGAGAGGTAGCCGTCCATGCCCGCCTCCATGCAGCGCTCGCGGTCGCCCTTCATCACCAGAGCCGTCATGGCGACGACTGGCTGATGGTGATCCTTCCCTGCGGCAAGCTCCTTCTCGCGGAGATACCGGGTGGCCGTCAGACCGTCCATCTCCGGCATCTGCACGTCCATCAGTACCAGGTCGTAGGTCTTCCGGTCGAGCGCCTCAAGAGCCTCGCGGCCGTTGCTCGCGACGATGACGTGGTGGCCACGCTTCTCAAGCATACGGGTGGCAAGCTTCTGGTTGACGACGTTGTCCTCGGCCAGCAAGATGTGCAGGCTGCGGGAGGGATCGCGCTCCTCCTGCAGCGTGTAGCGGGTAATCAAGGGCTTGGCTCCCACCTGCTCTTTAGAGGCCAAGACACGGGCAATCGCCTCGCGCAGCTCCACCTGGCGGACGGGCTTGAGCAGGTATGCGGAGATGCCCAGCTCCTCGCAGCGGGCGGCGTCGCCGCGTTGGCCGCCGGAGGTCAGCATCATGATAGTCGAGGTGGAAAGCTCCATCTTCTCCTTGATCTGCTCGACCAGGGTGAAGCCGTCCATCTTCGGCATGTGCATGTCGGTCAGGATAAGGTCGAAGGGCTCGCGCGCGGCCTGCGCGGCCTCGAGCTGCTTCAGCGCAACCTCTCCGTCGGCGGTGACGGTGGGCTTCATGCCCCAGCGCGTAACCAAGCCCTCGAGGATGCGGCGGTTGGTGCGGTTGTCGTCGACGATGAGCACTTTAACCCCGCGCAGGGTGCCGGGAGCGGCGTTCTCCACGACGACCTGACGGACGGCATCCGTGCCCAGCTTGGCCGTGAAGTGGAAGCGGGAGCCAACGCCCGGATCGCTCTCGACCCAGATGCGGCCGCCCATCATTTCGATGAGGCGACGGGAGATGGTGAGGCCGAGGCCGGTGCCGCCATACTCACGGGTGGTGGAGGTGTCGGCCTGGCTGAAGGAATCGAAGATGGTGGTCAGCTTCTCGGGCGCGATGCCGACGCCGGTGTCGGAGACGATGAAGTGCAGCGTGGTGCACTTGTCCTCGAGCAGCTCGGCCTGGACCTTGAGCGCGATCTCACCCTCGGCGGTGAACTTGATGGCGTTGCCGACCAGGTTGAGCAAAATCTGGCGCAGGCGGCCGGGGTCGCCGACGACCGACTCGGTGACGTCGGGGGCAACCTCGCACAGCAGCTCGAGCCCCTTCTCATCAGCGCGGAGGGCGAGCGTCTTCAGAGTGCCCTCGATGCACTCGTACAGGTCAAAGTCGATCACTTCAAGATCGACCTTGCCCGCTTCGATCTTCGAGAAATCGAGGATGTCATTAATAACGTTAAGCAGGGAGTCTGCGGAAAGCTTGACCGTCTCCAGGTAGTCGCGCTGCTCACGCGTCAGCTCGGTCTCAAGCGCGAGGTCGGTCATGCCGATGATGCCGTTGAGCGGGGTGCGGATCTCGTGGCTCATGTTGGCGAGAAACTCGCTCTTGGCCTGGCTTCCCGCCTCGGCGGCGCGGGTCCGCTCGCGTTCGGCGGTCATCTCCTCCATCATGAGATAACGCTGCTCGCTCAGCTCCAGTTGCAGCGCCTGCAGGGAGAAACGGCGGTCGAGCAAGGCCACGATGAAGACGCCGCCCAGTACAAAGAGAGTTCCCAACGCGATACCGGTCACTCCGACCTGCGAGATATTGATCGCGTGGTCGAGGCTGGCGGGGTCGAGCGGCGCGGGCGTGAAACGTACTGCCGCCATGCCGACGTAGTGCATGATCGGAATGGTAAGCCCCATCAGGACGGCACTGCCTGTCTTGCGCCAGCTCCAGGTGTCGGTCTGGCTGCGCACTGTAAAGGTAAGCCACAGGGCTGCGGACGAGATAAGGATCGCGAGGACGACCGAGAGAATGACCGTCGGCGCGGAGTACATGCACATGGCAGGCAAGCGCATGGCCTCCATGCCGATGTAGTGCATGGCCGCGATGCCGCCCCCCATCAGGATGCCGCCTACCGCGATGGCACCGGTTCCCATGGTCTTGCGGCTGACGACGAAGAGCGCCACCGCCGAAGCCGCGATGGCCGCGGCCGTCGAGAGCAGCACGGTGGGCCAGTCGTAGTAGACCTTGACCGGCAGCCGGAAAGCCTCCATGCCCAGATAGTGCATGGCCCAGATACCGAGCCCCATCGAGACCGCACCGCCGATAAGCCAGACGAGCTTGGCAAAGCCGTGAGAGGCAGTGACACGGCCTGCCAGGTCAAGCGCGGCATAGGCGGCACAGATCGCAACCAGAATCGACAAGGCGACGAGCCGATAGTCATAGTGCCCGATAAGAAAAGTAGCAGTTGCTTCCATGAATTGACCTCTGCTGCCGATAAATCCCCATCACAATCATACTTACTTCCGAGCCTGATCCGGTATGCGCTTTGTGACTCTATCTATCACTGATTGCAGGAACTTAAGCAGAAATACAGATCTCATTCCCCATATGGATATTGAGTGTTCGCTATCAATTGACAGAAACATAAACTATATTCAATCTATGATCCGCAAGTACACCACCATTCACATGCAGTTGCCATGGAAGATCGTCATCGGCCTGTTGTGCATTGCGTTGGTGCTGCTTGGCGGAACACTGTCTGTCGTCCATTCTCACAACCAAGGCAGCGTTTCGCGTGCTGATTGCGGCCTGTGCGCTACAGCGCATTTGACCATTCAGCTTACAGCGGCACCTCCGCAGATACCGGCGTCCGAGGTCTATTCCAAAGTAGAGGCAGCACTTCCTGTTGCCCGCCCACGTACCTTATCCCGATTCGCGCTGTTTACACGCCCCCCGCCTGCCAACGCCTAAAGCCCCTAGATGCAGCGCCACTCGACTTAGAACTGCCACTAAGCAGGACTAACTGTATCTGGCACCCCTAGATCGATGGGACAGAGTCTCACGGAGTTATCCGTTCGAGAACAGCGTTTCTAAAGAACAATTCAGGCCTTTAAACCTCAGGGAGGTTGTGTATGCACACGTCTATCCGACGCAGTGTTGTCGTTACATTCGTGTTTTTCGTCTCAGTTGTATCAGCCCTTTTCGCGCAATCGGCTGGAAGCTCCGGCACCGTCTATGGCACGGTGACCGATGCCTCCGGCGCGGTTGTTCCGAGTGCTTCCATTACTCTGGAAAACCCTGTAAGTCATTATGCCCAGCAGACCAAGTCGGACGGCGCGGGCAAGTATCAGCTCACCAATCTTCCACTGAATCCCTATCACCTTACGATTGCGGCGGCAGGATTTTCGACGATCTCCCGGGATGTCGATGTGCGTTCGTTCGTGCCCATCATTCTCGCGATCAGCCTGAAGGCGGGCAGCAGCACCACTGTGGTTAACGTCGATGCGGGCGACCTGCTCGAAAACGACTCGACCTTCCATACCGACGTCGACCGCAAGCTCTTTGATCGACTTCCCCTGGAGAGCCAGTCGTCGTCTCTCAGTTCGCTGGTTACGCTGGCCTCGCCGGGTATCGCGGCCGACTCAAACGGTCTCTTCCACGGCCTCGGCGACCACGCCTCCAACTCCTTCTCCATCGACGGCCAACCCATTACAGACCAGCAGAGCAAGGTGTTTTCGAACCAGATTCCTTCTAACTCGGTGCAATCGCTCGAGGTTATCTCCGGCGCACCTCCGGCTGAGTACGGCGGCAAGACCAGCGTCGTGATCCAGGTGACCACCCGCTCGGGACAGGGCGTGCATACGCCGACTGGAGCCATTACCGCTTCGTACGGCACCTTCGGCTCGGCGAC
This sequence comes from Granulicella sp. WH15, assembly GCF_009914315.1. Taxonomy (NCBI): domain Bacteria; kingdom Pseudomonadati; phylum Acidobacteriota; class Terriglobia; order Terriglobales; family Acidobacteriaceae; genus Granulicella; species Granulicella sp. WH15. The sequence goes on from NZ_CP042596.1 coordinate 4,257,060, forward strand.
CGGCTCGGTGGACCTGAGCTATGGCGGCGATAAGTGGGGTAACTTCATCGAGGTAGACGGACTGAACACAGGACGCTTTCTCGATCCGCCGGAGTTTGTTGTCTTCCACGATAAGGGCAACGAAGTCAACAGCTTCGATCGCTTCGACCGGCAACTCTCTCCGCGCGACTCCATCCACGTCAACCTGGGTCTGAGCCGCTCGTGGTTCCAGACGCCAAACGCTTACGACAATCTGAATGTTCAAAATGTAGTCAGCGCCGGGAGCAGCGCCAACCCGGTCATCGGCAGTGTAGGCGATGCCGATCAGAGATCGAAGATCGTTACCTTCAATATCGCACCGACTTACACGCACACCATTGGAGCTAACTCGGTCTTCAACGTGGGGGCTTATGTTCGGCGCGACGCTTATAACTACTACCCTAGCAACAATCCTCTGGCCGACCTGGGGCCGATTCAGGCTCAGTCCATCTCCCAGGCTCGCTCGCTGAATAACGTCGGCGTGCACGCGGACTACTCTTATGCAAAGGGCATCAACAATATCAAGGCTGGAGTCTTCTACTCGCAAACATTTCTCCGCGAGCATGACAACCTTGGCCTGGTTAACGCCGCCACCAATGCACCCTGCGTCGATGGGACAGGTAGCGGACTGCCGGGCTTTACCGATCCTTCGCAGTGCGATGGGATCAATAGCTTCTCCAACGATCCCTCGGTAGGTGGCTTTTATAACCCTGACCTTGCACCATATGACCTTACTCGCGGCGGCTCACTCTATAACTACTTCGGACATACCGACGTAAAAGAACTCGCTCTTTATATTCAGGATCAAATCAAGACTGGTAACTGGCTCTTTAATCTAGGCATCCGCGGCGATCTTTATAACGGACTTACTATCGCAAGACAGGCTGAGCCACGACTTGGCGTCGCCTACACTATCAAACAGACCAATACTGTGCTGCGTGTGTCCTATGCGCGTACGCTCGAAACTCCCTTCAACGAGAACCTCGTTCTATCCAGCCAGGGCTGCGGCAATAATGTGCTGAACCCGCTGCTGGCTTGCTCCCCTGGGATCTCTCCCGCGGCCAGCAACCTACAGCCCGGCTTCAGGAATGAGTTTCATGCCGGACTGCAGCAGGCCTTCGGCAAGAACCTGATCTTCAGCGGCGATTACATCTGGAAGTACACTCACAACGCCTTCGACTTCAGCGTCCTGGGCAACACCCCCATCACCTTCCCCATTGACTGGCATAACTCAAAGATCCCGGGCTTTGCTCTGCGCGTCGATGTTCCTAACTACCATAGCTTCTCCGCCTTCGTCATCATGTCCTCGGTGGCTGCACGCTTCTTCCCGCCGCAGAGCGCAGGCGCTGGTGCTGCACCGGCGCAGCAGGGAAGCACCTATCCCTTCCGCATCGACCACGATGAAAAGTTCAACGAGACAACGCACCTGCAGTACCAGTTTCCCCACAAACGCGGCCCGTGGGTCGGCTTCAACTGGCGCTACGACAGCGGACTTACTGCCGGCTCCGCTCCTTGCTACAACACGACCGATCCCAACAGCCTCTGCCAGCCGATCTCCACAACCATCAATGGGCAACCTGCGGTTGACCTGAGTGGCTTTACCGCCGATCAGGAGTTTGAAGCAGGACTCGTCTGCAATGGCGTGAAAGCCACGCCGTACGCGGCTCTACCCACAACCTGCCTGGCCTCGCAGATCTCCTCGAAGCTGCTCAGCATCCCCGCACCCGGCACCGAGAACGACGACAAGAATCCGCCACGCATTGCGCCGCGCAATGTGTTCGACGCATCAATTGGAGAAGACAATCTCTTTAACGGTGTGAAGTATCGGTGGAGCCTTCGCGGCACGGCCGTCAACCTAACCAACAAGTACGCGCTGTACAACTTCCTTTCGACGTTCAGTGGAACCCACTACCTTACTCCGCGCACCTTTACCGCGGAGCTCGGTTACCACTTCTAACCCGCGACACAACCATTGCGTGTTCGTATCGGCCGAGATTCTTCGGTCGATACAAACACGCTTTGTTCCATCCTTTTTTATTTACAAATTTGCAATTCGCTGCATCCTGCAGCAGGAGAAGTCACTCCATGTGGCAACGTCAATCCCTGGTGGGAATGGTAGATCGGATCGGAATCATCGCCTCAGCCGCCTGCTTTGTTCACTGCGTCGGAGCACCTATCGTGCTCTCATTAATGGCGGTTTATGCCCACCTGCTACCAGCCGAAGAAACAACTCACCGAGTACTGGCCATCCTGGTAACGATACTCGGAGCAGTAGCCATCCTTTCCGGATATCAGAAGCATAAGAGGCGGTCGATCCTCGCTCTCATGGCGCTTGGCCTGGCACTTATCTCTACAGGCGCACTCTTCGGAGACCGACTGCCCTCACACTGGCTTGAGGTGGCAATTACATTGGCCGGAAGTATCTGTATGATCACCGCACACCGGCAGAACCACACTTTCTGCAAACAATGTACGGCCTGCACCTAGACAACAAAGCATAAGCCAGCTTGATGAAATAGCACTCTACGACAAGCGAGGCATACTATGGCTTATTCGCATCGCATACGACGCTTCCGCGGCAGCAGAAAGCGACTCCAGCGTCTTCGCCTTAGCATCAGGCAAAGGTGGACAATACTGCTGATTGCCCTACTCTGCCTTCTCTCTGTTGCCGCTGGAGCATGGCTTGGAATTTCCTTCCGCGACTAACTCAATCCCTGCCCTATCAAGGCTACCAATCTTAAAAATTATTTCTACGCTGGCTACAAATAGTAATCAATGCTCTTTCAGTATTTCCTCGATCTGCTCTTTGGAAACTGGCAAATGATCCTCATTCTGCTTTAGCCATCCCATATAATCCTGCTCGATAACCTGAGTCCAGCGTGCATCAATCTGCCCGGCAGTGTACTTCCCTTCCTGAAGACGCTGATGTCCGAACATATCCCGCAGATGCGTACGCTCGGAGCTTTTCACTACCTTTTCCGCTAGCTGTGGAGGAATAAAAATCACTCCACCATTTCTACCTAGAACAACATCTCCAGGCATCGCCAACGCATGACCGATACGCACGGGCCCATTAATACTGACCATCGTCGAATTCAGCAGCTTTCCCGTTCGCAACGAGCCATAGTGATGGGAGGGATCATAAGAACGCACGAACGCCGTAAAGTTTGGAAGCTCATCAAGTCCATTGATATCTCGAACAGCCCCGTCATAAACAATTCCGTTCCCAGATTTCGCATAAATGGCATTGCCCACGTTATCACCAATTGAAGGCCCATCCACCTTGAGCTGAAAATGATCGGCAACATAGACATCCCTAGGTTGTAGCATATCCACTGGCCATGCATTCATCGCACCAGCTCTGTGATCCTTCACGCCCTGCTCTTCGATCACCTTCTGAATATCGGGCCGTCCCGGCATCCACACAGCCGTAAGCGCTCTCCCAACCAACACTTTATCGGAATGAATGGAAAGCCATCCATCTTCATACTGATGCATAAAGTTGGCCTCCTGCAGAGTAGCCCAGGCCTCTTCGAGAGTCACTGTCTTCATGCGGTCCAGAATGCTATCCGGCACCTTCGGCCGTCCATCAGCAAACCGCTCTCCTTGCCAGTCGGGCGTGTACTTAATGACATCTTCACGTGTAAAAAACTCCTGCTGCGCCTTTACCTTTGGGACAGCAGCAATGAACGCCATCCAACATACAACAACTGCCACGTTCCACTTCAATGTACGATCTAGCATCTTAACTTATCTCCTTCGTGGCGTTACAGATTAGGTTCAAACCAGGGTGTACCTTTGATCTGCGCCTTCTTGGCAGCATCTTCATCCATCTCAACTCCAATACCAGGCTTGTCAGTCACAGTAATATAGCCGTTCACAATGATTTCGCCCTCTTTCACAAATGTTGTCCAAAGATCCACATGGTTGATCCAGTGCCACTCACAGACGAGGAAATTAGGTACTGCCGCACAGACATGAGCTGAGGCCATCTGCCCAATCGGCGATACAACGCAGTGAGGAGCAAACGGAATGTAATAGGCTTGCGCCATATTCGCGATCTTCTTCGCTTCAGAAAGCCCACCTACTTTTTGAATATCCGGCATGATGATGTCAGCCGCCTGCTTCTGGAGTAACTCCGTATATCCCCACCGCATGTACAAATTTTCTCCACAACAGATAGGCGTCGACGTTGAGTGCCGAATGTCGGCCATTGCATCGATATCTTCAGGCGGAACTGGCTCTTCAAGCCAGAGCAGCCTAAATGGCTCCAGCGCTTTTGCGACCTTCTTGCCCGTAGGAGCATCGTAGCGGCCGTGCATATCGCAGGCCAGATCCATCTCCTTTGGAATCGACTCACGAACGTGAGCTACCCACTTCACCATGCGATCGATCTCACCATTGCTGGCCGTCCAATTGACCGAGTCAAACCGTGCGGGATCCTTGGCCTCATCCAGATCGATTTTCATCGCAGTGAATCCTTTGCTTTTGATCCAGGGAAGTTTCTTATCCGACTCGGGACCAAGTGGGTCATCCATGTCGGAGTCGCAATAGATCCTCACTTTATCGCGAAACTTACCACCTAACAATTGATACACGGGTAGTCCGAGTATTTTTCCTGCCAAATCCCAGAGCGCTATCTCAATCCCGGTCAGCGCAGTAATATATTGACCACCTTGCGCCCCTGCGAAGATTCCGGAGACCCGTACTCTCTCCCATAAAGCCTCGACATTGAGAGGATCCTGCCCGATCAATATCCTGCGAAAGCTGCGCACCAATGATGCTGTACCGACCGCCGCATCAGTCGATTCACCTTGTCCATAGAGCCCTGAATCCGTGTAAACACGTACATGAGTCTGTGGCCCATGTACATTAACCTGAGCCGTACGTATGTCTGTAATCTTCATCCTGGGACGTTGCTGTGGTGAACTGTTTGTCTGTATTGCCGCAGCCAATGTAGGAAGGGCAAAGGTTCCAAGGGCCGGCAGAGCAGCACCCTTCAATAATGACCTTCTCGAATACTGCGTCATAATTTATTCCTTTCTTTGCTGTTGTGTAGAGTAAGTCTAGATTTCCAGTTAGAAGTTGATCTTCGCGGATATCTGAAGATCACGAGGATCAACTCCCAAGATGGTTGAGGTAATGGCCTCCGACGTATTAGCGGGGGCAGAAGAATTAATCGTCTGGTTGGGAAAACTCATGGGAGGATGATTTAGCGCATTGAACGCGTCTAGCCGAGCCATTAGATTAATCTGTCTCCAGATCGGGAAGGTGCGAGCAAGAGAGAGATCGAAGTTCACTGTTTGAGGGCCACGGAGTGCTCCCCGCCCCTCAGTTCCAAATCGATATGCGGCCTCTCCCGTCGGGCACCCATTTGTAGCTGTGAGAGCAACCTGGCAGGGCACGGCGAAGGCTGCCGCATTAAACCAGTGGGCATAGTCCTGATGAGCAGGCTTTAGCGATACTCCAGGAATTCTATCCGGCCAGCAATTTGTCGCGTTATTTGGGCAACTACTCATGTTTGTTAACGTAAAGGGTAGGCCGCTTTGAATTGTGGCGATTCCATCGAACTCCCATCCTCCTGCAATCGCAGAAGCGATGCGATTCTCACCTAAGAATTTTCTCCCCCTGCCGAAGGGCAACTCCCAGACATAACTACCGACAAACCGATGAGGAACGTTATAACCAGATGGTCCGTAAGCACCTAGAATATTTGTAATCGTCTGCGTGCTGCCTACTGCACCGCCACTGTTAGTAGCTCCGCCATAGTCAAGGGACTTAGAGTAGCTATAGCTGGCGATCAGGCTTAATCCCCCGCTCAACCTCTTGGTCAATTTTGCATTCAGACCGTTGTAGTTTCCGCGATTTGTATTTTGGCAGTAGTTAATCGAGCGGATTGACGCTATTCCAGGAATAGTCACACGGCTATTGGATGAAATACTCGACGGTCCAGGCTCTACCTCTTGCGGATTAAAACAGTAAAGCAAGTGATTCGAGTGACTTCCCGCATAGGCAACTTCAAGTAGGTAATCATTCAAGAACTGCTGTTCGATGTTGAGCGTATAACTCTGGAAGGAAGGCGTTTGGTTTGCATAAGCCAATCCAATAATGCTGGGATTTGCAGCGATTAAAGCCGCTGTACCAACAGGTTTCACAGGTGTGGGCACAGGAAAAGGCTGCGACAATAGTGGCTCAGAAGTTGCCAACTGTGAACTTGTTGGGTAGTTATTGGTAAAAGTTGCAGAATTTTGAGTAACAGCCCATGGATTCTGAATCCCCAGAAGGCCTGTCCCGGTTGGCTCTTGAGGAAAATAGGAGATCGCATATCCGCCACGAACCACCGTCTTGCCCTTGCCTGTTATGTCATAGGAAAATCCAATACGTGGGCCAAAGTTTCTATACTGAGTCTTAACATTAGCCGTATCGGATACTCCAGGCGTATCGGCGTAGATCAGACTCAAACTCGCCATATCAAAGTTCGTCAAGCGATTCTTCTGCTCCGTATATGGAGTAATCAGATCCCACCTCATTCCCAGATTCAAACTGAGACGTGGAGTTACCTTCCAATCATCCTGGACGTATGCCGCATGTTCCCAAGTCGTCAATACATAGGGGTTCAGCAGCACTCCCCTGGTCGCCCCGGCAGCAGTTCCATTAGCCATCAACCCCATCTCGAGTGATGCAAGGCCATCTCCACCCGATGCGGTCTGTGGATTATTTGTCAGATTGAGACCGAAAGTAAGAGTGCCACGCGTATTGATCCCGGTAAAAGGAGAAGCCTGATCGTCGACGAGACGATAACCAAACTTTATTGAATGTGAACCTCTGGTCCAGGAAACACTATCTTCTATCTGATAGCTGGTCTGTCGTGCCTGAATAGGCAAAAAATTGGGTCCGTCATTAATTGCCGTGTAAGCACCTGCTACCCCTGAAATGGTAAGTGTCGGAATTCCCGAAGTAGCGTCGTTGAAGTTAATTCCATTAATTCCCAAACCCGTTGCACCGTTCAGTCCATAATCCGACTGCTGTGTCAGTGGATTGGTATGCGCGTAACCAATACTGAACTGATTTACCCATGATGGCGAAAAAACGTGAGTTTCGCTAAGTACTGCCCCGCCAGCAAGCAAAACAGTGTTCTGACCACCCGAGATATACGGCCCCAGATTGTATTTCTCCTGAAGTCCGGCAGGTGTTCTAATGCAACAGCCACCTTGGCCTTTTGCAGAAAAACCAGTAAATCGTTCATAACTGTAACGACCAAACATTGAATCCTTGCTGCCGACCTTATAATCGACGCGGATATTCCCGCCATTGTCATTAAGAGTGGTTCCAATGCTATCGGTATAGTTGTTTATCAACCCACCAGTCTGAGGCAATGGATAGATACTCGCGACTGTGAGACCAACAGCGTTTAGATATTTTTGAGGTATGACGTTATTTGCCAGTGGGGTACGAGCAAAAGTCGCCTGTCCATTTACCGTTACAAGTGTCGTGGAGTATGGGTCATAGATCTGACCTCCCGACGGATTGCCACCACTATCAATACACAATCCATCGGCGTTGAGTGATCCGCCGTTTCCCGCACAGAGTTCACTGAAGTTGCCGGTTCTCTCCAGGGCCGTTGGCACCGTGTCGACAAAGGTATTTCCCTGAATCTGGGTCTCACCATAGTAATCCATGAAAAAGAATGCTTTGTCCTTCCAGATAGGGCCACCCAATGCTGCCCCGAACTGATTTCGAATAAAATTTTGCTTGATTGCAGGGGGACGATTGAAGTAGCTTCTCGCGCTCAGATCTTTGTCACGATGGTATTCAAATACCTCACCATGAAATTGATTTGTGCCCGATCTTGTCTGCGTCGTCACGATACCGCTGCCGCGGCCGTACTCTGCGGAGTAAACGCCTGTAAGAACCTTAAACTCTGAGATTGACTCAACTGACGGTTGCACCATCACTGTATTAAACGTGAACTCATTGTCCATAATTCCGTCAACGAGCCATCCACTTGAGTTTTGTTGGGCCCCCAGCGCATTGAAGTCCGAAGCCGCACGCGGATTATAAGTGCTCTGCCCCGAGAGGTTTTCTCCTTGCTGTCCTGTCGTTACGCCAGGAACCAGATAGACAAGTTGTGCGAAGTTGCGACCATTGAGCGGGAGAGCTTCAATTGGCTTCTGTCCGATTACTTCTCCGAGCTCGGCCGTCTCTGATCGGATTAACGGTGCAGCGCTCGTCACCTCAATCGACTCCGAGATTGAACCGACCTTGAGGGCGAAGTCAAGGCGCGCGCGTTGATCGACGTCTATCTGCGTGGGTGGTGAAGCTTGCCGCTGAAACCCTTGCTTTTCTACGGTAACGCGATAACTTCCGGGCGGAAGAAATGGAACCACATAGTTTCCATCCTCGCCGGAAATAACCGTCTGGCTTGTATTTCTTTCAATATTGGTGACGGTTATAGAAGCTCCATCAACCTGAGCTCCCATTGCGTCATGCACGTTTCCTACGATCGTTCCGCTTGTCTGAGCGGATGCGAGTGAGACTGTCAACAGGACTGAACCTAAAAATATCTGAGCACGCCTGAGCATATGATCTCCCATCCAGCACTCAACCTAGCGTCGTCAGATAAGGCTTAGACAGTCACTGTGATTACGCAGGCTTTGTCTAAACTGACGGCCCTATCGCTAAGCGGGTCCAACCATACACCACCATCAACGATACGTGTCAAGCCTTTTAAGTGCTAAAACAGCTACTTTGATGCGAATACTTCATTAGTCCCATAAATTTGTAGATTGAAATACAAAATGAAAATTTCACATAATGAAATTTCAGCGGAATTTGTTACCCCTAACGATGAAGTGCTCGTAGGAGAGCTGTGCCTAGTCGAAGTGGGGAAAAGTACGGATCAATAAATCTGTGAATGACCCGAGGAGGAAGTTGCTTTTTGCAATACGCTCTTTTGTCCACACAATCGTTAAGTGCAAGTTCGAACAATTCGTCTGGCAAAGCAGGTTCTACTTCACGCCCATACGTTTGGCTGAGACACGTTTTTGTGTAAACACGAAAGCAGAAGAATCCGGCCTTTTATTCTTTTCAGCAGGTCGGTAACCCAGGCATGTCGATATCTCTTGCGCAGCTTCACGTAGCTTCATAGAAAACAAAGGCAGAAGCTCTCGTGTAACTCTTACCATCGGGCCCGATATACTTATCCCTCCGACAACCTTCCCGTCCGCGCCAAGGATGGCTGCGCCGAGGCAACGCACCCCTGTTACGGCCTCGCCTTCATCAAGCGCAAACCCACGCTCTCGAATATTGACCAGGTCTCTTTTCAGCCTTCCTATACTCGTGATACTTCGCGGGGTCTTGCCTTCATCAAATTGAACATTGGCAAAGAGCTGCTCCCTTACCTGCTCATCCTTAATATTTGCGACGATTGCCTTTCCGAGCGAGGTGCAATGAAAAGGACGACGCATTCCAACCTTAGAGACAAGCCTGAAGGTGTGCAGTGTCTCAAGAATATCCAGATAGAGGACATCGGAGCCATCGAGAATCGCCAAGTTAATTGTCTCGCCAGTTACTTTCCACAGATGTTCCAGCATGGGCCGGCAAATCTTGCAAAGTGTTGCCTGGAAGCTGATTCCGCTCCCTAAGCGAGCCAGCTTCGGTCCCAGGGTGTAAGTTCCACCTGCATCACGAAACAGATAAGCTTCTGCTTCCAGATGGCTGGCAAACCGATGTACCGTGCTTTTATTAATCCCCGTCTGTCTGGCCAAGTCTCGTAGCTGGAGTCCATCAGGGGCTCGATCGAGCAACTCCAGAATCTTTAGCACTTTCGTGATTACTCCCACTGGAGCCGACTTCGACTTTGCCCGCATAGAGCAACTCCCCAGAATTGCTTTCGACAGGGGCAGCGCATATTATTCTGCGCTCACCTCCTTTGCTTGCGACTCCAAATCGAGAGATGCAATCACACTTGGCACAAATAGCCAAAAAGAAAGGCAGGATCGAATCCTCATTTGCGTTCAATCGCCATATGACTTTCCCCATTCGCAGGTCTCGGCGATGAAGATTTCAAGATATGCAATAGATGTTTCATTCTGCGGGCAGGACAGTAGCAGACTCCAGGAATTACAGTCAAGAAATCTTACTTTTCGATTGCTGTCCGTATTTTTTCCATGCTAGCGTCCATTTGACGAATGGATCGCCTATCGGCTCAACCGCAAGCAATGTCCTGCGACACCTATTTCGGAATCGCGCTCTCTCATAAACTACTTCCTGACAGCCTTGTGAATAAGTGAGTCATCTCTGCCATATCATGCGAGGACTTGCCCTAAGATAATGTCGAAGGCGTAGCATCGAATTTCCAGCACTATTCCACGTAACTCCTTAATCCATCGTTTGCAAAGGCGGAGTAAACACATGGCAAAAAAGGTAGCGGAGATCTTCATCGAGACACTCGTGAACGCCGGAGTAAAGCGGGTTTACGGGGTAGTAGGTGACTCCCTGAACGGACTCACTGAGGTCATTCGGAAGAACAAGCAGATTGAATGGCTGCATGTAAGGCACGAAGAGGTGGCCGCGTTTGCCGCCGGCGCGGAGGCTCATCTCACGGGAGAGATTGCGGTCTGCGCAGGCAGTTGCGGCCCGGGCAATCTTCACCTCATCAACGGGCTCTTCGACTGCCACCGTAGCCGTGTTCCCGTGCTCGCAATTGCAGCGCAAATTCCCAGCTACGAGATCGGCAGCGGCTACTTTCAGGAGACACATCCCGAGCATCTCTTTAAAGATTGCAGCCACTACTGCGAGTTGATCTCGCAGCCGGAGCAGATGCCACGCGTGCTGGGCATCGCCATGCGCACAGCTCTCACCAAGCGCGGCGTTGCCGTGATCGTCATTCCCGGCGACGTGGCGCTGCGAGAAACATCTGCCGCTGCGCTCTCACTTGGGATCGAGGACTCGGCCTCGTCATTGCTCCCGTCCGACAATGAACTTCGCCGTGCGGCTGACATCCTCAACCGCGCGCGCAGGGTGACCATTCTTGGCGGAGCGGGCTGCGCGGGAGCTCATGACGACTTGATCGCAGCGGCGGAGCGGCTGAAGTCACCGATCGTCCATGCGCTGCGCGGCAAGGAGTTTATCGAGTACGACAATCCCTATGACGTTGGGCTGACTGGCCTACTGGGCTTTTCCTCCGGTTATCACGCCATGATGAACTGCGATGTCCTTCTCATGCTGGGCACGGACTTCCCCTATCAGCAGTTCTATCCGAAGACCGCAAAGATTATCCAGGTCGACCGCCTCGGCGAGCAGATCGGACGCCGTACTCCAGCCGATCTGGGACTGATCGGCAACGTGAAGGACACGCTGGCGGCACTGACTCCCCTGCTCGAAGACAAGACCGACCGCTCGTACCTCGACCTGTGTCTCAGCCACTACAAAGACACACGCAAGGGCCTTGACGATCTTGCCGTGGGGGAGCCAGGCCGCACGCCAATCCATCCACAGTACGTCGCCAAGCTGCTCGACGAGTTGGCCGCAGAGGATGCGATCTTCACTTGCGACGTGGGCACACCTACGGTCTGGTCTGCGCGCTACCTGCACATGAACGGCAAGCGCAGGCTGCTCGGCTCCTTTACGCACGGCTCCATGGCCAATGCCCTGCCCCAGGCCATCGGCGCGCAGGCCAGCCATCCTGGCCGACAGGTCATCACGCTCTCCGGCGATGGCGGTCTGGCCATGCTGCTCGGCGATCTGCTCACGCTCCGCCAGCTCAGCCTTCCCGTCAAACTCATCGTCTTCAACAATAGCTCCCTCGGCTTCGTGGAGCTGGAGATGAAAGCAGCCGGACTGGTCGATTATGGGACCAATTTGCTCAACCCGAACTTCGCAAAGCTGGCCGAGTCCGCCGACATCCTCGGCATCCGCGTGGAGAAACCGGAGGAGCTGCGCCCCGCTCTGGCCGCGGCTTTTGCGCACTCCGGTCCTGCTTTGGTCGAGGTGCTCGTCAACCGGCAGGAGTTGTCCATGCCGCCAACCATTAGCATGGAACAGGCCCTTGGCTTTAGCCTTTATATGATTCGCGCTGTGTTGAGCGGACGCGGAGATGAAGTAGTGGACCTCGCTCGGACCAACCTGCTGCGCTGACACACACAACAGCTTTTGGAGAAGTGATAGATGAACGAGCACTTGCAAGCGGCCGCTTCCGGAAGAGTTCTTCAGGTCTCCCTCTCGGGATTCGACCTGATCAACTCCCCCCGTCTCAACAAGGGAACAGCCTTCTCCGATCATGAGCGCGATGTATTCGACCTGCACGGCCTGCTGCCTCCGCTTGTGGGCAGTCTCGCTGACCAGCTTGAGCGTCGTATGGCGGCCCTGCGGGCGCAACCTACCACCTTCAGCAAATACAGCTTCCTCCGCGATCTGCAGGACACCAACGAGACACTCTTCTATGCGCTGCTGGTGCGCAACATCGAAGAGATGCTGCCCCTCGTCTACACTCCGACCGTCGGCGAGGGCTGCCAGCGCTTCAGCGAGATATGGCGTAAGCCACGCGGACTATTTCTCAGCTATCCCAATCGGAATCGTATCGATCAGATTCTGAGCCACGCCATCTACGACGACGTAAAGTGCATTGTCGTCAGCGATGGCGAGCGCATCCTCGGACTGGGCGATCAGGGCGCGGGCGGCATGGGTATTCCCATCGGCAAGATGGCTCTCTACACCGCGCTCGGCGGCATTCATCCCGAGCACTGCCTTCCCATCCTGCTCGACGTAGGCACCGACAACCAGGACCGCCTGAAGAATCCTCTTTATATCGGATGGCGAAATCCCCGCATTCGCGGCCAGGAGTACGACGACTTTGTCGACCTCTTCGTCAAGAGCGTAAAGAAGCGCTGGCCGCACGTTCTCCTGCAATGGGAGGACTTTGCCGGTGCGAATGCTGCCCGATTCCTCGCCCGCTATCGCGATCAGCTCTGCACCTTCAACGACGACATCCAGGGCACCGCTGCTGTGGCCGCCGCCACCCTCATCTCTGCGATCAACGTAACCGGAGTGCCGCTTGAGCAGCAGAAGATTGCGATCGTTGGCTTCGGCAGCGCGGGTCTGGGCATCACCAATATGCTGGCGCAGTTCATGCAGGACAAGGGGCTCACCGCCGAACAGGCGCGCAGCCGCTTCTATGCCATCGACCGCTACGGCCTCGTTACCGAGGCGGGCCAGGACGTGCGCCCCGAGCAGATGCCCTACGCGCGCAAAGAGCAGGAGGTCGAGAGCTGGCGGCAGCCGAACGGCGAGATCGCGCTGCTCGACGTAGTGCGCAACGCAAAGCCCACAGTACTCATTGGTGTATCCGGCCAACCCGGCGCCTTCACCGAACAGGCAGTCCGAGAGATGGCGACCTACGCCGAGCGCCCCGTCATCTTTCCGCTCTCGAACCCTACCTCGCGCAGCGAAGCCACCGCTCAAGACCTGATGGACTGGACCGATGGCCGTGCTCTCATCGGTACCGGCAGCCCCTCCGAGCCAGTGAACGTCGCGGGCAAAAAAGTCCCCGTCACCCAGACGAACAACTCGTACATCTTCCCCGGTCTCGCGCTCGGCATCCTTGCCTCAAAGGCCAAACGCGTAACCGATGCAATGATTAAAGCGGCAGCCGAAGAGTTGATCCGCCACCTACCCACGCAGACGGATAAGCAAGCGCGCCTCCTCCCGCCGCTTTCAGAGGCCCGCAGCCTCGGTCACCTGATCGGCCAGGCCGTAGGCAGGCAGGCCATTCGCGATGGACAAGCACAGATCGCCAACGAGGATGCTCTGAACCGCGAGCTTCAAGCCAACACCTGGGAGCCTGTCTACGTTCCTTACCAACGGAAGAATATCGAGCCATGCAAGTAAATCGCCTATAGCCTCAACCTCATGTGCCCCATGTCTCAAAAGTGAGATACGCATGCTGGCGGTCTCTCTCTACAAGATCGCCAACGATATCCGCCTCCTCTCCCGCGGCCCACGTGCGGGCTTTGCCGAACTGCTGACTCCCGAGAACGAACCCGGCTCCTCCATCATGCCGGGCAAGGTAAACCAAGCCAAAGCCCTCACGATGATCGCGGTGCAGGTCATGGACAACTACGTGGCCACAGGCTTCGGTGGCGCGGGCGGCTACCTGGAGATGAACGTCTACAAGCCACTCATCATCCAGTCGATCCAACCAAGATGGTCGGGCCTTACTAGAGCACACTCAGGATGGTTCGACCGTTCACTGACAAAAGAGTGACAACCCACAGCCCCTGGCCGCTCTATGCTCGTCTCACATATCATCGCGCCAGCCAACGCAACTCGCTTCGCGTTTCCATTTCGCTGCCCGACAGTATAGGGGTGATCTGCCGCACCAACAAAACCGTGACAATTGCTTGACCACAAGATGACAACGCTCCCCGCACCGCTTGCTAGCCTCACAGATGAGGAGACACCTGCTTGCCCCTTTCCAGCCAAGAGCTTTCGCAACAGGTACACTCCCCTGCCTGGGCATTGCGAGACGATGCAGCCAGCACACTTCATCGCCTGAGCCGAGAACAGCAAATCCACAAGGCTGTTTTGCTGAGCTTCGCCGAGCCGGTCCCTTATCAGGTCGAGCTGCTGCTCCACCTCACCAGCAGTCAATGGCGTAGTCTACTTCATTGGCTCGATATCAGCGGCCTTGCGCTCTACCTACTCGATCGGCTCGCGGAACTGGGGCTGCACAGTGCGTTGCCTCCATCCGTACTCCAGCGTCTGCAACAAAACATGGACGACAATACCCAGCGAACACGCGGCATGATCGACGAGTCTGTTGCGCTTCAGCTTGAGTTTCAAAAGGCTGGCCTTTCGTATGCCGTAATGAAGGGCGTATCACTAAGCCCAGTGTCGGTGCCTAGTCCAGAGCTGCGCCATCAGTTCGATCTCGATTACCTTATCGCCGAACGGCACGCACCCGAAGCTCAACAGATCCTTGAGCGCCGTGGTTATCGCCTATACGCAGTCAGCGGTAAAAGCTGGGAGTTCAAAACCAACGCAGCACCATACGTCTCGATGAAGGATTTCTACAAGGATCTCCCCAGCCTCGCTGTAGAACTGCATCTGGAAGCCAAGACCTCTGAGTCTTCGCGCCTGCACCGCATCGTGCACCGAGAGATCTGCGGCATCACCATGCCGGTCTTTTCACCCGTCGACCTCTTCCTGGCCCAAGGACTTCATGCTTTCAAAGATGTATGCAGCGCCTTCTCCCGCTCCGCACACTTGCTTGAGTTCTACCGCCACATACTCGCGCGCCGCGACGATACCACGTTCTGGCGCGAGCTTCGCGCAGCAGCCGAGAGTGACCTAAGAACAACCTTGGGAATCGGGATAGTAACTTACCTGATTACCTCTGTCATGGGCGACTTCGCTCCCGCGGAACTTACCTCCTGGACCGTTGCGACGCTGCCTCCATCCATACGCCTCTGGGTCGATCTATACGGTCAACGCACCATCTTCGGAAGCTATCCCGGAACCAAGTTGTATCTTCTTCTGCAGAAGGAACTAGAGATCGCAGGCATCACAGGCAAGCGTCCACTTAACCAGTTGCTCCTGCCGTCTCGCCTGCCGCTACCAGTGAGACAAGCCGTACTCAACGAAACACTCTCAACACGCATCTCGCGATACTGCATGCAGATTAAACACGTTCTTGCCCGCCTGCGTTTTCACATCGTGGAAGGATTGCGCTATGCCATCGAGCGACACCGCTGGCGGCAGCACCTGGATCGGCTCCCCTTATGACTTCATCCTTGCGTCCCGCAGCTCTTGCCTTTGATGCGATCGCTCCAGCCTTCGACTCGCGGTTCGGAGCCTGGTCCAGTGTGGCGGCACAGCGCCGCGCAGTACGCGCAGCCCTGCTGCAGCAGTTTCCATCCGAAGGCCGAGTGCTGGAACTCGGCGGCGGCACAGGCGAAGATGCGACCTTCCTTGCCGAACATGGCTTCAAGGTGCACCTTACAGACCCTTCGCCGACGATGGTGCAACTCTCAGCAGCCAAGCTAACCCCACTCGGTTCCACGGCAGAGATAGCCGCAGGAGAAGAGATGGAAGAGTTCGCCGACCGTTATCTCGCAGCGGGTCATCCTTTGTTCGACGGAGCCTATTCCAACTTCGCTCCACTCAACTGTGTCGTCGATCTTGCCCCGGTAGCGCGCGGCCTGGCCCGCCTGCTCAAACCTGGGGCCGCCGCCATGCTGGTGCTCTTCGGCACATGCTGCCCCGGCGAGATGATAGTTGAAACCCTACGCGGTCGGCCTCATCTGGCACTGCGTCGCTCCAAGCGAGGTATCGTACCGGCGCGCCTAGCCAAGCGTGAGTTCAACGTCGTCTACCATCGACGTCCAGAGATCGAACGTTCCTTCGCTCCATGGTTTGTACTCGAAAAACGAATTGGTATCGGCATCGCCGTGCCGCCCAGTGCAGCAGAGCCCTGGATCTCAAACCACCCGCGACTGCTCGCCACCATGGAGGCATGTGACCGCGCTCTCGCCCACCCCATGGCGATGCTGGGCGACCACGTGCTGTATCAGCTTCGCCGCACAGAACAATAAGCAATCCTCGAGAACACCCACATTGATTACGCTAAAAAAAATCGCTGAAATCGCTCTTCCAACACACTGGGCTAACTTCCGGCTATTAGGCTTCGAAGGTCTTCTCGAAGGAGATACCGTCAAACGCGAAAGCGCCCTGGCCCTCGTGCTTGGCGACATTCACAGCTCCCCTCCCCTGGTTCGCATCCACTCTCAATGCGCCACCGGCGACGTGTTCCATTCTCTGCGCTGCGATTGCCACGATCAGCTTCACCTCGCCTTGCGCACCATCGCAGAAGAAGGCACCGGCGTCCTTCTCTACGAACATCAGGAAGGACGCGGAATCGGCCTTATGGAGAAGCTGCGCGCCTACGCCCTACAGGACCAGGGACTCGACACCATCGAAGCCAATCTCCAGTTGGGGCATGCAGTGGACTTGCGTGATTACCGCCTTGCCGTGGCCATTCTGCAGCACCTTAAGATTCCCGCACTGCGCCTGATGACCAACAACCCCGAGAAGATCGACGCCGTGCTTGCCGCGGGAATCGAGATCGTCGAGCGCCTGAGCGCCGACGTACCCGGCAGCCCCTACTCGGCTCACTATCTCGCGGTCAAGCGTGATCAGCTCGGTCATCTCACGGGTTCCAAAACGATGACATTGATCTGACATTCTTGAGACAAGTGGCCACGCTACACAAAGCTACGCTGACTACATGAAGCGGAGCTCCCCATCGCATCCAGTCTCACGACATGCACGCTCGCAGGGCAGCCGCGCAATCACCGAGGTGGACCGTGGCTGATATCTTATTGACGCACTCGTATCATCTTCCGTACGACGCCAAACAGCTGCGTAAAATGCAGCCCTATGTACCGATCGGCACGCTCTATGCGGCAACAGCACTGCGCGATCGTGGTTTCTCCGTAGCGGTCTTCGATGCGATGCTTGAAACTCCAGCAGAGAAGTTCAAGGCCATGCTGCAACAGCATCAGCCGCAGATCGTGGCCGTCTACGAGGACGATTTCAACTTCCTCTCCAAGATGTGCCTCACGCGCATGAGAGAGGTGGCCTGGGAGATCGCACAGGCAGCTCGAGAGATCGGCGCTATCGTCCTGGTTCACGGTTCCGACTCCACCGACAATCCCGATCTGTTCCTCGCCAATGGCTTTGATTACGTGCTCTGCGGCGAAGCAGAGGAAGTTCTAGTCGAGCTATGCCACTCAATCATCAACAACACGGAGCTACCAAAGTTAGATGGCCTCGTAAGGCTCGACGAACACATGCAGACTGTCAGAAGTCAACAGCATCTGGCGAAAAACCCGGCGTGGTCTGACCTTTCACTTCCCGCCCGCGACCTGATCGATCTGGCCCCCTACCGTGCAGCATGGCTGAGTGCTCATGGGTACTTCTCGACGAACATGGTAGCCAGCCGCGGCTGCCCATTCCGCTGCAACTGGTGCGCAAAACCGATATCAGGCAATCGCTTCCATCTTCGCGCAGCCTCTACCGTAGCCGACGAGATGGAGTTGTTGAAACGCGCCGGAGTCCAGCACATCTGGTTCGGAGATGATGTCTTCGCACTCAATCATCACTGGGTCAGCGAGTTCGCGGCAGAGGTAACCAAGCGGAATGCGTCTATCCCCTTCAAGGTACAGTCTCGCGCCGACCTAATGGGGGAAGAGACAGTCCTACATCTCAAGGAGGCCGGATGCGCAGAGGTGTGGATGGGCGTTGAATCCGGCGCGCAGAAGATACTCGACGCGATGGACAAAGGCATCACCCTCGACACAATCATCGCTGCTCGCAATCGCCTGAAAGACGCGGGCATTCGCGCATGTTTCTTTCTCCAGTTCGGCTATCCGGGCGAGACCTGGACCGAGCTTCAGCAGACGATCTCCTTCGTTCGCAAGATGCGCCCAGATGACATCGGGATCTCCTTCTCATACCCCCTGCCAGGCACGCTTTTTTATGAGCGCGTGCAGGCTCAGCTTGGCACAAAGCGTAACTGGACCGACAGCGACGATCTGTGCATCATGTTCAGCGCCGCCTATACGACTGACTTTTATCGTGCGGTGCGCGAAGCGCTTCATGCAGAGGTCGATTCATGGCAGGAGCCTGAGCCCTCCCAACATACAGCCACCCGAGTCGCCGACTTATGGCGAAAGGTCGAGCAGCTAGAACCAGTGAGCCGCGATGCAGATGCATTCACCTTTCCCGAAACCATAGAAGCCTTTGCCCCACCGGTCATCGTGCCCGTGGAACAACTGCTTCCGCTCAGGAAAGCATAGATGCAGGCGCTCTCTTTTACTGCCAGAACCATATCCGAGGATCATCTCGGAGTTCACCTCCAATGCCCTCGTTGCAGAAGCAAGATGCAGGGGCTGCGGTGTTCGCAATGTTCAGTCCACATGGAGATGCGCAATGGCATCGTGCACGCCCTGCCACCCGCACGAGCTGCTTACTATGCCAGATTTATCGCCGATTATGAACATATCCGAGCAGAAGAGGGGCGAGGAAGCCAGAGCGAGGAGTTCTACCTATCGCTGCCGTACAAAGACAGCAGTGGAAGAAACAATAGCCAATGGAAGATCCGCTCGAAGAGCTACGATTACCTGATCCGGCGCGTGTTAAAGCCCTTGCATCATCGCGGATCGATTCTGGATCTCGGTGCCGGTAACTGCTGGATGAGCTTTCGTCTGGCGCTCCTTGGCTACAGCCCCATAGCCGTGGACCTGCTCACCAACGAAGACGACGGCCTGGGTGCCGCTGCTCACTTCGACAAGCATCTTCCCAATCCAATTCCACGCTTCCAGGCCGAAGCTACACATCTCCCTTTCCAGGCCGGACAGTTCGACGCGATCATCTTCAACGCGTCCTTCCACTACTCTGAAGATTATGAGGCCACTCTGCGTGAGTCTCTGCGCTGCCTCAAACCCGGTGGCCTGGCAATCATCAGCGACACGCCCTGGTACTCACGCGAAGAGAGCGGAAGCCTGATGGTTGCCGAACGCCACGCCGCCTTTCGTCAACGCTTTGGCACCGCATCCAATTCAGTAACCAGCCTCGAGTTCCTGACCGACGAGCGCCTGCAAACTCTTGCAAAGAAGCTCTCAATCCAATGGACAGTGCACTCTCCCTGGTACGGCCTCAAGTGGGCCATGCGACCGTGGATCTCCAAGCTGCGCCACCGTCGTGAGCCATCCCGCTTTCGTATTTACGTCGCGAGGAAAGATGCGTAGTTCCATTTCCTCGTGCAACGGAGCCACGCTCATTCATGGCGCACGCTGCGCTATCGGCCCACAGGAAAACATATACGCATCCATAAAGATTGCTCATGGCCGCATCATGCACATACTGCACGATAGAGCATTATCACCTTCGACAGGCGAATACACAGAGATCAATCTCAGTGGCTTTTTGGTAATGCCTGGCTTGGTCAATGCACACGATCACCTGCAATTCGCCCTGCATCCGAGACTGGCGAACCCACCGTACCGCAATTACATAGACTGGGGCGAAGACATACACGCCCGGTTTCCTGATCTGTTTGCAAAGTACCGATCCATCCCCAGGGATGTACGTCTGTGGTGGGGCGGCATACGAAACCTTCTCTGCGGAGTCACAACCGTGTGCCACCACGACACGCTTTGGCCAGAGCTGCAAAGGGAAGACTTTCCGACAAAGGTGATTCAGAAATACGGCTGGGGACATTCTCTGGCTTTGGGCGGCGATCTTCACGCAGCCTACTCCGCCACGCCCGCAGACAGCGCCTTTATCATCCACGCGTGTGAAGGCCTTGACGAGCAGATGCGGGAAGAGCTATTCGAACTTGATCGCCTCAATCTTTTGAATGAGAATACCGTGCTCGTACACGGTCTTGCCATTGACAGCGCGGGCTTCTCCTTATTGCAGGCGCAACGAGCTTCATTGATCGTCTGTCCTTCGTCCAACAAGTTTCTCTTCGACAAGCTCCCCGACATGGACGTCCTCGGCACTCTGGAAAACATCGCTCTCGGCAACGATTCCCCCCTGACAGCCACAGGCGACCTCCTGGACGAGATTCGATTTGCTATCGTCTCTTGCGGCATCGCCCCCAGAACCGCTTATCACATGGTGACAGAAGCTCCCGCAAAGATACTGCGTTTGAGCAACGACGAAGGCGAGATCTGTGCATCCGGCGCAGCCGACCTGATCGCGATTCAAGATACGGGACAACACGCTGCGGACAGGTTGCGGACACTTTCCATCACGGACATAGAGCTCGTGATAGTTGCAGGGCGCGTACAACTTGCCTCAGAGGCAATCTGGAAGCGGCTTCCTTCCCAGTCAAGAGATGGCCTGAACCCGTTATCCATCGATGGAACACTCCGGTGGCTGCGCGCTCCCGTAAATGAGCTACTACAAAGAGCAGAAGAGATTCTCGGACCAGGACAAGTACGCCTCGGAGGCCGCCAGCTCTGCTCTCCGCCACATTGCGGTGATGCTGCATGAAAGCCCACTTCGGCGTCCTCTCTTACAAAGGCACCGGCCATCTAAACCCACTCATAGCCTTGTCACGACAGCTGGTAGCGCGCGGGCACCGAGTCACATTCTTTCAAAGCCCGGAGTTCGAGCAGAAGATACTTCGTCATGGCCTGGAGTTCTCTGCCATTAGAGTGCATGAGTCCCACTCGAGCCACTCAAAGCTCAAGCCATCCTCGCGCATTGCAGCGATGCGCAATGGTGTAAACCGCATCGCCGAAGACATGGAGTTCTTTCTGCAAGAGCTTCCCGCAGCCATTCAAGGCTCCGGCGTAGATACGCTCCTTATCGGCGAAATCTCTCTGGCCGGCCCCACCCTGGCCGAGATGCTTCGCCTCCCCTACTTCATCGTCTCCACCTCCATCCCGCACAACTTCGGATGGAACGCACCTTCATTCATCGCACCTACAGGATCATGGCTCGACCGCCTGCAAAAGTATGCTCTGGAGGTCTCTGTGCTGCGCATGAAAGGCCCCGTCCGCCGCAGGCTTGACCAGTACAGAAGCCGCGTCGGCCTGGGACCAATTCGCAAAGCTTATAAGGCCTTTCCTTCACTCGCCCACATCACGCAAGTTCCCCAGTGCCTCGATCTCCCCCGTGCCACACTTCCCGTAAACTTTTTCTACACCGCACCATTCGTGGACGAAAACACTCGACCATCCATTCCATTTCCCTGGGATCGCCTCGATGGTCGCCCCATCATCTACGCATCGCTGGGAACAACACGCAAGAACGATCCTGCCATCTTTCATCGAATCGCCGAAGCATGTAGCGACTTGGATGTGCAACTGGTCATCACACTGGGTGGTCGGCGAGACCCGGCGCTCTTCGTAGACCTCCCCGGAGATCCTCTGGTCGTGAAAGATGCTCCACAGCTTGAACTTCTCAAGCGAGCGGAGATTGTAATCACTCATGCCGGCCCGAACACCGTTCTCGAGACACTCATGCAGGGCAAGCCCATGCTCGCTCTACCCATGGTTCTCGATCAACCTGCCGTCGCCACTCGCCTGGCGCGATTAAACGCAGCCGAAGTCCTCTCCATCCCCAACCGCTCCTCGCAACAGATACGCGCCGCACTGGTAAGACTACAGAGCGACGCAAGCTATCGCGATGCAGCAAAAAAAATCCAGGCGCAGATGCAGTCCATACACGGCCTCAAGCGTGCCTCGGATATCATCGAAGCTGCCCTGGCGAGACATAGCTCCAACAACACTTGAATGACGTTCGTCTAACAGAAGGATGACAAGCAAATGACAACTGCACCCACAGCGCGAAGCTACGCTGGTGCGTGACTACTCCGCAACATCATCGTGTCGTCAGTTGGCTGGAGCGCGCGCTTCTTCTCCTGACCGTGTCATTTCTCTGCATCCACACACTGCCGCGCGCCTGGCGTACGCTCAACACCGACTTCCCCAACTACTATCTGGCGGCTCATCTCGCGCATGAGGGCTACGATACTTCGCGCATGTACGAATGGCCCTGGATCGAGCGCGAGAAGGATCATCGAGCCATCGACATCCGCGTCATCGGCTTGCTACCCATTACACCGTTCTCGACTCTCGCCGTCTGGCCACTCACAGGCTTCACCCCTCTACACGCCAAACACATCTGGATACTGCTGAACCTGGCCTTCCTCATCCCCATCGGCTGGATGCTGCGCTCGCTCACAGGTCTCAGCGCTCAACGCATTGCCTTGGCCATGTTCCTCAGCTTCCCACTGCATCGAAATCTGTTATACGGCCAGTTCTACGTGATTCTCTTGTTGCTGCTCACCGCAGCTTGCTTCAGCTATTTGCGTGGACATCGCGCTCTTGCCGGTGCGCTGGTGGCGATTGCCGCGGCCTGTAAGGTCTTTCCGCTTCTCCTGTTCGTATTTTTTCTACAGCGCAGAGACTGGCGTGCGCTCGCATCAGGCGCACTTACAGGCCTCTCCGCAGTTGCCATCTCCATCGCCATCTTCGGCCTGAACGCACACCGTACCTGGCTCCAGGAGATTCTACCCTGGGTCATGCGCGGAGAGGGGCTCGGCACCTATACGGCCGCCGCCTCCATCTCCGGTGTCCTGCATTGCCTCTTCCTCTCCGAACCCCAGTGGAACCCGCATCCCTGGCACGCATCCGTCCTTTGCTATTCACTGCTTGCGCCCGCGCTGCAGATGCTGGCACTAGCGCCAGCCATCCTGCTCATTCGCAGAAAAGATCACAGCAAACACCGCATCCTGCTGGAATGGTCGGCGCTATTGACGGCTGCTCTCGCCATCTCCACCATTCCGGCCTCTTACAACTTCGTTCTCATGCTCTTTCCTGTATGCGTGCTGGCGGCGACGCTGCTCCAACGCGGATACCATCTGTGGCTCGCAGCCCTGATCGCTGCCTACCTTGGCATCGGCTTTCCATTCCCCGTGCCCAACAGACCATTGGGCCTCTCAGTCCTTTTGTACGTTCCGCGACTTCCCCTAATGATGGCAGTACTCTGCGGGACTTACGCCCTCTTGTGGCGCGACACTACGCAAACAAGTTCCACCCGTGACTGGAGTCGTTACGCCTGGCCAATAGTCATGGCCACATCCGTAATCCTCAGCGCAAGCTCAACACTTCACATCGAACGAGCCATGCGGCAGGAGTACGCCTACCGTTTACCCCTGCAAACACAGGGATTTCTCAATTCAACTCCACAGTTAATTCGTAATGAAATCAGTTACAGTTCATTTACCTTCACGGGATACCAGCTAGTCACCCATGTCCAGAATGGAGTTCGAGTCAATCCCGCTGCCGACGCTCCGTACGACAATCTTTCCTTCACCCGCGACCCCGGACACACTTTTGTGGAGCAGGCATCAAGCCCCCGCTCACAGCTCATAGACCTGCAAGACACTACACACCTCGTGATCGAGGATGCGCGAGAACCGGCACTCTCATCCGATGGCCACGATCTCTCATTCATACGCGACGATCATGGCCGCGGACGACTTATGCTCCGCAGAGCATTTCAATCCAACACCGCACCTGATGTTGCACTGACTCCTCTTCAGCTAAATATCTACGAAGACTCGTTCCTCTCTGAGAGTGAGTACGCATTCTCCGCCACCGAAGCGGGCCATCAGCCCCAGATATACATAACGGATGCGACTCACAATAACTCCCCGATCACACTCGAGGCCTCTCGCTATCCGTCACTCTCTCCCGACCGGCGATGGATGGCCTACAGTCATCTTGATCGCGGTGTCTGGAACCTCTGGCTTCGTGATCGGGCAAGCGGCGCAACCCACAGGATCGCCGACGTTCCCTGCAACCAGATTCAACCTTCATGGGAGAGCGACTCACACACCCTGCTCTATTCCACCGATTGCGGCCGCAGCATATGGTTCACAGCCGTGGCGCGGCGAAGAGTCATTCCATAAAAAAGTTTATAGGCCACTAACCAGAAGATCGAGCTGCTCAATCGCTTGCTCCGAGTCACAGTATTCAAGCTCATACGTCGGAACTCGATCGAATATCCCCAGGATCTTCTCATGCTGGGCACGAATCTCACCCGCTGAATAAAGCTCTCTGCGCATACGCCTTGCGGCCGTACCCTCGGGCAAGGACACAAGCCTTCCCAGTGCAGACGGACGACGCACGAGATAAATAATCGCACACACCCTGGCATCGCTTGCCGTGCGAAGAACGGGCAACTCAGATACCGGAACCTCAATGGAAGGTTTCCCCTCCATACGCGGCGTTACCTCATGACTAAGCAGCTCTGGAAACAACTCCTTCGCCGCCGGACGAAAGCGTACTCGATGCGAGTGCCCCACCACTCGCGGAGCATCCGACTGGTTGATGAGATAACTAGTGTCATCCGACGTATAGGTCCATCCAGCACGCGCACAGGCATAAGCCAACGTTGACTTTCCCGCACCCGAGTCACCACAGAGCAAGAGTCCTCTTCCGTCCTTGCCAACACAGGCCGCATGAAGATCGGTAACGACTGACGCACCCAACAGCAGGTAGACCATCTTCTCTATAAAGTTGTAACGAAGGTAGAGCCTGTTCATCGACGCAGCCCTGGTCAACCACGCAAAGCCAGTGCAAGTCTTAAAATCCAGCATCGCCTGATTCTGTACATCCGCAACCAGGGAGTACAGATGGTTATACTCTCGACGAGTTGGCTCAGGGGGAGTTGCAAGACTAGTCCCTTCGCTGATTCCAATGCGTATCTGCAAACCTGTAACGGCACGACACTCCTTGATGTGCCCAAAACTCTCGTTCGCTGCTTCAAGCACATCGCGATGATTGGTCAGAATCTCGATAGCAAAGCCAAGCGGATAAAACGTTTCACGCAAAGGCAGATCCATATCGCACAGCAGCGCGTCCTGCGACCTTCCGAGTGCTTTCTCTACCACCTCTTCCGGGGCTACCTGATCGATAAGCTCGCTGTCCATATCGCTTCTCTCCTCTGCTCGTTCATTCGCGCGCCGCCATACTGAAACGCGATGGGAGCAGACGCTACCCCGAGCTTAATGAACCAGCAGAGAAGTAATTGTCATCTCGAAGTAAGAAGATTGTCACCGCCCTACGTCTGCCTCTTTCGTCCATCGCGACGTGACAATCAATTGACAAAGAGCAGATGATCCGGAGACACCCACGCGTGTACCCCTTAGCTATGGTGAACTCAGCGCCACCACCAATCGGTGGCTCGGCAGAGGTGAACCGAATGAAAGCTTTTCACGAACTCAAGGCAGCCGATCTCACAGCAGAGGTTCTGCAGGATGAGATCGCCTCCAAGGGCTATGTACTGATCCGCGGCCTCCTGCCCCAGGACGCTGTCCACTCCGTGCTGGATGATGTAACACAGCTTCTATCCACCGCGAACTGGCTGGCAGCAGACAGCGACCCTAGAGAGAGAATTGCCAGGATGGGCGCGGCCTGCGGCGATCCGGACCCAGTGTTCAAGCGTGTCTACCAAGAGGTGTTCAACCTCGAATCCTTCCATGCTCTGCCCCATCAATCCACGTTGCACAACGTGATGAAGATGCTCGTCGGCGATCAGGTGCTGGTTCACCCCAAGCCAATCGGCCGCCTGATCTTCCCCAACTGCGAGCATCTCGTCGTTCATGCCCACCAGGACTACGAGTTCATGGGAGGAGACCCCGAGTTCTTCACCGTGTGGATACCCCTGCACGATTGCCCTGTCAACGCAGGCCCCTTACGGATACTCGAAGGCTCCCATCGCTTCGGTGTTCAGCCGCACCAGCGAGAGAATCTCCACGTCCCGGAGATCCCGATAGAAGAGGCCGCAGGCGAGGCATGGGTTGGGGGTCGCATCAACGCCGGTGATGTCCTGATCTTCCACAGCCTGACCGTTCACGCGGCATCTCCGAACCTTACCGAGCAGATGCGCATCTCGCTCGATTGCAGATTCCAAGATGCTCGTCGCGTCCTCAATCCATCCAATCTGGTCTTCGCCGGTGAGTCCGGAAAGTCCTGGGAGAAGACCTACGCCAACTGGCAGTCGGATGAGCTGAAGTTTTACTGGAGGAGTATTCCGCTAACCTTCAAGCCCTCCAAGGCAGAGCTGGAGCATCTGTCCCAGACAGCTGAATCCCCATCGGCTCGCGCGAAGTATGCACGCATGGTCAGCCAGCTTATCTAGCTACCGATGAACTAAAAGAGCTCCGTAATCTGAATGCAACCGTTCAGATTACGGAGCTCTTTCGTCGATGCTTACGCTATAAACCTCAGCCTTGCACCAGCCGACTATCAGGTGCAAGGCCGCAGATCAGAAGCAAGGCTCGTCGCATTCATTCTGGAGCCGATAGCGGATAAGCTCCGCAACGGTAAGCATCTTCAGACCGTGTTCACAGCAAAAATCAACGAGATCCGGCACACGCGCCATTGTGCCGTCATCCTTCATGATCTCGCAGATAACCCCCGCGGGCCTAAGCCCCGCCAACCTGGCCAGATCCACCGAGGCCTCCGTCTGTCCCGCACGCACCAGCACGCCGCCATTGCGCGCCCGCAAGGGAAACACATGACCAGGCCGCGCGAGGTCCTGCGTGGTCGAATCCGGATTGATGGCGACACGAATGGTATGGGCGCGATCATGCGCGGAGATGCCCGTCGTCACGCCCTCCCTGGCCTCAATGCTCTCCGTAAACGCAGTACCAAAGCGAGAGGTATTCACCTGGGCCATAGGATTGAGCCGCAGATGATCGGCACGTTCTTCCGTCAGCGTCAGGCAGATAAGCCCACGGCCAAACCTCGCCATAAAGTTGATGGCCTCGGGCGTTACGAACTCCGCGGCAAGCGTGAGATCGCCTTCATTTTCGCGGTCTTCATCGTCCACCACAACAATCATGCGTCCAAGGGCAAAGCACTCAAGCGCCTCCGGAACAGTGACAAATGGCATCAGCATACTCATTCCATCCCATGCATTTCATTTACATTCCACACATTCAGCGCTACGGGTTGAAGAAGCGCAGCAACTCTTCCTCATCATGCTGACTCAGTTGCGCCCGCACGCGCATATGACGCACCACCGTGCCCGAGATGCGCGGCGAAAATCCATCCGGTGCCGTATGACAACGAGAGCAGTTCTGAGCAAAGATGCGTTCGCCCTCGCTGTGAACCTGCTCAGATTTCTGCGGCTGAGCAACGCGCTTCTGAGCTGCCTGCTGCGTCGGCGCTGTCTGCGCCTGTGCCGCAGCAACAAAGATCAGTAGAAACGCACCAACTGCGAGTGCAAATCGAGAAATATATTTCGAGCTCATCTTCATTTTCCTTTCCAGGCTGGAAATAGGAAGCGATAAACGATCCCCGTCTCCCAGATGTTGTTATTACCGGTGGAAGAAAACTGCCGTGAGTAGCTGGTAAGAATTCGCGTGTTATGCGGCAGGTTGTAGTCCAGCCCAAAGTCCGCACGCTGAGTATTTACGAGCGGCAGGCCATCGCTGACAACGGTATCTCGACGAAACGTCTGCTGAATACGGAACACCGGCTCGATACGGCCGATCCAGCTATCCAGCCCTCCAAAAGCCTGCGTCCGATAGTCTGCTTCGATCCAGTAGCCCTGCGCATGATGGCCACGCGCAAACTCCGAGCGAATCCGGAGTGCAGTATTCTTCGGCTCCCACCATACATGCGTGCCGTAGAAGTTCTCTTGTGTCCCTTGCAGCAATCGCCCGTACGACACACCTACCTCCAACCGGCTATCCGGCAGATAGAGGCTCGCGCGGCCGCCAGTGGAGCGTTCCGAATTGAACTGCTCATTCCCGCTGCGTGCGGAAAAGTAGCCAACGTAATCGATCGAGTATTTATGACGTGAGATAGCAGAGCCACGCAGCTCTCCACCAACTCCAGTGCCAGTTCCCATTGCACCCAGGCTTGCGATCAATGGGCCATCTTGCAGATTCCCAATCCAGAGAGGGGAGAGCCGCTCGTTATAAGTACCGAAGGGCGTGATGAAGCTGCCGCCCACAATCGTGAGGTGCCGGGTCGCAAGATAGTCTCCCTGCAGATAAGTCAACCCGATGAAATGGCTATGATCGTACCCAGGTTGACCGCCACCATTAGGCGCAAAGGACTCGGTCAACGCGGCTCGAGACTCCACAAGAAAATGATTTCCGATTGGCGCAGCCAGCAGCGGCTCAATGATGGGCGTATAAGATGTGCTGCCTCCATTGGTTCTAGTGAGAAACCCCACACCACCGGACAGCAATGGGGTATCTTGTGCGGCTCCATACCGCACGGCGCAAAGCATGGCCAGAACCAAGGCAACACGCCTCGTTGACCGTGCCACTTCAGTGAGAGTGAGATGCGAAAATAAACGCGGCATACCTGCAAACTATCGACATGCTCGCCTCGGCGTGTCTCCGGATCGTCTAGTCCTTGTCAATGGATTGTCACTTTTGCAGCCGCGACAACCAACGGCTACCGAACCGCACGAGCAACAAAGGAATGACAA
The DNA here is from genome assembly GCF_009914315.1 of Granulicella sp. WH15. Lineage (NCBI taxonomy): Bacteria > Pseudomonadati > Acidobacteriota > Terriglobia > Terriglobales > Acidobacteriaceae > Granulicella > Granulicella sp. WH15. Next base: position 4,286,112 of record NZ_CP042596.1, read on the forward strand.
TTCGCTGACGCACCCATGACACCGCTCCCCCCCCCTGTTCTCTAGGGTCAATGGTGAAGAGCCGACTGCTCCGGCAGTGCTCCTACTCACTGGTGCAACCATATGACTCTACGGCAACACACGCATCTGAATGTCCGCTTCGCCCGGCCTGCCCGGGTGCTTCTGTTAGCCCTGTCATCCGTCGCAGGCTTCATGCTTCTTCTTCCGAGCCACGCCATGGCCCAGGAGTCGTCCGTCCTTGATTCGACGCAGAGCACAAGCACATCGCAGCCTCCGACGAATCCAGACACCAGCGCCTCCGCGATGGCCTTTGGCGGTAGCACAGATACAAGCGACGATCGCACCTCCTCTATTGCTTCGAGCAATTTGGATGCTCCCGCAGCCTCTCTGCCTGCCGACCAGATCATTCGTATCCTCGAGCAGAACCCCGACCTATCGACAGAGGTAAAGTCCCAGGTCGCCGACCGTCTGCAGCAGCAGGGGACGCAGGTCGAAGCAAGCGATATCTCCGACGCGATGCTCGACAACCAGATCATGACCAACGCCGGCGTGCGTGCAAACATCACAACCTTCCTGCGCTCGCGCGGATACATCTCTCCCCAGAACGGCCTGCAATCCATGGCTACAGGCAACGCGCAGGACGATCCCTTATCCTCGCAGTCTGCCTTGGCATTGTCGGACAACATGAGCACCGCCACCCGGTTCTCTTCAAACTCCTCTCCCCTCGATGAGGACGAAACCACGCTGTCGCCTCGCACCAACACCAGCATCAACCGTCAGAACAATGCGGCCCGGCGAGGACACGAAGAGACGAGCGCCTCGACCGATGCCCCCAAGGTCTTTCATCAACCAACGCCCTACAACCTGCGTTCTATGCGCGATCTGTACACACAGATCCCAGAGCAGTCGGCCCCTCTCAAGCGCTTCGGCTCAGAGGTCTTCGTCACCCGCGACCTCTCTTCGTCCATGTCTCGCGGAACTTCGACTCGCGACACGCCCCTCGACATCCCCCTGGGACCGGACTACGTCGTCGGCCCTGGCGACACGCTCACCATTAACCTGTGGGGCGGCGTCACGCAGAGCCTCACGCGCGCCATCGACCGCAGCGGCCAGATCCTGCTACCCGAAGCCGGTTCACTTCAGGTCGCAGGTCTGCCTCTGCAACGCGCCGAGAGCCTGATCACCAGCGCACTCAAGCAGCAGTACCGCAACGTGCAGGTCTCCGTCATGATCTCGCGCCTGCGCTCGGTCCGCGTCTACCTCGTAGGCGATGTGCAACGCCCCGGCGGCTATGACATCAGCTCGCTCGCAACTCCCCTCAGCGCCCTCTACGCGGCTGGCGGTCCCACCTCGGTCGGCTCGCTCCGCATCGTCCGCCACTATCGCGGACAGCAGCTCATCGAAGACATCGACCTCTACGACTTTCTCCTCCACGGCGTTCAGAAGAACAGCGCACGCTTCGAGAGCGGAGACACACTACAAGTCCCTCCCGCAGGCCCGCAGGTCGCGGTCTCAGGCGCAGTCAAGCGGCCTGCCATCTACGAGCTCAAGCCCGGCGAATCAACCCTTGCCTCCGTGGTGGAAGACGCAGGTGGCCTGACGGTTGCGGCCTCACTCGGCCACATCACCATCGAGCGCATCGACGCCAACCACCAGCGCGAGACCGTAACCCTAAGCAACTCCAGCGGACAAGCCCCACAGCCAGACCACGCCGCTATCGATAAGTTCCTTATCAAAGATGGAGACCGCATCCACATCGCCCCCATCCTTCCCTACAGCGAGCGCGCCATCTACCTACAAGGCCACGTCGTACGCCCTGGACGCCTGCCTTATTCCGATGCCATGCGCCTTAGCGATGTGCTGCACAGCTATCAGGACATGCTGCCGGAGCCCGCGGCCCACGGCGAGATCGTGCGCCTCGTTCCCCCCGACCTCCATGCCGAGACTATCTCCTTCGATGTCCCCGACGTGCTCATCGGCAACGCGAACCTCTCGCTTCAGCCCTTCGATACGATCCGCATCTTCGGCCGCTACGAGGTCGATACCCCCAAGGTCACGATCCACGGCGAAGTTCTCCGCCCCGGCAACTATCCCCTCTCGGCCGGCATGACGGCAGCTCAGCTCGTGCGCATGGCCGGTGGTTTCAAGCGCGACGCACTACTCGACAGCGCCGACCTCACCAGCTACGGCATCGAAGGCGGCAACCGCGTAGCAGGCAAGCTCGCCACACTCCACATCGGAGCCGCCGTCAACGGCACCGAGCCCAACTCAGACGTGCCTCTCAAGCCCGGCGATATCCTCACCATCCACCAGATCACCGGCTGGAACGACATAGGCCAATCAGTCAGGATCGAAGGTCAGGTCCGCTTCCCCGGCAACTACGGCTTTCAAGAGGGCGAGCATCTCAGCTCCGTTCTCCGCCGTGCCGGTGGCCTGCGCGACACCGCATATCCAGAGGGCGCCGTGCTTATCCGCGAGCAGGTACGAGAGCTTGAAGAGAAGAGCCGTCAAGAGCTGATCCGTCAGATTGAGACCAACTCCGCAGCCGCACGCCTTGGCCCAGCTCTTGGAGCCGGAGACACAGGCAGCACGCTGCAACTCATCAAGTCGCAACAGGAGCAGGCCCTCAATCAGTTGAAGAGCCAACCCGCCAGCGGCCGCATGGTCATCCACATCAGCGACGACATCAATAGCTGGGCCAACACCCCCGCGGACATTGAGCTGCGTCGCGGTGACGTCCTTACCATCCCCAAACGCCCCGGCTTCGTGCTCGTGTCGGGCCAGGTCTACAACGCCACCGCGCTCACCTTCGCACCGGGCAAAACAGCAGCCTGGTATCTGAGCCACGCTGGCGGCACCAACAGCACCGCCAACAGGAAGGAAATCTTTATCATCCGAGCCAACGGCTCCGTAGTGGGACACCACTCCGGCGGCTTCTTCGACCCCAACGTGCTCTCCACCCGGCTCAATCCCGGCGACGTCGTCGTAGTGCCGCAGAAGATCATCGGAGCCTCTCTCCTGTGGCGCAACCTCCTGACCACCGCCCAGCTTGCCTCGTCCATCGGTATCACCGCAGGTATCGCGGCAGCAGCCCTGTAAGCAATGCCAGCGTCTCGCATCGTCACGGTGATTCTTATGAGCCTCACATCTGTCGTCACTCAACACGCCGCAGCACAGTCCAAGGACACGCCCCAACGCAACGTGTCCTATATGGCATCGCCATACGTGCCCATCGAGAGCTGGGTCTATCCCGCCTTCGATCTGCTCGCCTCCAAGGGCTACCTCCAGAGCGCATTCTTCGATCTGCGCCCCTGGACTCGCCTCGACTGTGCCCGCCTGCTCGAAGAGGCCGAAGAGCTGACGACAGATGAGCCCATCAGCAACGAAATAGCCTCCACACTGCGCGCGCTGAAGCAGGAGTTCACACCAGAGCTGCAACGACGCAGCGGCGAGCGCAACACCGAGCTTCGCCTCGAGTCGATAGATCAACGCATTACATCAATAGCAGGCAAGCCACTAACCGACGGCTACCACTTTGCATCAACACTCGTTGATGACGATGGTCGCCCCTTCGGCCAGGGAGCAAATCTCTACTCCGGCATCACGATTCGAGCCACCGCCGGGCCTTTCTCCGCATACATCCGGAGCGAGCTGCAACGCGTTCCCTCAACCCCCACCCCAAACATGCAGGCCCAACAACAGATAGCCCTCGCGGACTTCACACCATTTGCAGCCGCAGGCCCGACATCGAACTTTCTTCGCGGCCGCCTTCTCGAAGCAAACGTCTCCTTCGCCTTTGCCAACAACCAACTCACCTTCGGCCAGCAGACGCTCTGGTGGGGTCCCGCGCGTAGCGGTTCCACACTCTTTAGCAATAACGCCGAGCCTATCACCATGCTTCGCTACGATCGTCTCCAGCCCTTTGAACTGCCCGGCTTTCTCAAGCTTCTCGGCCCCATCCGTGCCCAACTGCTGGTAGGCCGCCTTTCAGGCGCGCAGTATCTACAGGCCGACCATACAACCTTCGGAACCCCAGGCACCGCAATCGACAATCAACCTTTCATCCACGGTGAAAAGTTCTCCTTCGCGCCCACGCCGAACTTCCAGTTCGGCGTCTCCCGCACCGTACTCTTCGCTGGCAAGGGCGCCCCCTTCACCACCTCCAGCTTTTCCCGCAGCATCTTCTCCGTCGGCACAGGCGATGAGCAGAACGACCCCGGCGACCGCCGCACCGCCTTCGACGCCTCCTACCGCATCCCCGGCCTGCGCCAGTGCCTCACGGGCTACGTTGATGCCTTCGCCGAAGACGAACCCTTCCCGCTGAACTACCCCACGCAGAGCACGTGGATCTCCGGCTTCACCCTTCGCTGCGTCCCACGCCTGCCGCATCTCACAGTCCGCGCCGAAGGCCTGCTCTCCCCTCATCGCAGCCTCTTCCCCGGCTTCTACTACTTCAACGTCCACTACCTCAGCGGCTATACCAACAATCGTCAGCTCATCGGCAGCTGGATCGGACGCGAAGGCCAGGGCGAACAACTCTGGGCAACCTGGCAGATCTCTCCACGCAGCTTCATCGAGCTAAGCACCCGCAGCATGAACGCAAGCAGCGAGTTCCTGCAAGGCGGCTCCCTGCGCGACCTACGGGTCACAGCCGATATCGCTCTGCATCCCGAGTGGCAGCTTCGTCTCGAAGACCAGGCAGAGCGTTGGCGCTTCCCTCTGCTCTACGCGCAGCCACAACACAACAACGCATTCACCCTTCAGCTTTCCTACAGGCCCCTCGGGAGAACGAGATGAACACCCGCACTGCATCCCCCATTCCCGCCAACTGGGCCGTCCGCGTCGCCCTGCTCTGGCAGCACAGAAAACTCCTGGCTCGCGTCACCGCCATCTCATTCGTTCTCAGCCTGGGCATTGCCTGCATTCTTCCCAAGCAATACAAAGCCACAGCCAGCATCATGCCGCCCGACCAGCAAAACTCCGGGGCGATGATGCTCGCAGCCCTCGCCGGACGCGGCGGACTGGGCTCACTCGGCAGCCTTGCCAGCGGCCTCCTCGGCGGCCACACCACCACGGCTCTCTTCGTCACCCTGTTGCAGAGCGGCACTGTCGGCGGCCACCTCATCGACCGCTTCGATCTGCAACACGTCTACCATTCGCGCTATCGTATCTCCACCGCCAAGCGCCTGGCGCACAACACCAAAATCAGCGACGACAAGAAGAGCGGTGTTATCACCATCTCGGTAGAAGACACCGACCCCACGCGCGCACGCGATCTCGCACAGGCCTACCTGGAAGAGCTGAACAAGCTTGTCATGCAGACCAGCACCTCCGCCGCTCACCAGGAGCGCATCTTCATCGAGCATCGCCTCCACTCCGTGCAGAACGATCTCGAACACGCACAGCTCGAACTAAGCGAGTTCTCCAGCCGCAACAGCACCGTCGACATCAAAGAGCAGACCCGCGCGATGGTCGAAGCCGGAGCACGCATACAAGGAGAGCTGCTCGTCGAGCAGTCTGGCCTGCAATCCCTGCGCCAACTCTACGGCGACGGCAACGTACGCGTGCGCGAGACCCAGGCCCGCATCGCCGCCCTGCAACGCGACCTCACGCAGATGACCGGCACATCGGCCCCACTGCAATCAGAGCCTGCTGCAAACGACAAAGGATCACTCTACCCACCCCTGCGCCAACTCCCCCGCCTAGCCGTTCCCTACGCAGACCTCTACCGCCGCGTAAGAGTACAGGAGACCGTCTTCGAGCTGCTCACTCAACAGTATGAGATGGCCCGCATCGAGGAGGCAAAGGACGTCCCCGTCATCAGCGTTATCGACGCACCCGGCATCCCCGAGAAGAAGTCCTTTCCCCCACGCCTCATCGTCACGCTTCTGCTGACCTTTCTTGCCGTCGCAGCAACATCTGCGACCCTCCTCCTCCGCGAAGGCTGGTCTCACCTGCTCCCCAACGATCCCCGCAAAACGCTCGCCGCCGAGATCATCCCCGTCATTCGTCGTCGCATCCACTTCATCGCATCGCCAGGAAAGCGCGCTGCATGAAGAGGCACCTCACCAACGCCCTGCACGGCGTGCTCGATTATGCCTCCTATCCCCTCGGCATGATCGTGGTCGCTCCCATCGTCCTGCGCAGGCTGGGCGCGGCGGAGTATGGCCTGTGGATGGTAGCCACAGCAGTAGTCAGCGCCGGCGGCATCCTCGCCTCCGGCTTCTCCGACGCAGGCATCCAGCGCGTAGCCGGGCTACGCGGCGCAGACCGGCCCAATCAGATCGCCCATACCGTTCGCACCCTGCTCGCGATCAACCTCATCCTCGGCAGCGTCGTGGCACTCGCGACATGGCTCGCCTCTCCCTACATGGCCCGCCACCTCGCCGTCTCCCATACCGTTCCCCTCAGCGAGTGCCTGGCATCCCTTCATATCGCAAGCGTCATGATCCTCATACGCGCCATCGAAGCAGTAAGCGTCAGCACGCAGCGCGCGTTCGAAGCCTACCGCGGCACCGTACAGATCAGCACCGCCATCCGTATCCTCACGCTGGCTTCGGCAGCACTCCTCGCCACCTTGCGCATGAAGACAGAGAGCATCATGCTCGCCACCGCAGTGCTCTTCACCATCGGCACCTGCCTGCAGTTCCTGCACCTGCGCAAGTTCATCGACATCTCCTCCCTCTGGCCGTCCTTCCAGCCTCAGGAGACCCATGCCCTGCTAGGCTCCGGCATCTTCCTCTGGCTCCAGACACTCGGCAGCATCCTCTTCCGTCAGCTCGACCGCATCCTGCTCGGCATCTCGCTCGGAGCCGCCGCAGTCGCGCCTTACTCTCTGGCAATCCAATTTGCCGAGCCGCTCTTCGGCCTCACCGCATCCGGCCTCGGCTTCTTCTTCCCCTACCTCTCAAGCCGAGCGAGCACCTCTTCGCCAGCCGCCCTGCGCGGCACAGTTTTCAAAGCCTTCCTCTGCAACCTGCTCCTGGTCTCCTGCGGAGCAGCCCTCCTGCTCCTCTTCGGCAACAGCTTCCTTCGCATCTGGGCTGGCCCCACGGTGGCTCACAGCGCCACCTCCATTCTTCCCCTGGTCATCGCAGGCTCCGCTCTCTCCGGGCTCAGCGTCACCGGAACCTACGCCATGCAGGCCCTGGGCCTGTTCCGCATCGTCGCGTACATCAGCCTGGGGAGCCGCAGCGGCCTGCTGCTCCTAATGCTTTACATGCTTCACCACCACGGCCTTCATGGACTAGCGATCACACGCATCTGCTACGGCGCGGCCTCCTTGCTGGTCTATCTCCCCCTCATGCGACAGCTCGCTCCCACCCCAACCACCATGACCTCCATGCCCATCGCCCCGGAGCTTCAGGAAGGTCCATCACGATGAAGATCCTGATCACCGCGGCCCAGTTCTCATCCCACATCTCCGGCCTGCAACGCCACGCCTTGAACATGGTGCGCTGCCTCCTCACGCAGCCCGACATCTCATCGGTACACCTCGTCCTCGCCCCCTGGCAGCGAGAACTGGCGGAGGCGGCGGGCCTGCACACAACATCCCGCGTCACCCTCCATATCGCCGATATGGCTCCAACCCCTTTGAGCCGCAACCTATGGCACTATCGTCGCCTCCCCCAACTGGCCGCAGAGATCCAGCCCGACATCGTCCATCTCTCCTATCCCGTACCTGTTGCTGCCTCAGCAATCTCCTGCCCCATTGTGCTCACCCTGCACGACCTCTACCCCTATGAGATCCCCGAGAACTTCGGCTTCCCCAAAGTGCTCTTCAATCGCCTGATCCTGCGCCAGTGCCTGCACGCAGTCGACGCGATCGCATCCGTATCCGACACCACCGCTCTTCGCATGAAGCAGTATCTACCGCGAACGGCGCAAAAAAAATCACTCCGCATCTACAACTGCGTTGAGCCGGATCCAGTCTGCGCCGAATACTCCCCACTCCCCGACTGGCACGGCGAACCCTTCCTGCTCACTGTCTCCCAGCACCGCAAGAACAAGAACATTCCCCTTCTCATCCGAGCCTTCCATCGCCTGCTGCGCGGAAGCCTCGTTCCCTCGCGCATGAAGTTAGTGGTCATCGGCATCACCGGCCCCGAGACCCCGCATATTCATCAACTCATCTCTGAACTGCAACTGAAACCCAACATAGTCTTTCTTCAAGGCCTCTCCGAACCGGCACTGCAGTGGTGCTACCGGCACTGCGAAGCTCTCGCAGCGCCATCCGAGACCGAAGGCTTCGGCCTTCCCGTCGCCGAGGCCCTGCTCGCCGGTTGCCGCGTTCTCTGCTCCGACATCCCCGCCTTCCGCGAGATCGACGCAGACCACTGCCGCTTCGTTGCTCTAGGACCAGGCGCGGAACAACGCTTCGCACAAGCCATCCTGGCCACTCTTCAAGAGCCTCCACCTCTGCTCCTCTCTCTTCCCCAATTCTCTTCCCAGGCACTAGGCACGCAGTACATCAACCTCTATCGCGAGCTTCTGCCCTCGGCAGCCCACATACGCACCGCTCGGACGCCGTCTCCAAACGGCAGTCGTTATTTGGTGCAGAGAAAGGATGAGCGTGATTACCTCTGAATCCTACGTCGAGAAGATCTATTCCGATGCCGTCGCAACCTCCGGCAAGCGCCAGGGCACGCTCTCACGCCGGTCATTCCTGCGCCTTGTCCTCCTCTGCAAACTCCTGCGCCGCCGCGGCATCAGGATCGAGCGCACCCCCCGCTGGAGCTACACCTTCAGCAAGCGGCTGCTCGATCTCGTCGTATCGTCTCTTCTCCTGCTTCTGCTCTCCCCCGTTTTGCTTCTCATCGCACTCCTCATCCGCCTCAGTTCGCGTGGCCCCGCTCTCTTCGTGCAGAGACGAGCAGGCCGCCACGGTATCCCCTTCAACATGTACAAATTCCGTTCGATGTCCTACACCGCGCGGCGCTACGACTACTCCCCCAAGACATCCACCGACCCGCGCATCACCAGGCTCGGAAGATTTCTGCGCCAGACCAGCCTCGATGAGCTTCCGCAGTTGCTGAACGTCTTCCTCGGCGAGATGTCGCTGGTTGGCCCCCGTCCCGAGATGCCCTTCATCGTGCACCGCTACAACCGCTGCCAGCGGCAAAGGCTCCAGGTCATTCCCGGCATCACCGGCCTCTGGCAGCTAAGCCCCGACCGCGCCTTTCCCATCCACGAGAACGTCCACCACGACCTCTTCTACATCCGTCACCGCACCCTCTCTATAGATCTGGCCATCCTCATCCACACCCTGATCTTCGCAATGCGCGGAGGCGTATGAAGCAGCATCCCGATCCAACCTGCAACCACGCTCACGCCAACGTCCTCGGCGTCAATGTCTCGGCCATCAACATGCATAGCGCAGTTGACCTGGCTGATCGCTGGATCGCAGGCGGACTCCCCGGCTACATCTGCATCACCGGCGTACACGGCGTCATGGAGGCCCAACGCGACTCCACACTCCGCACAATCCTGAACCGCGCTGTGCTCAACACGCCCGACGGTATGCCCATGTCCTGGGTAGGCCACCTGCAAGGCTTCGCCGACATGGACCGCGTCTACGGTCCGGAGTTCATGGCCTCCATGTGCCGTCTCTCGCGCGAACGCGGCTATCGCCACTTCCTCTACGGCGGCCAGCCCGGCGTAGCCGAGCAGCTGAAACAGGCCCTCGAAATAAAGTTCTCCGGCATTCTGGTCGTCGGCACTTACACTCCTCCCTTCAGAAGCCTGAACCCGGCCGAGGAAGCTGACCTTCTCTCTCAGCTCCACGCCGCCCAGCCGCACATCCTATGGGTGGGCCTAAGCACTCCCAAGCAGGAACGCTTTATGGCTCAATATGTGGACCGCCTCGGCGTCCCGCTCCTCGTAGGCGTAGGAGCAGCCTTCGACTACCACACCGGCCGCCTGCGCGACAGCCCCGCATGGATCCAGCGCGCAGGACTGCAATGGCTGCATCGCCTCATGCAAGACCCCAAACGCCTCTGGCGACGCTACCTCCAGAACAACCCCGCCTTTCTCTGGAAGATCACTTTGCAACTGCTCAAACGGCAAGATAATCCCGTGACAATTGACTAACCTCGGCATGACAACTGCCGACCGGCTCACCACTAACGTGAATATGTCGGTAGATAAACCCCGAGCGCCTTACCGGCACCACAAGTCCCTACTCACCTAGTCCCAACCTTCAAGGAGTCTCCATGAAAACGAAGTTGCTGCTGCTGCTCCTGCTTGCCGGGTTTGTCTCTGCGGGCGCATTCTCCACCCACATCATTCACGCGCAGGAAGCCCCCAAGCGCATCGAGATCACAGCCAAGCGCTTCGCATACGAGCCCGGCGAGATCACCCTGAAGAAGGGGCAGCCCGTAGTGCTCGTCATCAAGAGCCTCGACGTAGCCCACGGCCTGCGCTTTCGCGAGCTGAACCTGAACGCGAAGATCAACAAGGGCGGCTCGGCCGAGCTTCCGCTCACTCCCGACAAGACCGGTGACTTCGTAGCCCATTGCTCCGTCTTCTGCGGCTCCGGCCACGGCGGCATGATGTTGACCCTTCACGTAGTGGACTAGGTGAATGAGAAGATGCGCCCTCCCCAAATAACAATCGCGGCAATCTGTCTGCTGGGACTGGCCGGATGCAAGGCCAGTCCTCCGAGCCGGTTCGAGACCAGCACCATTACCTTTGCCAAGCACCACATCTTCATCGGCAACAAAGACCAGAAGAACCCAATCCCCTACACCCATCAGAACTGGGAGGACGGTAAGGAAGCCTTCTCCCACTACTGCGTCGCGTGCCACGGCACAGACGGCCAGAACACCGGCGTTCCCTTCATCGACCACATCTCCCCGCCCATCCCCTCACTGGCCTCGGCCGAGGTCCAGCGCTACACCGACGGCCAGCTCAAGTGGATTCTCGACAATGGCATCCGCCCATCCGGGATGCCCGGCTCGCAGGGAACGCTCAGCGACGACGAGCTCTGGTCGATCGTCGTCTACCTGCGCCACCTGCCGCCCGCAGGCAGTCAAGGCACTCCAGAGATGTACACCCACTAAGCAGATATGAGTTCAGAGCAGAGCCACTTCGCCGGAGAGATCGCCGCACCATCGCCCGACACGGCGATGCCCTTTGTCGTCGGCTTCTTCTTTTCCTTCCGGCTCTTCATCATTCTCCTCTCCGTGCGCGCCCTCGGCACCGATCCGCAAACAGGCACCGAGATCAGCATTGCACTGAACCTCCTGCTCCTCTTCGTCGTCGCCTTCAGCACCCTCGGCGCAGCCGACCGAACGTTCGGCAGCATGTTGTACCTTCCCTCCATCCGTTGGGTGCTGTTTTTTCTTGCTTTCACCTGCTGCAGCCTCTCCTGGAGCGTTGCTGCCTCTCTTTCCGCAGCGGCAGCCTACTGGTGCGCCATGGCCGCCGACACAGCTATGATCGTGCTGCTTCTGCGCATCCAACCCACCACCAGCCTCGTCCACTCCCTGATGAAGGGCTACGTCTGCGGCGCGTCCGCCATCGCGGTCATCGCATGGCTGTTGCCCACCCAGTCAGACCTAAGGCTCGGCGACGAGGAGCTACTGGGAGCCAACCAGATCGGCTACCTCTGCGCCTTCGCCTTCTTCTTCGCCCAGTACCTCATACAGCAGAAGATCGCCCGCTACTCCATCCCCGCTATCCTGCTCGGCGTAACTCTCCTCCGCAGCCTCAGCAAAACAACCATCGTTGCCTTCCTCGTGGCCGAGGGCTTCATCCTTCTGCGCGACCGCTCCATGAGCCGCCGCACCAAGCTCCTGCTCCTCTTCACGACCGCACTGATCACCCTCGCATTTTCAAGTCTCCTGACCTCTTACTTCGACATCTACTCCAACGCGGGCAACAGCCCCGAGACCCTCACCGGCCGCCTCGGCATCTGGGCCGTCATCCTCGACGAAGCCATCAAGCAACCGTGGATCGGCCACGGCTTCTACTCCGTCTGGAAGGTGATCCCCCCCTTCGGCGACTTCGAAGCCCGCCACGCACACAACGAGCTGATTCAGCTTTTCTACTCCTACGGAGCAGTTGGCATCGCCATGATGGCTGGTCTCTACATCAGCTTCTACCTGCAAATTCGACGCTTTACCACCGGCTCCCTGCGCACCTTCTACTGCGCTCTACTGATCTTCGTGCTGATACGCGGCCTGGCCGATACCGAAGTCTTCGACCTCTCGCTTTCGTTGTGGGCAATCGTCATGTTCAGCCTCCTGATGGAGCAAACCCACTCATCCGATCTCCCACTCGAAAGCTAGCCCGCACACAGGAGGAAGCGTGTCTCATCCGGTCCATCCCGAGCATGTACTTACCCAACTCCTCGAGAACGAGAAAGCGATTACCTGCGGCGAGCAGTCCCGGCATACTTACTTCGACACCCATCAAGCGCGCTTCGCAGACATTCTCCGTCTATGCCGGGGCCAGGTTCCAATCCCTTCCGCACGGGTACTCGATATAGGAAGAAGCGAGCTAACCGCATATCTCCTGAACTTCTATCCCAACATCCACACGCTAGGCTTCGATCCGGCAATTGACGACGGAGGCCATCGCGAGACGAGCGATCTAAAGTCCGTTCCCCACATCCCCTTCGACCTTTTGAACGCGCATGTGGTCTCGAGCTGGCCCGATTGCGGACGCTTTGATCTGATCGTATTTTCAGAGGTGCTGGAACACCTCTGCGTCGCTCCCGAGTTTGTGTTTGCGCTTCTCAGCTCCCTACTCACCGATCAGGGAGTGCTCATCTGCACCACCCCCAACGCGACTGATATCAGCAAGCGGCTCCGCCTGTTGCTTGGACGCAACCCTTACGAGCGGCTCCGGCTTTACTCCATCAATCCCGGACACATCAGGGAGTACACCCGGCAGGAGCTCTCAGACATCGCCCAGAGCGTAGGGCTAAGCTGCATCGGCCATCACTATTTCAACTGGATACAGGGCAGCAATCAAAGCCGGATCAAGACCATCGCCAAAAAGCTTCTTCGGGCCTATCCCTCATTTCGCTCGTTCCAGCTCTGCGTGCTGACCAGGGCAACTCCGTCAAGACCGTAACTTCCGGACTTATCTTCACACCCAACCTTGCAATTAGCCGCGAAGAAGCCTAAACCGCCCTAAAATGTCATACGATTGTCATTTTTCCCCGTTAAGAGTAGTCATTGTAGAGTTGGATCGACCAGAATATAAGTAAGAGGTGAAAGCTATGGTCGCCACCACAGATATGGTTGAAGAAAACGAGATAGAGCTCGCGTCCACACCGACCGCGAACCTTGGCACCATCCTTATCATCGAAGACGACCCGCGTATGCAGAAGGTGCTCCGCCGCATCTTCCTTGAGGAGCACTACGCAGTCGCAGTCGCGGGCGATGGTCAGACCGGCCTCGACCTCTTCCGCAGCGTGCGCCCCCTGGCCGTTGTCCTCGACCTCATCCTCCCCCGCATCTCCGGCCGCGAGCTCTGCCAGACCTTCAAGAGCCTCTCGAACGAGACCCCCATCATCGTCCTCAGCGCCATCAGCGAGGTCGTCGACAAAGTTCTCCTCCTCGAGCTCGGTGCCGACGACTACGTCACCAAACCATTCAGCCCTCGCGAACTGACGGCCCGCATCCAGGCCGCCATCCGCCGCCAGCGCAAGCCCTCCGGCTCCAACGTCTTCCGCTTCGGCGAGTGCGAGATCGACTTCAAGAGTATGACCGCGCGCCGCAGCGGTACTCCCGTCGTGCTCACGGCCCACGAGTTCAAGCTACTGAAGTTCTTCACCGATAACGTAGACCGCGTGCTCACCCGCGAGCTTCTCCTCAACGAGGTCTGGGGATACAACGCGTATCCCACCACCCGGACCGTCGACAACCAGATCCTCAAACTGCGGCAGAAGCTGGAGCCCGACCCGGCCAATCCCAAGCATCTGCTCACAATTTACGGCGCAGGGTACAAATTTGTCCCATGATTTAAAAACGGCTTCTCCGGCCAGTAATCCTCTCTCCCCAGTAACGACCGGGCCGCGGAAGCAAGGCGTACGAACCCAGGTGCTGCTCGTCCTCGCTATGGCCCTGGTCACTGTCATAGTCACAGCTCTGTTCATGCTGCTGATACGGCATCGTCTGGGCGCGCAGGTCACCGAAGATCTCTCGCAGGACCTCACCCACTCCGTCATCACCTTCCAGAACCTTCAGGCCGAGCGCCTCGCCGCGCTGGAGCGCGAGAACGCCCTGCTCGCCGAGCTGCCCACGCTCAAGGCTCTGATGACCAGCGGCGACGACCTCACCATCCAGGACGGCGCGACCGAGTTCTGGCAGCTCAGCGGCAACGACCTCTTCGCCCTGGCCAATCCCAGCGGCCGCATCGTAGCCGTCTACTCCAAGAACGCCCCCCCCGACGCAACCCTGCACACCGCCCTGCAATCCCTTGTCTCCTCCCCCGACAAGCAGTACCTCATCGACGGCAGCCTGCTCTACGCCTGCTCCCTGCGCCCGCTCTACTTCGGCGGCGACGACGACGGCACTCTCCTCGGCTACGTCATCAGCGGCATCTCCATCGGCCGCACCGTCCGCCAGATCAGCGAGCCAACCGGCGTCGAGGCGACCTTCCTCAGCGGCGGCCACATCGTAGCCAGCACGCTCACGCCCGCCAACCAGGCAGGTCTCGCCAGCCATCCGTCCATAAGCTCCTCCCCATCCACGGTCACCCTCGGCGGCACCCGCTTCCTCTCCGCGACAGAAGACCTCTCCACCTCGGCCACCTCGCCGCTCGAGCTGGTCGTCCTCAAGTCCTTCGCGCCCGCTGAGCGCCGCATCGCCCGCATCGACCACATGGTCCTGAGCACCGGCCTTCTGGCCCTTCTCTCCGGCACCGTCCTGATGATCACCCTCTCCCGCCTCCTCACGCGCCCGCTCGAAGAGCTATCCGATAGCGTCAAGGCCTTCGGCATGGGAGACAGCAACTTCCGCATCCCCCGCCACGGCACCCAGGAGGTGCTCCAGCTCAGCGCAGCCTTCGACAGAATGCGCGATGAGATCCAGCAGGCCAACCGCGCTCGTCTCGAGTCCGAGCGTCTCGCCACCATCGGGCGCATGGCCAGCTCCGTCTCGCACGATCTCCGCCACTACCTCGCCGCTGTCTACGCCAACTCCGAGTTCCTCGCGTCCGACCGCCTCTCGCTCGAGGAGCGCGCCGAGATCTTCGCCGACATCCGCACTGCCGTCCTCGGCACCACCGACATGATCGAGTCCCTGCTGGTCTTCAGCCGCACCGGAGCCAGCGTCCGCCGCACCCCCGAGCTGCTCTCCACCCTGCTCGACCGCGCCCTGGCTCTCGTCCGCTCTCACCCCGACTCCCACGGCGTCAAGCTCATCACCAGCCTCGGCGAGCCCACCCAGACCGCGGCCTTCGTCGACGGCAAGCAGATCGAGCGCGCCATCTACAACCTTCTCCTCAACGCCTGCCAGGCCGCCCACACCGCCGAAACCGGCACCGTCCCCAGCGTCACCGTCACGCTCGAGGCCCAGCCCGAGCACATGATCGTAAACATCATCGACAACGGCCCCGGCGTACCGGAGAATATCCGCAAGAGCCTCTTCGATCCCTTCGTCAGCGAGGGTAAGCAGAAGGGCACCGGCCTCGGCCTCACCCTCGCCCACCGCATCGCCGTCGAACACGGAGGTGAGGTCATCCTCCTCAGCAGTTGCCCCGGCGAGACTATCTTTCAGATGCGGGTAAAGCGCGGTCTGCGCACAGACGAAGCAACGAGCACCTCAGATGTCGAACGTCAGGATCGGGTCATCGCACATGAGAAGGTCTGGACCTAGCCAATCGCCGAGCCTACGCGGGCCGTGGCGCATCGTGCCGCTGCTCGTGCTCTTTCTCGCCCCGCCCCTGCACGCGCAAACAACAAATACGGTTACAAATCCCACAGACCTCTCCCAACAGATCCAGCAGCTCACCGACGCCATGGCCCGCACCCAGGCACAGCTTCAGGAATCGCAGCGCCAACTGGACGCCATGCGCGCCCAGCTAGCCGCGCTGCAAAGCCAGCTATCCCAAACCACCGCCGCTACCACCGACACTACCAAGGCCATCGACGACCTCCGCGAGCGCCAGGAGATGCAGGCCACCCAGATCGCCACTCACGACCAGATCAAGGTCGAAACCGCATCAAAATACCCTCTCAAGATCACCGGCCAGCTCCTCTTCAACGGCTTCGTCAACACCCGCGCCGTCGACGCTCCCTCCACGCCCACCCTGGCCCTCCCCGGCTCCGGCAGCACCGGAGCCACCGTCCGCCAGACCGTCCTCGGTTTTGACGCCCGCGGCCCCCACATCCTCGGCGCGCAGAGCTACGCCGACCTGCACGTCGACTTCGCGGGCAGCCCGCCGACCTCCGGCACCAGCACCGGCATCAGCTACACCGGCTACGCCAGCAACAACGCCACCCTGCTGCGTCTCCGCACCGCCCACGCGGGCCTCCGCTGGGACCACACCGAAGCCTACTTCTCCCTCGACCGTCCCATCTTCAGCCCCGACAGCCCAGCCACCCTCACCGCCGTAGCCGAGCCCGCACTCGCCTGGTCCGGCAACCTCTGGACATGGAATCCGCAGCTCGGCATCACCCACGACCTCCCCTTCGCCACCACGCACGCCCTCCGTCTGCAAGCCGCCCTGGTCGATGTAGGCGACGCCCCACTCCCCGTCCCCTCTGCAGCAGCGGCCGTCCCCCCCACGCTCTCCGAGCAGAGCCGCTGGCCCGGTGTTGAAGCCCGCATCGCCGTCCTCGGCAGCACCACCCCGGACGAGGGCTCCCACATCGGCATCGGCGGCTACTTCGCACCCCACCGCGATCCCCTCGGCTACCGTTTCGACTCCTGGGCGGGCACGCTGGACACGCGCCTCCAACTCCCCGCTCACTTCGCTCTCACCGGCAGCTTCTATCGCGGCCAGTCCCTCGGCGGCCTCGGCGCGGGAGCCTACAAAGATCTCGCCTACCGCACCAGTATGACCACCGGCAGCTACCGCTACCGTCCCCTCAGCGACGTGGGAGGCTGGGCGCAGCTCCAGCAGACCGTCAACGCCCGCCTCCAGTTCAACGCCGCCTTCGGAATCGACAACGCCTTCGCCAACGAGCTTCGCCGCTACGCCTCCCCCACCGGCACCATCTACCAGAACCTCGCCCGCAACCGCACGTACACCGGCAACGTCATCTATAGCCCCAGCGCCTACCTCGTCTTCTCCCTGGAGTACCGCCACCTCATCAGCTCCCCCATCTCTTCCCCGGCCACCAGCAGCAACATTATCGGCCTGGGCGCGGGGTATCGCTTCTGATGGCCATGCGACACTTACTCTCCAGCCTTATCATCCTCTTAGCCCCTCCCCTGCTGGCCCAGTCCATCGCCGCCGACGCTGAGCTACGTCTCCAGATCGTCTCCTCCACTCCCGGCCCCCAGGGACACGTACCAGCCGTAGCCTGGCTCGAGCCGCTCGCAGGCACCCCAACGCTGCCCTTCCCGCCACACGGCCGCTACACCCTGCTGCAAGAGAACCGCATGTTCAGCCCCCACCTGCAGGTCATCCCCGTAGGCAGCTCCGTGCAGTTCCCCAACGCCGACCCGTTCTTCCACAACGTCTTCTCCCTCTTCGACGGCCGCCGCTTCGACCTCGGCCTCTACGAAGCGGGCTCCAGCAAATCCGTCACCTTCCCCCGCGAAGGCGCGTCCTACATCTTCTGCAACATCCACCCCGAGATGAGCGCCGTCGTCCTCTCACTCTCGACCCCGCTCTACGCCATAGCCGATGCCCGCGACACTCTGGACCTCCATGGCATCCCCTCCGGCGACTACAAGCTGCACCTCTGGATCGAGGGCCTTCCTCAGCCTGTCTTGAGCAGCCTGGAGCGTCATCTCCATCTCTCCTCCGGCCTCACCAATCTGGGCGAGATCAAAGCCCCCATCCCCCGAACCACAGCCATGAAGCACTCCAACAAATTCGGCGCCACCTACGACACAACCCCCAAAACCCCTTACTAATCGTGCAGTTGCGGCTGTTGCCGTGGCTCGAGTAAGCAAAGACGTCCTGCCGGACGGGCTCGCTACGCGCGAGACGGGTGTTCACGCGTCTTTTACTGCTTCTCCTACTGGTCAAAAACAAAAATCTTCGATGCCGACCAGCGGGAGGCCCTCAGAAGATCATCCTACCCATACCGCCCCGAGAACGGCACGAAGTGCCCCATGACAATCAGATGACATCAGACTGACAACTCCAGCTCTGCACACTCATAAATTGCCATTTAGGGCTCATCCAACCATGGGCCGGAGAGTGCAGATGCATACCAAAACACCCAAGGCAGTCGTCTGCGGAGCAGGCGGATTCATCGGCGGCCACCTCGTCAAAGGTCTTCTATCCCAGGGCATCCAGGTCATCCGCGCCGTCGATATCAAACCGCTCGACGAGTGGCACCAACTCTCCCCCGAAGTCGAAAACCTCTCCCTCGATCTCAAACACCAGCAAAGCTGCCTGACCGCGACCCAAGGAGCCACCCACGTCTACCAACTCGCCGCGGACATGGGCGGCATGGGCTTCATCGAGCAGAACAAAGCCCTCTGTATGCTCAGCGTGCTGACCAACACCAACATGCTTCTGGCCGCCTGCGAGTCCGGCGTCTCGCGCTTCTTCTACGCCTCCTCCGCCTGCGTCTACAACGCCGCCCGCCAGACCCGCCCAGACGTCATCGCCCTCAAGGAGCAGGACGCCTACCCCGCCATGCCCGAAGACGGCTACGGCTGGGAAAAGCTCTTCAGCGAGCGCATGTGCCGCCACTTTCAGGAAGACTTCGGCCTCACCTGCCGCGTCGCGCGCTACCACAACGTCTACGGCCCCCAGGGCACCTGGCGCGGCGGCCGCGAGAAGGCGCCAGCCGCCATCTGCCGCAAGGTCATCGAGGCCAAGCTCTCCGGCTCCCACGAGATCAATATCTGGGGCGACGGCCATCAGACCCGCAGCTTCATGTTCATCGACGACTGCGTCCACGGCACCCAGAGCATCATGAACAGCAACATCGACGAGCCCATCAACCTGGGCTCCAGCGAGCTGGTCAGCATCAATCAACTGGTCGATATCGCCGAAGAGATCGCAGGCATCCGGCTCCACCGCACCTACGACCTCACCGCTCCCCGAGGCGTCAATGGCCGCAACAGCGACAACACCATGATCCTCAATCGCCTGGGCTGGGAGCCATCCATCCGCCTCCGCGACGGTATGAAGAAGACCTATCGCTGGATCGAAGAGCAGATGCAAGCAGACCTCCACCACCACCCCATCCCGCGCGCCCATGCCGACTTACCCCACGCCATCCTGAGGTAAAGCTGTTACCTTGCCGTTGCCTGTTCTTCTGGTTGTCATTCAGGAGCGAAGCGGAGGAATCTGCTGTTGCCTTTGCTCTTGCCGTTGCTTCTGAGGTAGGTCCGGGCTTAGCCCGGACATTAAAACCAGCCGCAAATGCGAGCTTTGACGCTTGCGCAAAAACTCACTCCCCTAACTTCTCCACCCGAAACCTCCCCGGCGTCATCCCCGTAAACTGCCGGAACAACGTCGTAAACTGCCCCTGGCTCTTGAACCCACACCGATAAGCAATCTCCGCAATCGTCTGCTCCGACTCCGCCAGCCACTGCTGCGCCCTCGCGATCCTCCGGTGCGACACATACCGATGCGGCGTAAACCCCGTCGTCACCCGAAACGCACTCGCAAAGTACTGCGGGTTCATCCCCACAACCCCAGCCAGCGCATGGATCGAAAGATCCCCCTCCAGGCATCGCTCGACATACTCCCGCACCTTTCGCTCACGAGCAGGCCCCAGCCCTCCAGGCTGCGCCTCTACAGCCGAAGCCTCCGCCCCGTAAGCCCGCAGCAGATGCGTCACCAGCGTTCCCACCGCCCCATCCACAAAGAACTTCGCGGGCCGCCCCCCGCGACACTCCCGAAAGAGTACCCGCCCCATCTCCTCCACAAACAGATCCCGCACCAGGTAAACCGGCCGCAGCCGCGCGCCCGGCACATCGCCCAGCTTCTTCGCCACCTCTTCCAGCAGCCCATTCCCCAGATAAAGATGAATCAGAATCGCCCGCCGCTGCCAAAGCGTGCTGTGCGGCTCCCCCGGCGGAATAATCGACACCAGGTTCCCATTCAGCTCCCTCTGCCCAGCCGCCTTGGAGCCGGTCCACGTAGCCTGCACATGCGCGGGCTCCAACCCAATCGTCACCTGCACGCAGTCGTGAGAGTGCTCCCGCCACGAACTCTTCGGCTGCTCAGCCGCATACAGCGAGTAGCCCTTACCCTCATACCAGACATGATGCGGCGGCAGCTCATCCTCGGCCCCCACGAGGATATGCCGCAACCCCGCACCATCCCGCTCCCGAGCCGTAATCCTCTTCATCCCACCTCTTTGCAATCATTCTAAAGATTCCAGAATCTCCGCTAAGGATCGGGAATACTCCGAGCCACCCCGCCACCCATACTAAAAAAGCATTGCAGCCCCCTAAAGGCACCCAAGGAGCGACAAATATGAGCACCGAGACCGCATCTCCCCTCATCCCCACCGAGCAGCTCACCCGCGCCGCCGCCATCTACGAGTACAGCAAGGCGGCCAACCCCATCGAGTCCGGCGCCACCCCCGCCATACCCATCCGGCAGTTCTCGCCCGAGATCTACGCCACCGGTCCCAGCCGCTTCATCCCACTCGACCTGAGCGAGGCCCTGCGCACCCCCTACCCCGCCACCGGCCCCAGTCTTCTCGCCAGCTTCGTCCGCATCCAGGCGGGCGAGCAGCTCACCAGCGCCCCCAACGCCAGCAGCGAGTTCTTCTACGTCATCCACGGCAGCGGCCACACCGAGACCGCCAACGGCTCCATCGCCTGGAAGACCGGCGACTTCGTAGCTCTGCCCGCGCTCGAGACCATCCACAACGCTGACACCGACACTGCCTTCTACCTCGTCAACGACTCGCCCCTCTTCGCCTACCTCGGCGCGCAGAAGGCGACCTCCCGCTTCCAGCCCACGGTCTACACTCATGAAGCCGTAATGGCCGAGCTTGAAGCCGCCAAGAACGATCCCGAGTCCTCGAAGCGCAGCCGCATCAGCGTCCTGCTGGCCAACAAGAACTTCGAGCAGACCATGACCATCACCCATACCCTGTGGACGATGTTCGGCGTCGTCTCCCCCGGTACCCGCCAGCTGCCCCACCGCCACCAGTCGGTCGCTTTGGACTTCGTAGTCGACGCGCAGCCCGGAGCCTACACCCTCCTCGGCCCCGAACTGAACCCCGACGGCACCATCAAGGACGCCATCCGCGTCGACTGGGTCAAGGGCGCGGCCTTCGTCACGCCTCCGGGCTTCTGGCACGAGCACATCAACGCGTCGTCCGCGGACGCCTACGTCATGCCAATCCAGGACGCCGGTCTGCACACCTACCTCCGCACCCTGGACATCCAGTTCTTCACCGAAGACTAAGTCCTACATCAACCCGCTACAACTTAAACGCAACGCCCCATTCATACGCAGCCTTATCGCGTATGAATGGGGCATCTTGCTCCAGCAAGCTCGTTGTATAGAAGCGATTCTATAAGTCCTCGCTTCTAACTTCTCAACGCAGCCACTTATCGTACGTCTCATCAATCTGGAAGTATTTCACTCCCAGTCGTCGAGCCCGGTCGACATCGGCATGTGCGGCCGCAATCGGGTCAGGGCTATGCACGTACGCATAGTGAAATTCGTTGATCGAAACAACCACTGGAATTCCCGCGCGCTTCGCAAGCTCTACGCTTCTTTCGTTGAGCGTTATCCCGTGGTCAAACAGAAAGTACGTCTTCGAAAGATCCTCTCCGGCGTCCAGCCTCTTGGCCAGCTCCGACACACCGATGCTGATCCGGGCCTTCCCCTTGAAGTACTCTCGCGTCTCATCCGTGCCAATAAAGAAAGCATTCTCCAGCAGGCCATTGTCCCGAAGAGTTTTCTCCATGGATTCGTAGTAGCTCTTGGGATGCCCGGCCTGCTTGGTATCAATCATGAGCTGGATCTTGCCTTTGCACAGAGCCGCATACTCGCTGAACGCGAGAGGATGCGAGTGATCGACAGGAGAAGTCAACTCCCGAATCTCAGCCATCGTCATATCGCTCGGCTGCTTATTGACGCCGAAGTCCTGAAGGAAAGACATGTGATGCACCACAATGCCTCCTCCCTTGGGCTCATCCAGATCGATCTCCACCATCCAATAGCCTCGGGCAATCGCTTCCTTGACTGCTCCCGCGGAGTTTTCAGGATGGTGTTCATCTACCACACCACCACGATGCCCAATAATCCGAATGGGTTCTTCCGCAAGCATCTGGGACATTGCTGGCAGCAGGAATAAAAGAGCAACGGTCCAGCGGGCCGTTCCGAAAAGTGACATAGCTTTCTTGGTCATACAGCTTCTCCTAATCAAGATGGGTCGGTATGCAGCGTTATGTCGAACGAGATCAGAACCGAATCTTCAGCGCGATCTGTATCTGACGTGGCGAGTTGGCCTGAGACGAGATGACACCGAACGTTGCATCGGATACGCCTGTATCGGGCCCCGCGAATTGAGGCGTGTTGAAGGCGTTGAAGGCTTCACCTCGCAGCTCCGTTCTTACTCTGTCCGTCACGGCAAACTCCTTGAAGACTGAGAGATCGAAGTTGCGCAGTCCGGGAGTGCGCAGATATCCAGACGTGCGCGACATATTCCCCAACGTGTAGATGGCGGGTTGAGAGAAGTTGGACGTATTGAAGTATCGGTTCAATCGGTCTTCCACCCTTCCTCCGAGACTCGCATTCTGACCATTGCTATTCGGACGTTCGCCGGGGTTCAGGATATTCGCGACATTGTTTGCCGAGAAGGCCAGCGGATTGCCGTTATGGGCTGAAAAGATTCCATTGAACTGATATCCACCAAATAGCGCATCGACAAAGCGATTCCATGAATTGCCAAAGAGCTCACCTCGTCCTATCGGAAGCTTGTATACGCCACTGATAACCAGATTGCGCGATACGTCAAAGGTAGATAAGGAATATGAATCCTGTATCAGCGGAATACTCGCATCCTGATAGACACCATTGGTTCCGAAGTTACCGCCAAATCCAACTGAGTCGTCGTCCATCGACTTACTGCCCGTGTAGGAAAGAAGAAGCGTGGCGCGCTTGCTGAATCGCTTTTCAACTCGAATCTGCACCGAGTCATAGTGCGAGATCGCCCCAGCGACAACGACGCCACTTACACCTGTAAATTGGGGAAACGGTGAGAGCAGATATCTCTTCTGGATCGTGGCTCCCGAGAGTGGACCAGCTATCTGAACCTGCCCCTGAAGCGGGTTAGGAACCGTCGCCAGTAACTGACTTCCCAATGCGAGGTCTGAATCTGGAAGTTGATCGTAGTTCGGAGAGGTCGGCAGTTGGACGCCGTGATTGCCAACGTAAGAGACACCGACCATCCAGTCCTTCGCTAGTTGATACTCCACGCCAAGGTTGTAGTTCTCTGTATAAGGAGAGGGCTGTCTGCGAATACTGGCAGAAATACTTCCACCCGTTCCCGTAACTAACCCCAGCGAACTTCCCGTCACAGGAGTAAAAGCACCTCCTGGAAATGGATTGGAGAGATAGTTATTCGGTGTGGCTCCGTCAATTGTGCCTAGATAGGATGTGCTGGTGCGGTAGCCGGTATTCTGAACGGTAGAGGCAGCCTGGTTGGGGTTGTTGGTGAAGAATATGCCGAAGGCTCCGCGGACGACGAGCCGGTCGATCGGGTGATACGCGAAGCCCACCCGAGGTGCAAAGTTCTTGTACACCGTGTCGGTTGTCGTTCTGGGATTTCCATTGACTCCGGCATACTCCAGTCCGCCCTTCAGGCTAGTAAGTCCTGTCGTCGCCGCAAGCGGGGATGGGACATTCAAATCCAGATAAGTCGTTCGATTATCCCGTTCGGTCCTGGGGAGAAACAGATCGTACCGAATGCCCAGGTTCAAAGTAAGTTTGTCGGAGGCTGTCCAGTCGTCCTGCAGATAACCGGCTGCGTAGTGGCTGATCGTATTGACGACCTTGAAGTAATGTGTAACCGAACCTGATCCTAATCCAAGTAGGAACGAGGCAAAACCGTCTCCCGCGGAACTGGAAGCCGTCAGGGCATTCGGCCCCTGCGTGAAGTTCGTACCGAAGCTGAAGTTTCCGGATGCCTGTCCCACCTGATCGTCGTTATTAGCCAGGATGCGGAACTCTCCTCCAAAGTTCAGCGTGTGATGATGAACGATCTTCGTGTTGTTGATGAGAAAGGTGTCGCCAAGATATCCCGCCGAACCAATGGATCCATAATTACCCGCGCCAATCTGCACATACCCAGACGGAACGATTGCCGGAAAGGTCAGGGCGCTCTTCGAGGTCGCAAGAGCCGACGAGGCCAGATAAGACGGAAACCCCAGCGTGGTGGGATCGAATCCGCTGGAAGGCGCGGTAGCGTTCTGATAGACGTGGCTGACGCCGGCCCTTAGTTCGAAGATATAAGTAGAACTCTTGGCAAAGGTATAGTCGAAGCCTGCGCCTATCGCCGGCTGCGCGCTGATGGTTGCGGTCTGAGCAACCAGGATCGAAGCAGGCAACAGAGGCGCGAAACCAGAGACGGGATTTCTCTTGGAGAACCGGAACGACATACGTTGCCGGGCCGAAAGAATCTCATCGACCTTGATGTCGTACTGATTGATCGTGTAGGGTGCAGAGCCCGCCGCAAAGTAATTATTTCTTCCCGAGGAACTGGATCTATTAGGCAGAGGAAAATACTTCAGAATATTCGCTGAGACTGGATCGAAGCGCGAGGGATCAATCTTATTCCCTTTGAATGGGGCTCTTGTATAGGTAATTCCGCCCGAGGAAGAGGTCGTGGCCTTCGTCGTTGTCGGATCGTAGAGCGTGATCGGAGCACCGGAGCTTGTAGTGTCGGCGGAGAAGTCGCCGCCTCGCTCAGCAAGCGTCGGGACCGTCGTCAGGACGGAAGTGGCTGTGTCCTGACGCAGCCCTTCATAGTCCACAAAGAAAAACGTTTTATCACGACCGTTGTAAAGCTTGGGGATGTAGACAGGCCCACCTAAGCTGAAGCCGAACTGGTTTCGCTTGAAGCTCGGCAGCGGCACACCCGCCTGATTGGAGAAGTAATTGTTCGCATCGAGATACGAATTTCTAAAGTAGTCGTAAACGCTCCCATGAAGATCATTCGTGCCGGATTTATAGAGGACGTTCATGATGCCTCCACCGGCGTTTCCAAACTGCACCGAGTAATTGCTCGTCTGTACCTTGAACTCCTGCGTCGCATCGACCGAGGGAAAGATCGTCAAGGCATTCGAATCATCGGTCGGAGGAGCAGATGGAACGCCATCCAGCAAGACATCCGTAGTGCCGGATCTGCCACCGTTCACATTGAACTGAAGCCCTGTAAAGGTGGAGGTTACCGTGCCCGATACTCCCGGAACCAGAAGCACTAAGGCAAATGGATTGCGCTGATTTAAGGGAAGATTCTCGATACTTTTATTGTCGATGACCTGACCGATATCCGAAGTCTGAGCCTCCAGCAGAGGCTCAGCAGAGTTGACTTCAACTGTTTGATTGTCCGATCCGACCTCCAGCCCAAGGTCGAAGTGCACCGTCTGATCGATATTTAAGACCAGGCCGGAGCGAAGCAGCCTCTTGAATCCGGCTGCATCCACCGACAGGCTGTACGGCCCCGGAGGCAGGTTCGAAAATTCAAACTGTCCCGCACGATCCGTTCGCGTCGTCGCGGACACCTGGGTACCGGTATTGGTTGCGGTAATAGCCGCGTTCTGTATCGTGGCGGCGCTGGCGTCGCGAACCGTTCCCGTAAGCGAGGCAGTGATCTTCTGCGCCTTGGCAAAGGGTCCAGATACAAAAACAAGGGAAAATAGAAATGCAAACCGGAATATTGACCTGAAAGAAAAACTAAAAGTAGATGAATATCTTTTCTGACGCATGTTGGCCTCTTGATACCGGTTGGAACCCAACGAGGGGCGATTAGACAAAGCATTTCGACCAGGCATAGTTGAAATGTGAGACGACGGTGCTTACGGCGCTATTTCATGCACCGGAACGATTGCCGATCCTGAAGACGTAGGCTCTCTGGATAACCGTCTTTCGCGTTAGCGCTAGTTATGCAGAAACACGTCCACTAAACAAGGTTGGTTTACACACGTTTTACTGTAACTTTGCGAAAGTACTTTGAAATAAGGGGGATACGAGTCTCATCTCACCTCGGTACAACCTGAGAATTGGTCTGGCTCGCGGTTATTTCATACTCCGTTCACCGAGGAAGCAACGTGTACTCTATAAAATTTTCTAGGTTAGCTTATGATTACGGCGATGAAGGAGGAGGAACCTCGTACAGGCTCCCTCGATAGAGATCCGAGATGGCAACTGACCCAACGGATCGTCGCCACTCCTCACTTCGCGCGCTCGCCCCGTCTTTCAAGCTTTCTGCTCTATGTCTGTAGACAGTCGATCCTTGGACGAAGCACAGGTCTCAACGAACAGAGCATAGGTGAAACTGTCTTTGGTCGTCCCGTTGGGTACGACCCTCGTGATGACAATATCGTCCGCGCTCATGCCGGTCGGTTGCGACTCCGCATTGAAACATACTTCCGCGAGGAAGGCGCCTCGGAGATTCTGCATCTGAGCATCCCGCGGGGAAGTTACATTCCTGTATTCGAGCGGATAGAAAGAAAAGAATCCGGAGCATCTGAGCCGATTCCAGAAGCTGATTCGCATGACGCGGAATATGCCGAGGAGATACTGCCTGAGATAACTCCGAGAGTGAAGGCGATACCAGCCAGGCCCAGATTCCTTCTTCCCGGCGTACTTGCGATAGCTGGAGTTCTACTCGCATCTCTCTCTGCGTACGGTTTCTTTACCCACTGGTCATGGGGTCGAAAAACACCCACGGACAAGCTCTGGGCCCAACTCTTCCGGCCGGATCAGAACACGATCATCGTTCCTGCCGATGTCAGCCTGGTCCTGGCGCAGTTGATTACTGGACATTCTGTCGACCTGGCGGAGTACGCGAGCGGCCGTTATAAGTCCGTTGCGAGTTGTGATGCTCCGTGTGACCGTCGTCTGGCACAGGAGGTTGAAAGCCGTCGGTATACATCAATGGCCGATCTGGAGTTTGCCGCCGCATTGGCTCGCCTTCCGCAGGCCCTCCCCGACCGTACCCAGATACGCTATGTGCGCGACTTACAGCTAGAAGATTTTAAACAGTCCAATTTAATTATGGCCGGGTCGTTGATCGCCGATCCATGGCTGAGTGTCGTTCAAAGGGAGATGAACTTCATTCTCCACGACAATCTATCTACTGGTCCTTTGCGCGTTGAGAATGTAAAGCCGAAGCCCAACGAGAAAAAGGAGTACCTGTTTCGTGATGACGATCCGCGGCACCGCGGCCTAGCCACCATCGCTTTTTTGCCAAATCTAAGTGGCAATGGAAATATGGTCATCGTGCAGGGATTTACTCTCGCGGGAACGGAGGCCGCAGCGGAGTTTGTCACCAGCGGAAAGGATTTCGATAGCCTCTTTCATGCCTTCGCCGGGAACAACTCCCGGTTGCCGCACTTCGAGATTTTGCTCGAGACAATGGATGTGAATGGGATGGCATCACGCCCGAATGTATTGGCGTCGCACACCTATCCCTAGCGAGCGATTGGGGAACTGACGCTCGAAGCCGCCACCGATGCAACGGACGTTGCCCCGGTCTTCACCGGACATCCCTGCCTTTCTCTGCGGCCAATGCTTTCTGAGCGGCATCTATCTTCACCATCCATGCTGGATGATCGAAGGCAATCTGCCGGGCATAGCTTAGCGATTCCGGAGTATTCAAGCCGAGGAGCTGATCGACGTACTGCTGCATCGAGAGCTTGCTCCAGGGAGACACGCCGCGCTGACTCGACGCGGAGAAGTACCACCTCCCGAACCGCGTCCACGGATCATCCACGTGTGACGCAAGTAGATCAGCCTGAAGCTTTTCGATCCTGGAAGGGCCCGGCGGCGTTATCTGAGAAAAGCGTGAGCGGCTGGCTGCAAACTCCGCCAGATCGGCAAGCCACACCGGCGCGAGATCGCTCGGCGGCATGTCCAGCACTTCGGCGCTATTGCCGATGGCAACCAACAGCGAGGGATCCGTCGGGCTGAACACCGCATCACTTATGTTGCTCGTATAGTGCAGGGGCAACATCATGGCCTCTCCCGTTGTGGCGCTCCACACGCGGATGGACTGATCCCGTCCATGGGTAAAGACGAGCGAAGCATCCGCGCTGAAGCCGCCATCAATCAGCGGCGCACTATGCTGCAACAGAGGCGTAAGAGCCTTGCCGGTTCGCGCATCCCACACGCGAGCCGTGTGATCGTAGGACGTCGTCAGCACACGCTTTCCATCCGGGCTGAACACCGCATCGCTGACAGGCCCTGTATGCGTGAAGGAACTGCCTTGCTGCACACCGGTGTTCGTATCCCAGATCTTTGCGGTGTGATCTTCCGAGCCGATCAGTACAAGCCTGCTGTCCTGACTGAACATTGCGCTGAAGATCGCATTGCCCAGCGACAGCCGATGCAGACGTTTTCCGGTCATAGGATCCAGCAGATCCGCACTGTCGTCGTTTGTCCCAACGAACGCGTGCTCCCCGTCATTGCTGAACATCACGACATTCACGTCATCGTGGTATCGGAGCTTCGTCGCGAGTGCCGCGCCCGTCGCGGCATCCAGCAGATAAACTTCCCCCTCCATACTGCCTAGCACTCGCTGCCCATCCGGGCTTAGCGCGATATGGGAAAGAGGTTTCTCCGTGTGGAATCGAGCATGCAGAAGCTGCCCGGTAGCTGCGTCCCATAGCTGTACTGCCGCATCGCGCGAGCTGGTAACAACCCGGCGTCCATCGGCGCTCCAGGCTGCCGCGAGGACATCGCCTTCGTGTCGCATCGGCCCGGCAATCCTCTTCCCCGTATGCGCATCCCAGATGCTTGCAGTCTTATCATCGAGCACGATCAAGACCCGGGAGCCATCCGTGTTATAGCGAGCCAGGATAATGTTCGCCGTCATGCAGCATAGCCTGACGTGCACATCCTGGCGTTGTTCAGCGATAAGTTGAAATGCGAGACCTGCTGCCGGATTGCCCTCGCGCTGCACACGAAGGCTTGCCGCGGCTTCTCGAAGTGCCTCGTATTTGATTCCATCCGACGCGAACCTCAGAGCCAGCAGGTAGTGAACGTATGCCGCAGACGCCAGAGGTGTAGAGGTAGCCGCCGGATGCTCCTGCGCCGGAGCAAATCGAGTCACAGCCCCAAATATCGTGATACATGCAATAGCGACGCGGGCAAACCTGTTCAAAGTGCAGACAGCAGATGGCAGAGAAGATTCGTTCATGGATATCCTTGATCGTTGCTTTAAAACGTAACGCATGACAACCGGCGAGAGGGGCTAAGGAGAGCCCACAACCATGCGGTTGCTCCAAAAAGAATCGAGCGGACCAGAGGCGCGACATAGCGCCTCTGGTCCGCTCGAGATTAGCGGTAGAGTTCCAGCGCGGTAATCTTTGGCTGATCCGCCGTTGCACCGGAGAGAGTGACCGTGATGTTGCCGTTCTGATCCGGTTGCACAGTGAACTGCTCCACGATGGCAGTCTCCGGAGCCCCGGCTGCTGCGACGATGTCGAAGTTCGGCAGCACGACACCCCCGTTTACCGTTACGTTGAAGACGCGCTGGCCCGCCTGCTTCCAGTAGAACTCGTTGAAGTGGAGGCGCAGCGTATAGCTGGCTCCAACAGCGAGGTTCGGAAGCGTGTAGGTAATGGTGCCTCCAGAGCGCTCATTCTGGTAGACCGCTGCCGGAGCCGGACTGACCACTGCGGACAGATCTGCCGTGCCGTTGCCGCCAGAGGTATTGCCGCCCGCAAAGAAGGCATCCGCCTGGAACGGTGCGATAGCCGCGCTGCTTCCAGCAGCTATCCGGTAGACAGGCGAACCGGGAACCGCCGCGTCAGGAGTCGCGCTTACTTCACTTGAGGCAAGCGAGGTTGCCGTGGTGCTTGCGGTTTTTACGGTATAGAAGACAGCCTGCCCGTTCGGAAGGTTCTTGTCGATGAACGTCGTGCTGGTAAGGCCGGTAGCGATCGGAGTTGTTGCTTCCGCTCCCGCGGCATTGCCACGGAAGACGCTGTAGGTTCCGATTGCAGCCGGTGCCCAGGTAAGGGAAACCTGACCGATACCAGCGGCAGCGTGCAAGGAGGTGGGTGGGTTTGGTAGTGGCATCATCGTTCCGTCCCCAATCACCTCAATCCCGCTCACCAGGGCATTGTCCTTTACGGTCTGGTACTGAACCGTGATCTGGCCGTTCTGAGCCGTCGCGGGCAGATCCAGGGTCGTTGCGATATCCTTGCCACCGGCAACGGCGAAGATGTCGAAGTTCGACTGCGCCGGCTGACCGTTGATCAGGATATTGAAGGTTCGTGAGCCTGCCGCAGTCCAGTACGTCTCCGCGAAGTGCGAGCGGATCGTGTACTGGCTGCCGGTCTTCAGCCCGGTAAAGGTATAGGTTGAGGTGCCGAACCGGTTGCTCTGGTAGATTGCAGCCGGGGCAGCGTTCTTTACGCCCGCCGTGGCGATCGTGTCATTGGTCTGCGAGGTAGACCCGCCGGAGAAGAAGCTGTCTGCCGCGAATGTGCCGACCGAGGCAGCGCTTCCCGAATCGACCTGGTAGACCGCTGTCACGGGGACGGAGACCTGCGTCGCAACGTTCAGCAGCTCTACGCCGCTGACCAACGCATTATCCCGAACGGTCTGGAAGGTAAGAGCAATCTGACCATTCTGCGCCGTCACGGGGTAATCGATCGATATAGCAATATCCTTGCCACCTGCCGCGGCGAAGATATCGAGGTTGGATTGAACGGTCTGCCCGTTTGCCAGAATGTTGAATACTCGTGAGCCCGCCGTAGTCCAGTAGGTCTCCGCGAAGTGGAGACGCAGGATATAAGCTGTGCCTGAAGTGAGGTTAGGAATCGTATAGGTGAAGTTGCCGTACCGATTGCTTTGGTAAACCGCCATTGGCGCGGGGTTTTGCGCCTTCGAAGTGTCGATGGTGTCTCCAACGCTTGGCGTGATGCTGCCTCCGCTGGCGAACTCGTCCGCTGCGAACGTACCCACGGCCGTAGTGCTGCCGGAGTCAATCTGCACGACCGCGTTCCCGCTGGGCTGACTATTGCCCGGCAGGCTCGCCGATACCTCGTTAGAGAAGGATGACGACGGTCCAGCCCCGTTTACGGCCTCGACCTTGTAGAAGTAAGTCGTGCCTGGGATCACATTGCTGTCGGTGAACTGCGTCCCGGTGATGCCCTGCATCAGCTCCGTCTCGTTGCCCGTAGCGGTGCCGCGGAACAGCGTGTAGGAGATAGCATTGGTGCTTGCACTCCAGCTCAGAGCGACATTTGAGGTGCCGACAGTCGCCGCGAGGTTGGCAGGAGCGGCAGGCGGAGTCTGCCCGCCCGGAGTTTGCCCTGAGAGCAGCGCCACATCCGCAGCATTCAACATACCGTCGCCGTTGATATCGAACGCTGCGTTGCCGGGTAGAACGGCAGCATTGGTCACACTGCTGCTCTCCAGCGTGAGGTCATTGTTGTCGACCACGCCATCGTTATTCACGTCTCCCTCAAGCACCCGGAACGCAATGTCTGCCGTTCCCTGTACTACAGAGGTTTGGTCGACCGCCACGATGCCCGCCAGATGCAGGTTCAATTGCTGACCATTGGCAACGCCGGTCAACGGAATCGAAACGCTCATCCGCGAGGAGTCATAAGTGGGTGTGCCAACGACGCCCTGTGCCTGCGTGCCGTTCTGCTGAGTCAGCGATCCGGAGATGCCCGTCACCGCCTTGGCAAAGTGCGCAACCACAATGTAGCTTCCCGCTGTGCTGCTGACACGAGCCTCCGTGGCAGTGGCCTTGCTTGGGAATAGGGTCGTGCCAAGCTGATCGGGAGTATTCGGCGACAGCAGAGAGCTGGCGTCGAGAAGCGTCGCCGGAAGCAGATCCGCAATCTGCGATGCGGTGAGCGCCTGGTTGTATAGTCTCGTCTCGTCGATTACACCCTGGAAACCAAACTGCACCTGGTTGCTTCCCGCAGGCAGATCTTCCTCGCCCCACTCCAGCGCGCCTGGACCATTGGCAGCCTGTGACGGGCCTTGCGCCACCGCGGTGCCGTTTACGTAGAGCGTACGTGTTCCGACGGTTCCATCCTGCACCATCGCTACATGAGTCCATGCAGATTTAGTTGCCGTGGTGCCTGCGATATCGCCTCCAGGGCCACGCATGGCAAATTGGTTATTGCTATTGACGAACAGACCGTACACGTTGCCGTTGTTCGCTGACTTGAGGACGATCGGCTGTTCCACTCCGGTCAACGCATCCACCCTCACCCAAGTCGCAAGCGTGAAGCTTTGATTTGAGGAGAAGTCCAGATCGGGGCTGTCCGGAACCGTGATGCTGTCCGGAATCTTGGTGCCATGAAAAGCCCATCCTCCATTGATGTAGCCGGCGGTGGTATACAAGGCCTCACCGTCTGGCTGCAGAGATCCATCGTGACCATTGCCACTCACATCGGTAACGATGCTTCCCGTGGCATCTTCCATGGGCCAGAAGCCCACCAGTCCACCCTGGGTATAGACCGGATAAGTAGTGGCTGTGGCTATATTGCTCGGACCGGAGTCGCCTGCAACATTGAAGGCCGTGACCTGGTAGAAGTACTGCGTATTCGGAGCGACAGTCGAGTCCGTATACGTCGTACCCTGAGCATTCAAGGGCAAAATGGTGAACGGTCCACCGGCGCTAGTCGCGCGCGAAACATGGAACCCGGCCAGCGAGGGATCGTTGGAGGCATTGTTAGTCCAGCTCAGGTTGACGGATGTAGAAGAGATGGTCTCCGCGGTCAGCACACTCGGTCCTGCAGGCGGCGCCGCTGCCGAACTCTTAAGTCCCGCAACCACGAGAAAGCCCTGGCTTACACCGGAATAGCAGGTGTAATAAGCATGTCCATTCGCAACGGCCAGAGTGTTGAACTTCGTAGTCTGGCAACGCCCGGAGCCATCGGGAGCAGAGATATCCCCGTTGAAGGCGTTCGTGAGCAGTTGCAGAGTATTTGCATCGTAGCCTTTAAGGTTTCCGTCAATAGCCCAGACGATGCCGTTCGACGTGCCGTTCGCTGTAATGAACGGTGATGCGCCCTTCGCATTAATGTTGCCGCCGGTTCCAGCCGTGGGCGCAGTCTCCAGCTTCATTACATTGTCTACCGAGTCGAAGACCAGCTTGAGCCGCTCCATCGGACTTCCGCTGGAGGCGTAGTAGACCGCACCGTTGAAGTAGCTTGGAGTAAGGGTGAGCTGCGGAGCGCGCGGCTCCGGAATCTCCTGAATCACTTGCTGATCGTTCGTCTGCAACCCACCAAGAACGTCACGATCTACCAGGTACCAGACGCCCGCCTTGCCGCCGAACATCATCATGTGCGGATGTTCTCCCGGCTGCTGAGGTAAGAGCAGAGCCCCTCCTGCGCCGAGGT
The DNA here is from genome assembly GCF_009914315.1 of Granulicella sp. WH15. Lineage (NCBI taxonomy): Bacteria > Pseudomonadati > Acidobacteriota > Terriglobia > Terriglobales > Acidobacteriaceae > Granulicella > Granulicella sp. WH15. The sequence goes on from NZ_CP042596.1 coordinate 4,319,771, forward strand.
CCGAGTCGTTTGGAATCGAACCGCCGCCCGAGTTCAGAGTTGCCCAGTTGGACGGGGTGAAATAGGAGTTCGTGTCACTCAACGCCATTTGGAACTGCTGTTGACCACCCATCGCGGACGGTAGCTTGAGCGCTGTTTCACCCCAATCCATCGACCCGGTGGTAGGGTCCTGATCGAAGACACCATTGCCTGTCACAAAGAGAATGTTCTGGCTCTCGTCCAGTGCCACCGATGCTCCACCCTGCCAGATGCCGCCCTTGCCGCCTCCTTTGTTTGCTCCTCCATGAGAGGCGCCGTCGAGCACTGTCGCGCCGTTCGGAGTCGTGACGAAGCTGTGCGTGAGCTTAAGCGTGGAGCCATCGAAGCCGAGCACCAGGCCGTAATAGCGAATTTCGTCACTGTGAGATGCATAGGCCAGATAGACGATGTTGTTCACCGGGTCAAAGGTCATGGCAGCACGCAGGTGCTCATGCAGAGGTGCAAAGGGGATCTGACCTGCTGGCGCTACGACCGGGTCGTTATCGCTCGCGCTTGTGTCCGAGACGGCGTTGCCATTGAACGTCAGGTTCGCATCTAGGATAAACGGGGGGACCTTGTCCAGACCGGTCTTCACGTCGAGCGCGTGAAGCTCCTGCCGATAGAGATTATTGAGCGGCTGTCCCGGGAACTTGACCAGTGAGACTACATAGAGCGTGCCGGACACGGGATCGATGACTGGAGTCGTACTGATACCGAACTCCGGGCCGATATCGTTCCCTGCTGCATCCGAAGAGGGTACTGTCGTCGGTGTGCCTAACTGGGGATCCGAATTCAAAAAGGTAGTGTGCCACAGGGGGGCGGAGTCGGTCCCGGCAGTATTCGCACCAAGCGGATCAGCGTCGCCATCGAAGGCGTACACGCTGTCATGCTGAGTGACCACATAGACAACATTGTGTGACTTGCCATCCTTAAAGCTTCCAGGCAGCTTATTGAGCGTTGCCGAGCTCATAAAGAGGGGCGCACCGTACACCTGTCCATCCAGCTTCTGGAAGAACAGAGGAGCAAATTTTGTGGGGTCTGCGACGAGCGCCGGAGTCAGCAGTGTTTCATGGAAGTTGAGACCGGTATGCTGTGGATCAACCTTCCACATGGTAATGTCCTGCGCAAATGCGGGTGCCGAAAGTAGGCAAAGTAGGACGAGAAAAAACTTGAAGGTATCAATTTTAGACCGCAAGCGAACGTTCCTTTCAATTTAAAAAACGTAACCAGGTATAGACCGCACACATCGCGACCTTGCGGACAGCCCTATCTCTCCCCCACGCTTATGGCACGTGGCTGCGGTTTCTCCACATGAGGGGAAATGGGTCTCTTAACTCAGACATGGATGCTGTGTCGCGGCGGGGGAGTAATTGCAAATGGAACAATATTCTTCTCAAAGGACAATCGAACAATACATTAAACCAGTGAAACGAGTTGTCATTAAATTGTCGCTATAACGTAAATAGTTAGGTTAATTCAAGAGTCATGTACGAGTCACGTCAACGATGAACTAGCATACTTGGACGCCAGCACACACGCCTTGCAACTGGAAAGGCACTCCTTCTCGATCGTCCGTACTGAAGCTAAATTTATTTTTCATTGATATTATCGGTACCCTTTCGCTTCCTTATGGGACTAGACCGCCTTTCGGTGTAGTGGTCGGAAGTCGCAAAAATACATCGGTGAACACATCATTCCCGATCCCCTCTGTCCATTCAGAGGCGACACCATCAGAAAATGTATGCGCGTCATCCGTCTCGCTTCATTGCTTGTCTTCCTCTCCTGTTGCAGTGCGCAGATCCTCTTCGGTCAGGTCAACACAGCAGGGCTGAGTGGTCTCGTTACAAACGCGGCGGGATCGGCGATTGCAGGAGTCAAGGTGAAGATGTCGAACACCGCAACCGGATATGTTCGAGCGGTCATCACCGACCGCTTCGGCTATTACACGCTGCGGAACATGCCGATCGGCCACTACGGCATCGCGGCTGAAGAAGACGGCTTCTCTCTCGTCGAAGAGAGCATCGGAATCTTCGATAGTGAGCGTTTTCGCGGATAGAGTGGCGGCAACAAAAAGTTCTTCACCATCTCGGAGACGGACGCCACCCCATCCTATCTCCCCAGAGTTATCGTGCCAGACCAGTGGAAGCTCATCCTTGGTGCCACCAAAATCAAGGAGGGCGTCAGCTCCAACTACGAAGCCAGGATCTACTTCTCTCACCGCACGGATCTGCTCAAAGATTCAACTTTCAGCCAACCCCCTCTCAAGTCTGGCCCGGCCTGGTATCGGGGAGACCTGCACATGCACAGTGCGCATAGCGACGGCTCTTGTCTCAGACCGGCAGAAGAAAAAGTACTTTGTCCGCTCTATAAAACCGTCGAGGCCACCGCAGCCCGCGGGCTGGACTTCATCGCAATCACCGATCACAACACGATGTCGCAGTACAACGACATGCGGCCATACTTTGACCGTCTCCTGATGATGCCCGGCCGCGAGATCACGACCTTCGAAGGCCACGCCAATGTATTCGGCACCACGGCCTTTATTGATTTCAGGCTGACCAGCCCCCCACGTTCCTCACATCAACGACCTGCTCCAGCAGGTGCAGGATCTGCACGGCCTCTTCTCCATCAATCATCCGGGCTCGCCCACCGGCGCTTCCTGCATGGGCTGCGGGTGGTCGGCTCCCGATACCGATTACAAGCGTGTTCACGTGATCGAGGCAATCAATGGTGGTTCACTCGATGGCCCCCGATCCGGCATCTCCTTCTGGCAGGACAAGCTCAACCGCGGCTATCGCCTTACAGGAATCGGTGGAAGCGACAACCACGATACCGACTATCCTCCTCAGATACGCTCAGCCGTAGGACATCCCACGACTGTCGTCTACGCTCAGAATCTCTCAGAGCCTGCAATTCTGAATGCCATCCGCGCCGGCCATGTGTTCATTGATATGGAAGGAATAGCCACTCGCACGTTCGAGTTCTCGGCTCACGTGGGCTCGAAGACCGCATCAATGGGAGACGCCATATCATCCCTAGCAGGGGAGCAGGTACATTTCACCTTAAAGTTGGTTGCTCTCGAAGGTGCGCATCCTGAGGTCATCCGTAACGGCGAGTTGGCAACGCTCCTCGACACGGCTCCGGTCAAGGCTAAAGAGGAGATGCGCAGCTTCGCCTATTCAAGCGACGGAAAGCAACACTGGCTTCGCGTAAATCTCCGACCGGCAGAAGAAACATTACTGCTGGTCGGGAATCCAATTTACCTGAACTTCTAGGGAGCCTTCAGTATTCCTTGCTTTGAGGGATGAGACTGGAGAATTGCTGGTCGGGGCGGAGGGATTCGAACCCCCGACCCTCTGGTCCCAAACCAGATGCGCTACCAGACTGCGCTACGCCCCGACGTTTTCGATTATCTCATTCGCGTCAACTTGCCGCTACCATACTGGTTTGCGAAGCACATGCACCACCAGCCACCCCAGCAGCAGCGTCGGCAACACCATCAATCCCACCAGCACCAGGCAGACTACCCCCAGCACCAGCCAGCTCTGCCAAGCCATCTTCCTCGGCCGAGCCAACGATCCAGCCAGCAGCTTGTAGTTACGGCGATTCGCCTTCCACCCGATATCGAACAGATCCCCCACAACCGGCAGCGTCCCTCCAACCGTCTCGATCGCCACATTCAGTACCATGCGCGCAATCGTCACCGCCGCCACACCACGCGACCAGGCCGCGATGATGATGATCGACGAGGCAATCCCCCCGATCACATCCCCGATCCCCGGAATCAACCCGACGATTCCATCCAGCCCCAGCCGAAACTGCGTCCCCGGCACCTGGATAAAGTCATCCAGCAGATGCGAGAGTAGATCCAGATTCTCATCGTCAAAGAGCCGGCTCCCCGGCCTCCCCTTCCGAGGCCGCTCCCCCGGCCGAATCACCTCCGGTTCCGTCGTTATCGCCATAGCCCGCCTCCAGATACCCCTTCCGCCGCCGCCTCTGAGCTTTAGGATGCGCTTTTGCGATCCGTAATGCTATACTTGTCCTATTGTGGCGGCTATAGTTCAGTGGCAGAACGCCGCTCTGTGGCAGCGGATGTCGTGGGTTCGAAACCCACTAGCCGCCCCAAAACACCTCTTCTCATCTTTTACAGCAGGCCGCGACGCATATTATCGCGCGGGCCAGTCTGTCTAAACGCGGCAATGGCAAGATCCACAAAGCGAACCTCAACCTGCCCTCACGTTGCTCGGGTGGAACCACACTGATGGCCTTCGCTCCAGATGCCTACAAGCCGCGCCGCTGGCTCTCCAACGGTCACCTCCAGACCATCGTCGGCAACTTCCTGCCCCGCCAGAACGACCTGCCCACAGCCGTTGCCGAGCTGGTCGAGGTCTCGCCTGCGCAAGGCTCTCGCATCTCCAGCCAGGTACTCTGTCACTGCCACTGGCAGCCGGAAGCCGTTCGTGCTCAGCAGCTTACAGTCATCCTCGTACACGGGCTCGAGGGCTCGTCCAGCTCACAATACGTCGTAGGCAACGCCAACAAGCTCTGGCGTGCCGGAGCCAACGTTATCCGCATGAACATGCGCAACTGCGGCGGCACCGAACAGCTCTCGCCCACGCTTTATCACTCCGGACTTTCGGGCGATGTGCTGGCCGTCATGCGTGCCTTCACTACTCGCTATGGCCTTCATTCCGTTGCACTTGTGGGCTACTCGATGGGCGGCAACCTGGTCCTTAAACTGGCCGGAGAACAGGGTTCTTTGCCGGAGTTGAAGGCTGTGGTTGGGGTTTCGCCTGCGATTGATCTTGGGCCTTCGGCGGATGCGCTGCATTTGCCTGTGAACAGGCTCTACGAACGGCGTTTTTTGAAAGCTCTGTTGCAGCGTTTTCGCCGCAAGGCCATGCTCTTTCCACGTGTCTACGATCCCAATCGAGCTGCGAATATTGGCTCGGTGCGCGAGTTCGACGAGAGGATTACGTCGCTCTATTCGGGCTTCTCGGGAGCGGACGATTACTACTTTCGTGCAGCATCGGCGCGGGTTTTAGACCGCATCGCCGTGCCCACTCTGATCCTTCACGCACTGGACGATCCCTTCATTCGTCTTACGGAAGAGACTCGGGAGAAGATTATGGTAAATCCGAATATTGCGCTGATCGAGACGAAGAATGGCGGGCACTGTGCGTTTCTCGCTCCGCCGGATCTGGCCCAGGGGGATGATGGGTACTGGGCCGAATCGACCCTGTTGCAGTTCCTGATGAGCCATGCCTGAACCACAATTTGTGGTCGGTAGAACGTGGTGTTTTGTGGCTACAACGTGGTGTGGGTACGGTGTTTTTTATGGTGATTGCACTTAAAGTAGTGCAATGTCGAGGGAGAGCGATGCGCCGTGTGATTTTTCTGTTGTTCTGTGTCGCTCTGCTTCTGACTCCGAAGGCTCGGGCGGTCGACCCGGCGCTGCAATTTGGCGCTACCCCGACCGAGGCCGCTGCTCTCAAAGCAGCCGACGGCGATCACACCGCCTATACCCTGCCTCCTGAAAAACTGGCCAAGGCGGTTGTGCTCGGGCGCACGTTTACCACCTTCGAGTTTGCGCATGAGGGTTGGAATATTTTGCAGTTGGTTTTGTTTCTTTCGCTCGGCGTTGCGGCGTGGATGCAGCGGGTCGCAGTGGCTCGAAGCAGCAATCGCTGGGTGCAAGGGGCTATCTTCTGTTTTCTGCTGCTGGCTCTGCATACGCTGCTGAATCTGCCGTTGCAGATCTATGCACATCGCGTGGTGATTCAGTATGGGCTGTCGATTCAGGGCTGGGCGAGCTGGGCGCTCGATCTGCTCAAGTCGCTGGCCGTGTTTTATCTACTGGGGACGCTGGGGGTGATGGGCTTTTTCTGGACTGTGAGGCGCTCGCCGCAGCGGTGGTGGCTTTGGTTTGCCGGATTGGTCTCGGTGGCGATTGTGGTTGGGGCCTTTGCTACGCCTTATGTCTACGATCCCCTGTTCAACCAGTTCACGCCGATGCAGAAGACCAACCCTGAACTGGTGGCGGAGCTTGAAAAAGTCGTCGCGCGTGGGGGCAAGGGGATCGCGATTCCGCCGGAACGGATGTTCATTATGAAGGCCTCCGATAAAGTGACGACGACCAATGCGTATGTGACCGGGTTTGGCGGATCGAAACGCGTAGTGGTGTGGGATACATCGCTGGCGAGTGGGAATCGTGACGATGTACTGGCCATGTTCGCGCATGAGATGGGGCACTATGTGCTCGGGCATGTGGCGTTGGGGATGGGGTTGTCGATGCTCTCGCTGGTGCTGGAGTTCTGGCTTGGGTATCATGCGGCGCGGTGGTTGATCCAGAGATATGGCGGGCGTTGGCGGGTGGGGACGCAGCAGGATTGGGCGGCGCTGGTGGTGTTTTTGCTGGTGTTGGCGGTGTTTTCGTTTCTAACGGAGCCTGTGGCCAATGGGGTGAGCCGGTGGATGGAGCATAACGCCGATGTATATGGACAGGAGGCGCTGCATGGGATCGTGGCCGATCCGGCGGCGGTGACGGCGGCTAGTTTTCAGCATCTGGGGGAGCAGGCGCTGGATGATCCGGAGACCGAGGAGTGGGTGGAGCTTTGGTTGGATACGCATCCTTCGATTGCGAGGAGGGCGGCTTTTGCGAAGCATTATGATCCGTGGGGAGTGGGCGGGAAGCCGAAGTATTTTGAGCGGTGATTTATTTTTTACGCGAAGCGTCGAGAACCGCACGAAGTGCCGCCCGCCCGGCGTTAGGGCGCTTTTATTGTTGCAGTTGTGGCGGGGTTGAAAAAGCATACCTCGGGGGCTAAAGCCCGCTTCTGGAGAGGGTCTTTAATGTCCGGGCTAAAGCCCGGACCTACCTCAGAAGCAAAAACAACAACAAACGCAAGAACAACGGCAAAGACAACAGCAGAAGCAGATTCCTCCGCTTCGCTCCTGAATGACAACTAAGAAAACAGGCAACAGCAAACGCAAGGGCGGGCAATGGCTCTGTGCAGGGCGGTTGGGGAGTGGTCTAGAATCGGGCCATGTCTTCGTCTTCGCAGGTTGTGGCTGATTGTCTCTTTTGCAAGATCGGTGCCGGGTTGATTCCGGTGAAGCCTCTGTATGAGGATGAACGCGTGATGGCGTTTGCCGATATTCATCCGCAGGCTCCTACGCATGTGCTCTTCATTCCCAAAACGCACTATGCCAATGGGGGGGAGGCTCCGGCCGAGTTATTGGGACATCTGCTCCATGCCGCCGCGGCTTTTGGGAAGGCCCAGTTGGCGGGTGGGTATCGGATCGTGATGAATACGGGGGAGCATGGCGGGCAGACCGTGGATCATCTGCACCTGCATGTGCTGGGTGGAAGGCACATGGCGTGGCCTCCAGGGTAATAGTGGCTCGGATAGGTCGGGCCTTCAGCCCTCTTCTGCCTCTTCGTACGATTACCTAGGGCTTCGCCCTAGGCTGGTATAGGGCGCGCCGTTGGCGCTTTAATATCGAAGGGCTAAAAAGCGAACGGACGACCTTGAGGGTCGTCCGTTTGGTTTGAGGATCAGTTACTTTTACTGGTTGAAGTTGCTCGTATCTTCCACTTCCTCGATGCCGTAGCGGCGGAGGAGGTTCGGCAGGTTCTGCGAGAAGGCCGCGCGGGGCATGACCGTGTCGCAGCCAGCCTCGACAGCCTTGGCCTTGAGGTCGCCCTGAAGGTGAGAGAGGAAGCCGACGATCGAGGTCGACTTCTTCAGCTTCGTCTTCAGCTTCGGAATCAGCGTGAGCGGCTTCGCGTTCGCATTGTTCAGGTCGAAGACGATCAGGCCCGGACGATCCTCTTCCTCGCTGCCCGTGAGCGCGGCGATGGACTCCTTATCGTTCTTAAGGAAGGCCACCTTGACGCCCAGCTTGCGCGCGGTCTCCTGGATCTTGGCCTGGAAGAACAGGTCCTCGATGAAGAAGACGATGCGTGTGGGGGCGTCGGGCGGGATGGGAATGGTGCGGCCCTGCGAGTAGTCGATGGGCTGCGAGTCGCTCTGGTAGCCGCCGCGCGAACGGCCGCCGAAGTTGCCGTTGCCGTGCTCGATGGTCGAAGGAGGCGCGTCGAGGAAGTTGCCGTTGACGACGCGGTAGCTGTGGTCCATGGGGCCGACGAAGCCGCGGGGAGCGCTGCGCTGCTGCTTGCCGCCGCCCGCGCCGAAGCCGCCCTTGCGCTTGAAGCCCGCGTTGTTGCCCGGCTGGTGCGTGTCCTTATCGCGGTAGCCGCCGCTGTTCTGCTGCTGCGGATAGCCGCTGCCGCCGTTGCCGTTGGCCTGATTGCCGGGGTTCTCCGACTGGCGCGGACGGTCGCGGTCGCGGAACTTCTTCTTCCAGCGCTTGGTGCCGCCGGGGGCCGCGCCGTTCTGGCCGAAGCCGTTCTGCTGCTGGCCTCCGTTGGCCTGGAAGCTGCGGCCCTGCTGGGGCTGAGGCTGGGATTGGGGGGCGGAGCTATTGCCGTTGGCCTGGACGCTCGGGATCACGCCTTCGCTCGCGGAGAAGAGGTTTGGCGTCTCCGAACCGGCCTCGTGCTGCTGGTCGCCCGCACCCTCGCCGGTCTTGCCCTTGCGCTTGCGGCGACGGCGGCGGCTGCTCTTGGAGTGGCCCATCCCGTGGGACTGGCCGTCCTCACCCTGTGTACTGGAGTTGTGTTCCCCGGCGCCTGGGACGCCCTGCGGTGGTCCCTGGTGCACTTGCACCTCGGGCACATTCTGCTCTGAAGTCATGCTTCCACTTCCTCTTACCTGTTCTGCAGTACGGCGATTAGCATCTCTTGGCCCACACGTTGCAGTTCCCTACCCTGCCTGCGCAGGGAGTAGATCGGAGACTGTGCATCGGCGGAGATGATTTCAGGTTTTCCATGTATCCGGCTCCACAGAGATGGTGCCCTGCAGGGTCCGGCCTTCCAGCTTTCTCGTGTGCGACATTCTTGGGTGGCTTCCAACCGCAGTCCGCCAAACCCGCAAGCTCCAGGGGCGCGTCCCCTCACTCCGTGCTCTTCGTGATCTCGTATTTCTTGCAGATCGCCACCGCCGATTGATGTTGCTCCCTGCGGAATCGGCCAAAAGCTCGGCCACGCCCAGAAACTGCGCCGATTCCAGGCAAAATGCTCTGACGGTGAAACCCCTGGTCCGTGCGGACCTGCCAATATTTACCGATTACCGATATATCCAGATCCTCGAGGCGAGACCATGCCGGTAAAGCTGCCGTTCCGAGTGGCTGTTCCGGATATTTGGAATGGCTCAGCCCAAACTCTCACCGGGCAGCTTTCTGTGTCCGCCGTCTACCAGAACGGCTTCCAAATTCCAATGGACCGTCTACGATGCTATTCGGAAACTGTTCGGATAGCAAGAGGAACTTTCCTGTGGAATTTGCCGGGCCCGCCCCCGGCTCGATGTTCCGGCTAACCGTAACCTGGGCCGATGGCTCCAGGTTTTGCTACTTGCTGCTGCGACAGTATTACTGCAATGGCCAGTCGCTGGCCTCCGAAAGATATCGCATTGCTCTCTTTTCCCTGAGGGAGGAGGAGCGGCGATTCCTGTAGCGGCAAGCCATACCATCTGTGGGTAGTGGCTCTTCCAGGTACAGGGCGAAACGTGGCGCAATGTATCAACATCGCGCACAAGGGATAGAGCAATTTACGGTCCAAAGCTAAAACACTGGATATATGGGGATTATGGTGGGGGCAGGGAGAGGCGATCTTAGATTTTGGAGAGTGCGAGGGGGCGCGATACTAAAAACCGGAGAGACGCACCGCGAGGGCAGGCAAAATAGGCCGGAGACGCGTTTGACCCATAACCACGGGCTTCCTATATAATTCGACTACATTCTGGCAGTCCGCTCGCTCCCGTCTCTTCAACCCCCCAAAAACGGTATCGGACGATCGAGATCCACAGGCAGCGCAGGAACACGCTGTCCGGGATTGAGTGGAGGTTGAGTGGGACAGACAGAAGACGCAGCAAAAGATTCGAAAGAGCGTCGTTCGACCGGTCAGGGCTCCGGCGGCGTGAGGCCCACAAGATTCTGGTATAGGACGCGATTGACTTAACGACTGCTGGGCTGCTGGCTCGAAAAAAAGCTGCCAGAGAGACCGAAATCCTACGCACGCAACCCTCTTCTCCATACGAAATACGAAGTTCTGAAATTTTGAAATTGAACCTCCAAGGAGCTTTCCAAACCGCATGAACCGTAATCTCTCACTCGCAACTGCGCTCGTCGCAGGCCTTCTGACCACCACCGCCACCGCTCCTCTTGCCCTGGCCCAGGCTGCTCCGGCGGCGGCACCAGCAGCCGCTCCGGTTGCTCCGCAGGCGATTCCCGCCAAGATCGCCCTGGTGGCCTTTGAACAGGCCGTCTTCGCCACCAATGAGGGCCAGGTTGCCGCTCAGGGTGTCGCGAAGAAGTACGAGCCCAAGAAGGCGCAGATCGAGACCCTTGCCGCTGAGGTCGATTCGCTGAAGAAGCAGCTCCAGGCTGCTCCGGCGACGCTCTCGGATGAGGAGCGCGCCTCGCGTCTGCGCTCGATCGACACCAAGGAGAAGCAGTTGAACCGCGACGCCGAGGATGCTCAGACCGCTTACAACACCGATCTGCAGGAGGCGCTGGGTAAGGTCGCTCAGAAGCTCTCGGTGACGATGAAGCAGTATGCGCAGTCGAACGGCTTCACGCTGCTGCTGGATGTTTCGAACCAGAACAGCACCGTGCTGTGGGCGCAGCAGAGCACCGAGATCACCCAGGCTGTTGTGGATGCTTACAACAAGACCTCGGGTGTTGCGGCTCCGCCGCCGATGGCGCCCTCGCCTGCGGCTCGTCCGCGGTCGGCTGCTCCGGCTGCCGCTCATCCCGCCGGGAAGTAATCGGAACGATAGAAACAGCAAAACGGGGAGCCCTTCGGGGCTCCCCGTTTTGCTGCCTTCAACCGGCAACTGCTGCAACGATTTCTTCGATTGCTGACGCTAAGCCGATTTGTGAGGGCTAGTAACTAGGTAGCCTGCCAAGGAGTGCCTCAATCTGTGCGAAGCGTCTGCGGTCATTCACATGCTTCGCTAGAAATAACGCCAACATTACAAGCGAGAAGAACGAAATGATGCCGATACCCACGAGTCCGCGCGCAAACTCCAGTTCCCACCCGCACGTCAAAAGCAGGACACCAGCGAGGAACATCCAGAATGAAAGCGAATTGCGCGACAGGGCTGACATCTCATTCGCGTAGAACCGCACAAGATTAGGCTGATCGTCACGATCCGGTACGTCAGGTTCCCGTGTACGCAGATACAGCATCGGTATCAGCAGGAGATAGCCCGCGAGTTGTGCTGCATTACCAGGGATGTTGCGGCTCATGGCAATTCCGAGAATGGGGCTCAGGCAAGAGATGATGGGCACTAACAAAGGTACGTTCGTACCGAGCCAGCCATTATTCATCGCATGGAGTCGCCGTTTCGCATGCTTTCGCGCTTCTTCGTCAAGATCTGCAACGGAACGTAAGGGGCTTGGTTGAATGCTGAACAGCACGCGAACTCCGCCGAAAGCCCACGCAAGCGCTTGCCAGTCGTTCTCAATACTATTGAGTTCGCTTGCCATTGCTTGTGCCCACTCCTTTGAGCCGGCGGAGGCATACCGGACGATAAAGTTCGCGATTTTGCTGGCTGTGGTTCGAATGAGACTCATCGCACTCATACTCCGAAGGCTGGTTGTTTCGTCGCAATCGTTCGTTCTTCCGACACACACTCCAGAGCAAACCGCTTGCCCGTCTGCGTGAGTCGATACATGTGACGCGGTGGCTTCCCACCTTCCGAAACCTCCCACTTCGTATCGAGAAGGTTATTTTGACTTAGCCGAATCAGGATGGGATATAAGGTTCCGGATTTAAGCCCCAGACAACGGCACAAGTCATAGCCGTGCCGCCACTCTAACGGAGCCTCGAGCAATTCCCGAAGCACATCAACGGTCTGTGGTGTTCGTCGTAGCTGCACGATCAAACTCTACATAGGTAGAGTTTGATCGTCAAGCCATGACAGTCGCAACCAGTGTTTTGACCAGCCCTGATAAACGCGCTTGTGGACAGTTGACTGTCATACACAGCGATGCGGGACTTCCCCATCCCGCCCCGAGAACGGTACGAAGTACCTACTCTTCGCCTACCTTGAGGACGGCGAGGAAGGCCTCTTGCGGGATGTCTACCTTGCCGATGCGCTTCATGCGCTTTTTGCCCTCTTTCTGCTTGTCGAGGAGCTTGCGCTTGCGGCTGATGTCGCCGCCGTAGCACTTGGCGATGACGTTCTTGCGGATGGCTGTGACCGTCTCGCGGGCGATGATCTTCGAGCCGACGGCAGCCTGAATGGCGACCTCGAACATCTGGCGAGGGATCAGCTCGCGCATCTTCGAGACCAGGGCGCGGCCGCGCTGCTGGGCGAAGTCCTTGTGGATGATGATCGACAGCGCATCGACGGGGTCGCCGCCGATGAGGATGTCCATCTTGACCATCGGCGAGACCCAGGAGCCAGCCAGCGCGTAGTCCAGCGAGGCGTAGCCGCGGGAGACCGTCTTGAGGCGGTCGTAGAAGTCGAGGACGATCTCGTTGAGCGGTAGCTCGTAGGTGATGAGGACGCGGGTGTCGGAGACGTACTCCATGTTCTGCTGGCGGCCGCGCTTCTCTTCCACCAGCTTGAGGATGCCGCCCACGTACTCCTCGTTGGTGAGGATCTTGGCGATGATGACCGGCTCTTCGATCTGCTCGATGTTCGAGGGGTCGGGCCAGCGCGAGGGGTTGTCCACCTCGATCTCCGAGCCGTCGGTGAGGGTGATCTTGTAGCGGACGCCGGGGGCCGTGGTGATGAGGTCGAGGTCGTACTCGCGCTCGAGGCGCTCTTGAATGATTTCAAGATGCAGGAGGCCGAGGAAGCCGCAGCGGAAGCCGAAGCCCAGGGCCACCGACGACTCAGGCTCGAAGGAGAACGAGGCGTCGTTGAGGCGGAGCTTCTCGAGCGCATCGCGGAGCATGGCGTGCTCGTGCGAATCGACCGTGTAGAGGCCCGCGAAGACCATGCTCTTGATGTCTTCGAAGCCGGGAAGCGCGTCGGCGCAGGGGCGGTCGACCTCGGTGATGGTGTCGCCGACCTTGGTGTCGGCTACGTTCTTGATGGTCGCGACGAAGAAGCCGACTTCGCCTGCGGTCAGCTCGTCGAGGGCGACGGGCTTGGGGGTCATGACGCCCATGCTCTCGATGTCGAAGACGCGGCCGTTGGACATGACCTTGATCTTCATGCCCTTGCGCATACGGCCGTTGATGATGCGGGCGAGCACGATGACGCCGCGGTAGGCGTCGAACCAGCTATCGAAGATGAGGGCCTGGAGGGGCGCGTCGGGGTCGCCCTTGGGGGGCGGGAGGAGCGTGACTACGGCTTCGAGGATCGCTTCGACGTTGAGGCCGGTTTTAGCACTGACTGCGACCGCATCATCAGCAGGTAGGCCTACTGCCTTCTCGATCATCTCCTTGGTGCGCTCGATGTCGGCGGAGGGCAGGTCGATCTTGTTGATGACCGGGATGATCTCGAGGCCGTTCGAGATGGCGAGGTAGGCGTTGGCGAGGGTCTGGGCCTCTACGCCCTGGGAGGCGTCAACCACCAATAGCGCGCCCTCGCAGGAGGCCAGCGAGCGTGAGACCTCGTAGGAGAAGTCGACGTGGCCGGGGGTGTCGATGAGGTTGAGCTGGTAGGTCTCGCCGTCGTGCGCCTTGTAGATCATGCGGACGGTGTGGGCCTTGATGGTGATGCCGCGCTCGCGCTCGAGGTCCATGGCGTCGAGGACCTGGGCCTGCATCTCGCGGTGCGAGAGAGAGCCGGTCAGCTCGAGGAGACGGTCGGAGAGCGTGGACTTGCCGTGGTCGATGTGCGCGATGATCGCGAAGTTGCGAATGTGCTTTGGATCCATTGCGGGTAGGAGATGCCTCAGCATCCATGATACCAGCGGTACTTCGGCACTTCGTGCTGTTCTCGGGGCAGTATAGGGAAGTCATCTTCTGAGGGCCTTCCGCTGGTCGGCAGCGAGAATCTTTCTTTCCGACCAACGGGAGGGCCACGCGGAGGCACTTCGTGCTGTTCTCGGGGCAGTATAGGGGAGTCATCTTCTGAGGGCCTTCCGTTGGTCGGCAGCGAGAATCTTTCTTTCCGACTAGCGGAAGGGCCACGCGGAGCTTTAAAAAGGCGTGTGAACGCCTGTTGGCTTTTGTGGTGCGATAAACGTCTTACAATCGAACGAGTGTCGATGCCTGAGTCCAACAAGCGCCCACAAACAGAATCCCGTGCCGTCCGCGGTTGTGCTCTCGCGCTGCTGACGGCTTCGCTGACGCTGCTGGCGGGGTGTCCGGCCAACGAGCCTGCGACCCAGGCCGCGACGCCCGCCAACGCTACCGCGCCTGCTTTGCCAGCGGCTAACAGTGCTCAGGCTGGAGCGGCCCCGGCGGCGGCTACGCCTGCCATGACTCCGGCGCAGACCGCCGAAGCGATGGCCAACGCGCAGAAGGCGCAACTGCTCATCAACAAGGCCGAGCAGTCGTACCGCAGCGGCGTGCAGAACTACGAGGCCAACCGGCTGGACGCGGCCAGGATGGACTTCGACTATGCCGTCGACTCGATGCTCTCGAGCGGGCTGGACCTGAAGAACGATCCGCAGCTCGCCGATGAGTTCGACCATCTGCTGAACGCGATCAACTCGCTGGAGATAGCGGCGCTGAAGCAGGGCAACGGGCTGACGCCTAAGCTGGAGGCCACGCCGCTCGATGCGGCCAACGGACTGACCTTTACAGCGGCGGACCCCGCGCTGACGGCAAAGCTGAAATCTGAGTTGGATACGACGTCAGATCTGCCTCTGGTCATCAACGACCAGGTGGCGGGGTATATCAATGCGTTTGCAAACTCTCCGGCCTTCCGGGCACACATGAGAGCGTCGTTGCAGCGCGCGGGCAAGTACCGGGAGATGATCCAGAAGGTACTGGCCGAAGAGGGTGTGCCACAGGATCTGATCTATCTGGCGGTGGCGGAGTCGGGCTTTCAGCCGCAGGTGGTGAATGCGAAATCGGGTTGCGGGGGAATGTGGCAGTTCGCGCCGACCGGTGCGTATGGGCTGGTGCAGAACGGGTACTTCGACGAACGGTTCGATCCGGAGAAGAGTTCTCGAGCGTATGCGAAGTACATCAAGTCGCTCTATAACCAGCTGGGCGACTGGTATCTGGCGATGGCTGGCTACAACTGGGGTCCGGGGAATATTCAGCGAGCCGTGATGCGGACCGGCTACGCGGACTTCTGGGAACTGTACAAGCGCAATATGATGCCTGCGGAGACAAAAGCGTATGTTCCGCAGTTTCTGGCGGCGATCATCATGGCCAAGAATCCAGAGAAGTATGGGCTGGATAAGATGGTGCCGGATAAGCCGGTAATCTACGACACCATCACGGTGGACTATGCGATCGACCTGCGGCTGATCGCGGATGTGACCGAGGTGAGTGTGGCTGAGATCGCCGCGCTGAACCCAAGCCTGCTGCGCATGACGACTCCGCGAGACATCAGCTTCGACCTGCATCTGCCAGCGGGGACGAAGCAACTGTTTCTCGATCGGCTGAAGGATATTCCGGAGGACCGGCGCGCGTCGTGGCGGTTCCACATCGTGAAGCCGGGCGAGACGGTGGAGTCGATTGCAGCGGCGCTGCATGGGCACGCGGCGGAGATCGCGACGACGAACGGGATCAGCTCGTCCGACCCGATGGAGGAGGGCGATGAGCTGGTAGTGCCGGTGCAGTTGGCCAGTGGCGGAGTTGGTCCGCAGCACTACACGGTGCGGCGTGGCGACACCCTGGTTACGGTGGCCGATAGCTTCAACGTATCGGTAGAGGATCTGCGACGGTGGAACAACCTTAGCTCGTCGAGCGTGAGGCCGGGACGCACGCTGTATGTCTCCGAGCCGGTGCGTCTGGGGCCTTCAGCTCGTGGACGCGGAAGGCGCGCCAGTGCTGGTCAAAAGAGTCGCGGCTCAGCGGCACGCGGGTATGGACGCACGTCATCAAGATCGAAGAGCGAACGCAGGGGTGGCTCTCAAACCAGCGTGAAGAGCGACTCTAAAGCGAGTCAGAAGGGACATGCAAGCAGCGGCTCCGCACACGCAGCAACGCATGGCTCAAGCTCGAAGAAGAGGAAAAGATAACCCTAGTGGGTTCCCTCTGAAAAAGATTGCTTGCTATGACTGGCACATCAAGGCATCCTGTTGCTATCATCCGTGCGATGTTGTACGCATCTTCGCGTCGCAACGCGTGCAGGACGCATCTGAAACTCAGACAGTAACGAATCGCAAGAGGATCTCTCATCATGAAGAAGAATGACTTCGAACTCGACGAACCGATCAAACTTTATGCGTCCGCAAACGAGGACGATCTCTATGGTCGCGCCTCCGACGACGATGAAGAGGATGATGAAGAGGAAGAGGTCACGCTGACCTCCGATGACGATGAGCCTTCGTCGGGCAACAGCTTGGTTGAGGACGAGGACGACGATCTTCCCTTCTCTACCTCGTACGTCGAGGTCGCCGTGTTGACGGAGTTGCCCGCCAGCCCGATCGATCCGTATGAGCCGCCGACGGTAGAGGCTGTGCTGCCCGTGCCGGATGAGAACACGCCCGATGTCGGAACCGTGCTGGCAGGCATGGCGAAAAAGAAAGCCGCGCCGATAAAGAAAACAGCGTCGAAGAAGACTGTGGCGAAGAAGGCTGCACCTGCCAAGAAGACAGCTCCGGCGAAGGCCGCAACTGCGCTGAAGACACCGGCGAAGAAGGTTGTCGCTGCGAAGACAGTGGCGGCCCCTGCCAAGAAGGTGACCGCAAAGAAAGCTGTGGCCGCGAAGAAGACGGCTCCAGCGAAGAAGGTTGTCGCCAAGAAGGTTGTGGCGAAGAAGACGGCCGCCAAGAAGGCCGTAGCGAAAAAGATTTCGACATCTGCCGCGAAGAAGCTAAGTTCCCTGCGCGGCGGTAAGGCTGCTCCTAAAAAAGCAGTCGGCAGCAAGAGCACCGCAAGCAGCAAAAAACCAATGAAGAGAGGTATTCCCTTGGCAACTAAGAAAGCAGTAGCACCCGCAAAGAAAGTCGTAGCGAAGAAGGCTGTAGCCAAGAAGGCCCCGGCGAAGAAGACTGTCGCCAAGAAGGCCGTAGCCAAGAAGGTCGCTGAGAAGAAGGTTGTCGCGAAGAAGGTCGTCGCCAAGAAGGCTCCGGCGAAGAAGACTGTCGCGAAGAAGGCTCCGGCCAAGAAGGTCGCCGCAAAGAAGTAGCTTTACGCAGTAAACAGGCAACGTAGTTCCTACGTTTCAGGCAAGCAAAAAGGCCCGGTCCCTCGATCCCTGAGAGTCCGGGCCTTTCTGCGTGCGCACTTCATGCCGTCCTTGGAGCGGGGTGAAGTTTTTTGATGTCGAGGCTAAAGCGCGGACCTATCTCCGGGGACAACGACAAAAGCAGATTCCTCCGCTTCACTCCCGAACGACGATAAAGAAATGGGCGAAGCCCTCGAGTCGGACGGGGGCAGGGATGAAGGGGGGATCTAACGGATCTACCGGGCTGCTCTACCGGGGCTGTATCAGCTAGTTGAGCAAGTAGCGTGGAATTGCGAGATGCTCCACCACGGTGCTCCGCGAAAGCGTGCTGACCGACAACGCCGACCGCATATCTTCCAGGCAGTGCGAGAGCCGGGAGATCTCCAGGTTCAGCTCATTGACCAGCGCGGTGTGTGCCGCGAGAAACGCCTCTTTATACCCAAGCTGTATGTGCAGAGAAGCCTCAAGCGTCGCGATCCGCCGGTCCTTCTCCTCAAGCAGCTTCGCGGCTGAATTTGTGGCTATAGGTTCCAGCCCTGTTCTCTCGTTCTTTGCCTCGGACATACTCACACCCTCGAATCCAGCATGGTTCTGCGATAAGGCATCTTGTGACTCGGCTATATGGCTTCGATTACGAATGCTGAGGAGCAAACACGATCAGGACCACGTGATCCGGCACCTCGACGCTGACCTCGCCTCCCGACGCCTTCGTAAATGACTCTCTTGTGTCATTTACAGGATCAAAAAGTTGCAGGGCTTCGCGGCCTCTCACCAACAATCTCACCTTTACCGGCTGCGTCGCAAGTGACTTCATTGATTTGGTATCCCATATTGACACTTCGTTCCATAACGCTACCAAAATGGAACCGTCGGCCCTGGTCAGGACCAGGCTGTGTCCGGTCTCCGGCATCCCCTCCAGCATCATGGGGATAGCCTGCGGACGCGAAGGCCGGTCCGCCAGCAGCTTCGTCAGGCGGGCGATGGCCAGCGCCGCGGGCTTGGGAGTATCGTCCAGATAGAACAGCCCCAGCTTCGCATCGGCTCCCACTCCCTGGGGCTGCGTCGGGGCGTAGGGGTCCAAAAGCTGGTAGAGGAACGTGCGCGAAATACCCTGCTGCACCGCGTCGAACCAGGTGTTTACCAGCAGCTTGGCCTGCGTGGGCGCGTCCACGCCGCCCCAGTCGCGGCTGGTGGGGTCGGTGTAGTAGCCGGTCTCGGTGATGACCTTCGGGGTCGTCTCGCTGGCCTCGAAGTAGTCCCGAAACTCCTTCGCCAGCCACGTCGACGGCTGCTCGCCGAAGTGGGGGTAGGGGTGGGCGTTTGCGAAGTCCGCCAGCCCCGGAGACTGCGCCAGATCGACCGGGGAGCCGCCCGTGAAGTAGTAGACCGGCACGCCGCGCAGCATGGGCTCGGAGTGGACGGCGGTGTAGATGGCCCGTTGCAGGGCGCGGGCCGCTTCGTCGCCTGTCAGCCCGGCGTAGTGCACGGGAGCGTTGTTGATCTCGTTCGGCCCCTCCACGGAGGCGACCATGCCGGGGTGCCGCTTCAGCTCGATGCGGATCTGCTCCATCTGCAGGGGCAGGTCCGCGTCGCCGGGGATCGGGACGTTGAACCGCACTCCTGCCTTGGCCAGAGTGTCCCACGACTCGAGCCCGAGGCCCAGGCCTTGGTGCTCGATGGACTGCGGAATCCCGTTCCGGACGTAGCTGACTCCAAGAAACTGAAGGTCTTTCAGGACGCGCTGGGCATCGGCATAGCGCCCGTCCGTGTACTCGAGGTGCGTGTTGACGCCGAGGCTCTCGACGAACGTCCGCGCCGGGACCGAGAGCGTCGTCTGGATGGTCGTCTGAATAGTCGTCTGGGCAGCCACCATACCTGCCGGGCAGAGAGAGAGGGCTACACTGAGGCACCTGGAGAGGAACCGGGAACGAAGCATGGTCTTAGCCTGAAGATATTTGTTTTGAGAAATATAGCTTGGTGGCGGTGGACAGAATCGAACTGTCGACCTACGGGTTATGAGTCCGTCGCTCTAACCATCTGAGCTACACCGCCTGGTGTTGAAGGGAGCCGCCTCTGTGCCGTTCCAGACCAGTGCCGCCAGTAACCATGATACGAGGCCCAGTAAACAAGGTCAAACCGCAGCACTTCGTGCCGTTCTCGGGGCGGCATGGGGAAGCCATCTTCTGAGGGCCTCCCGTTGGTCGGCAGCGAGCATTTTTTGTTTCCGACAGCGGGAGGACCACGCGAAGCTATAAAAAGGCGTGCAAACGCCCGCCCCACGCGCAGCGGGCCCGTCCGGCAGGACAAGCCTTTGCTGGTTACAATCGAAGAGAAAATATGAGCCAGCCCCGCACCCTCGGCGTGATTCCCGCCCGCCTCGCCTCTACCCGCATGCCCCGTAAGGTTCTTCGAGAGATCGCCGGCAAGCCCATGCTGGCGTGGGTCTACGAGGCCGCGCGCGCCTGTCCCGAGCTGGACGGGGTCATCATCGCCACCGACTCCGAGGAGGTGGCAGCGGTCTGCCGGGCGCACCATTGGCCGGTGGAGCTGACCTCGCCCGACCTGCCCTCCGGCTCCGACCGCGTCCATGCCGTGGCCCAACTGCATCCGGCTGAGCTTTACGTCAATATTCAAGGGGATGAGCCGCTGTTGAAGCCGGAGCACCTGACCGCCCTACTGCGGCCGTTCCAGCAGGCGCACGTCGAGGTGACTACCCTGAAGGTGTCCTGCACCCCGGCCAACATCGCCAACCCGAACGCCGTGAAGGTGGTGACCGCGCTCGACGGGCGGGCGCTGTACTTCTCGCGCGCGACGATTCCCTATGCCCGCGAGCGGGTCGGCGAGCAGCAGAACGTCTGGAAGCACATCGGGCTCTACGCGTACCGGGCGCAGGCGCTCACGCGCTTTCATGCGCTCGAGCCCAGCGAACTCGAGATGACGGAGCGGCTGGAGCAGCTACGGTTTCTCG
Source organism: Granulicella sp. WH15 (assembly GCF_009914315.1). Classification (NCBI taxonomy): domain Bacteria; kingdom Pseudomonadati; phylum Acidobacteriota; class Terriglobia; order Terriglobales; family Acidobacteriaceae; genus Granulicella; species Granulicella sp. WH15. Next base: position 4,340,135 of record NZ_CP042596.1, read on the forward strand.
AGAACGGCATCAGCCTGTACGTGGAGCCGACGACCTACGACACCATCGGCGTCGATACGGAAGAGGATTTGCAGCGGGTGGAAGCCTTGCTGCGCAGCCGCAGCTAGGCCAATCCTATTAGTTAGGCCAACCCGGCCAGCTCTACGATGAGGCCGTCCGGGCCGATGCTCGCGGTGACATCTTCGAGCGAGCGTGCAACCCACTCCGCACCCGCCGCGTACAGCTCGTCCTTCTCGTGCGTGCCCAGTACGCCGAGCACGCGGGAGCCAGCGGCGACGCCAGCCCCAACGCCCGAGGGCGCGTCTTCGACCACGATGCACTCAGCCGGGGCAAAGCCGAGCAGCGCTGCGCCCTTCATGTACGGCTCGGGGTTCGGCTTGCCCTTCACCACGTCATCTCCGGCGATGATGCGGCCGGGGATGGGCAGCTCGGCGGCGGTAAGGCGGCCCAGCATCAGGCGGCGCGTGGCCGAGGTAACGATGGCCCAGCGCTCGGCGGGCAGCGACTCCAGCAGCGCGCGCACGCCGGGCAGCACCTTCAGGTCGGCGATGTCGGCGATCTCCATGTCCTCGATGAGGCGCAGCCCGACGGCCTCGTCCTCGGCGGTGAAGTCGGGCCGGAGCGAACGCATCACGTCCAGCGCGCGGACACCGTGGGGGATCGTGTAGGTCTCCCAGCCTTCAATGCCGTAGTGCTGCGCCCAGCGACGCCAGCAACGGTTCACGCTGGCAATCGAGCTAATCAGTACGCCGTCCATGTCGAACAAGATGCCCTTCGCTGCTAACTTCACTGAACCCCCACGTAAATCGTCGCGCTGCTGTTGTTCTCGTATCGTTCAAAGTCGGCCTGGTAGCGGCGCTCGAGCGGCGTCCTCCAGACCTCGGCCCATGCCGCCATCACGCTCTGCGGCAGCTCGCCCGTCGCGGGAAAAACCGCGAACCGGCCCGCATCCACGTGGATCTTTCTCATGCCTTCGAAAGTCGCCGCATCGGGTGCGACGGCGCATCCGATCACAACGGTGTACGGATTGGTGTGGTCTCCCTCGTACTCGCAGTAGACGCTGTAGATCGTATCGTCCAGCCGAGCCGCGATGGACTGCGCCCCACCCGCCGCGTAGACCTGCCCCCAAAGTGCGCCGATGGCCTCGGGCGCTGCGTTCGAGGCCCTGGCCGCCAAACCCAGCACAGTAAAGGCCCGAACGTCCTGCACGGCGTTGCTCACGCGGGCTTCCCTGCCAGCACGTACTGCCGGGCGGTTTCGAGCACGGCGTTGACGCTCTCGACCGAGCAGCTCTCGCAGTAGACGCGGAGCAGCGGCTCAGTGCCGGAGGCGCGCAGCAGCAGCCAGGTCTCGGCGGCGTTCGGCTTGCCCGCGCAGGCGGTGTTTTCGAGGAAGAACTTGATCCCGTCCATGGTCTCGACGCGCAGGACCTTCATCCCGGCAAACTGCTCGCCCGCCTTGACGGCGCGGGCGCGTTCGATAGCCGAAACCTTCAGCGCATCGTCGATGTGCATGTCGATGCGGCCGTACTGGTGCTCGCCGTACTCGGCCTGGAGCGCGGCGACCAGCTCGCCGAGGGTCTTCTTCTCGTCGGCCATCACGTTGGCCAGCAGCAGCGAATTCAACAGTCCGTCGCGCTCGGGCAGGTGGCGGCTGATGCCCACACCGCCCGACTCCTCGCCACCGATGAGGATGTCTTTCTCGAGCATCAGGTCGCAGACGTACTTGAAACCGATGCCGTGCTCGTGCAGCGTGCGACCGTATTTGGCAGAAATGCGGTCGAGCATGAGCGTGGTGTTGAAGGCGCGAGTGACATCGCCGGGCCAGCCCTTGCGCTCGAGCAGCCACTGGAGCAGGATGGCGAAGATCTTGTGTGCGTCCACCACGTTGCCGTGCTCGTCCACCGCGCCGATGCGGTCGGCGTCGCCGTCGGTGACGAAGCCCGCATCGCACTTCTCGGCGACGACGCGCTGCTGGGTCTCGGCGATGTGCGGCAGGATCGGCTCAGGGTTGATGCCGGGGAAGGCCGGGTTGATCTCGGCTCGCATCTCGACGAAGGGGATGCCCGCCTGGGTGAAGATGCCCGCGATGACGCCGCGGCCCGCGCCGTACATGGTGTCGATGAGGAACTTATAGCCCGACGCCTTGATGGCCGCAAGATCGACGAACTGAGTGATGGCGGCGATGTACTCGGGGTTGAAGTCGACCTCGACGATGGGGGCCGGGGTGGCGGCGGCGGGGAGCGGCTTGTCGAGATAGGTCTCGATGGAAGCAATGATGGAGGGCTTGCCCGAGCCGCCGTAGCTGGCCTTGTACTTGACGCCGTTCCACTCCGCCGGGTTGTGGCTGGAGGTAATCATGACGCCGCCTGCGGCCTTGCGTCCGCGCACCGCGAAGGAGAGCGCCGGGGTGGGCGTGACCACGCCAGCGAGCTGGACCGGGATTCCTGCGCCGGAGAGTACCTCGGCCACCACGCGGGCGAAGGAGCGCGAGCCGAAGCGGGTGTCCCAGCCGATGCAGACGCCAGCGGCGGCGTCCTCGTGCTCGAGAACGTAGTGAGCGATGGCGGAGGCGGCCACGCGCACGTTGGCAAAGGTGAAGTCGTCCGCGATAATTCCGCGCCAGCCGTCGGTTCCGAACTTGACTGTACTCATCAGATCAACTCTTCCCTTCCGCTGTCGTGGATCGCGCGTACGACCTTGCTGACGTCCTGAGACCGCTCGCGCGTGGTGATAAGCAGGGCATCTTCGGTCTCGACGACGACCAGACCGTCGACGCCCAGCAACGCGACCATCTTACCCGGCGCGTAGACGTAGTTGCCCTCGGACTGCAACGCCACCAGGCCGTTGGTGGGGCCGTCCATGACGTTATCCTCGTCGGAGCTGCCGAGGTGCTCGTGCAGCGAGGCCCAGGAGCCGAGGTCGTTCCAGCCGAAGTCGGCGGGCAGGCAGTAGATGCCGGACTTCAGCTCGCCCTTGGCCGAGCGCGGCTCGAGGATCGCGTAGTCGATCGAGATGTTCTCGCACTTCGGGTACTCCTCGGCGAAGACGCGCTCGAACTCCGGCGTGCCGAAGGCGGCGGCGATGGTCTCGAGGATCGGGGCCATGTCGGCGGCGTGCTCGCGGATGGCGTTGGCGAGGGTGCGCGCGCTCCAGAGGAAGATGCCGCCGTTCCAGACGAAGTTTCCGGCACTGAGGAAGCGCTCGGCGGTGTGGCGGTCGGGCTTCTCGCGGAAGCGCCGAACGCGGCGCACGGGGATGCCGTCCTCGGTCTCCACAGCGGTGCCCTGCTCGATGTAGCCGTAGCCGGTCTCGGGGCGCGTGGGCGGCACGCCGAGGACGACGATGTTCTCGCCCGCGGCGGCCAGCTTGATCCCCGCACGCAGCACTTCAGCAAAACGCTCGATGTGCGCGACGACGTGGTCCGAAGGGAAGATGCCGATGACGGTATCGGGCTCGGTCTTCTCCAGCATGAACGCGGCCAGCGCGCAGGCCGGGGCCGTGTTGCGCGGCGCAGGCTCGCTCAGAATGTGGTCGGCGCTAACCTCGGGCATCTGCTCGGCGATGGTCTTGTCGAGCCAGTGGTTGGTGATGACCCAGACGTCCGACGCTTTGGCGACCGGCAGCAGGCGGGTAAGCGTCTGCTGGATCATGGTCTCGTCGCCATCGAGCGCGAGCACCTGCTTGGCCCGGGAGCGGCGGCTGCGAGGCCAGAACCTCGTCCCGCTGCCGCCTGCCAGGATCACCGGCGCGAACTTTACACCTGAAACCTCATTTTTCATATGCACCATCGTAGCGGAATCCGACCGAAGGTAATGTAAACAGACTCAGAGTTTTAGCCGAGGCTGGCGAAGTACTCCCGCATCCGCTTCACACCCTCGTCCACCACGTCGGCCGAGACCGCGTAGGAGAGACGGATGTGTTCCGTGGTGCCGAACGCCTCGCCCGGAACCACGACCACGTGGGCCTCACTGAGCAGCTTCGCCGCCAGGTCCGAGGCCGACTGGATGCCGCCCCGGCCGATGAAGTTCTTCACGTTCGGGTAGACGTAGAACGCGCCCTGCGGCACAGTGCAGGTGAGTCCGGGGATCGTCGAAAAGCCCGCGAGTACGCGGTCGCGGAGCTTCAGGTAGTCGGCACGCATCTCGGTGACGCACTCCTGCGAGCCTACAAGAGCCGCGATGGAGGCGCGCTGCACCATGCTGGCCGCGTTCGAGGTGGACTGCGACTGCAGCTTGCTCATGGCCGCAATGATGGGCTTCGGACCCAGCGCGAACCCGGCGCGCCAGCCGGTCATGGCGTAGGTCTTCGAGAGCGAGCCGAGGATGATGACGTGCTCCTTGCAGTCGGTGAACGAGCCGCCGCTGACGGGCTTGCCCGCGAAGGTCAGGTAGACGTAGCACTCGTCCAACAGCAGGTAGATGCCGCGCTCGTGGGCCATGCGGACGATGGCCTCGAGGTCCTCGGCCGAGACGACCGCGCCGAGGGTTCGACGGCGTGTTCAGGATGATGCACTTGGTGGCCGGGGTGATGGCCGCCTCGATCATGGCCGCGGTGACGCGGAAGTTCTCGGCCTCGGAGGTCTCGACCAGCTTTACGACACCGCCCGCGTACTGGATGATGTCCTTGAACGAGACCCAGTAGGGCACGGGGAGGATGACCTCGTCGCCGTGATCGACCAGCACCTGGATGGCATTGAAGAGGGCCAGCTTGCCGCCGGTGGTGAAGACGCACTCGTCGACCTTGTAGTCGGAGCCGAAGTCCTCGGCGTGGCGGTCCACGATGGCCTTGCGGACCTCGGGGATACCGGCCACGGCGGTGTAACGGGTGAAGCCCTTCTCGATGGCCTCGATGGCCGCGGCCTTGATGTGCTGCGGCGTGGCGAAGTGCGGCTCGCCCGCGCCAAAATCAGAGAGCTGCACGCCTGTGGCCTTCAGGCGCAGGGCCTCGGCGGTAATCGCCATGGTTGCCGATACTTCAATCCGGTTGATCCGATCCGTCAAAACTTTCTTCGCTACCGCCGTCGCTGTGCTCATGGGTCTAGTGTTTCAGAGTTCGACGGCGAAATAAACCCCACCGAAGTGGAATCCGCGGGTGGAAGATCAAGCGACTCCGCGCTGGGCAGGCTAAGGCTCTTGAGGATGCCTCCCCCTCGTTGTCGCGAATTCCACCGAGGCGCTACGATAAAAGCAATGGAGCCGCGCTCACTCTCGCAGGCCTTCGCTCTGCTCCTGCCCCTCTGCCTGTCCCCCGCCTGTTGCGCACAAAGTCTACCGCAAATCCCGACTATCACCACTACCACCGACCTGGTTGTTGTCCCGGCCCTCGTCCGCGAATCTTCAGGCGACCTGGTCCAAACCCTCCAGGCCTCCGACTTCCTTCTCACCGACAACGGAGTGCCTCAAACTGTTGCCCTCGAGGATACAGAACACCAGCCGCTCTCCCTCGTCGTCCTCATGCAAACCGGCGCATCGGCTCCGCGCCAGTTTCCCGACTACGCCAAGCTCGGCACCATGCTTACCTATCTCACCGCCAACTCGCCTTACCAGATCGCGATGGTCACCTTCGACAGCCAGCCCGAATACCTCTGGGACTTCACCCCCAACATCGCCGATCTTGAAGACGGCTTCGCCAAACCCGATCCCGGCGATCGCAAGGCAGCCATCCTCGATGCCGTTAGCAGTGGCATCGATCTGCTCCGCAAGCAACCGCCCAACCGCCGCCGCATCATCGTCCTCCTTAGCCAGACCCACGACGAAGGCAGCCTCGCTCACGCGGAAGACATCATCAAGCGCCTTGGCGAAAACAACATCACCATCGAGTGCCTTACTTTCTCACCTGAAAAAGCCTGGCTCAAAGACCAGTTCACCAAGCCACGCCACGAAAATCCGCTCTACCAACTGGCGCCCAACTATCCACCGCTGCAACACACCTTCAATCTCGACAAGCCTCTCGGCATGGCCCTCAGCGCAATGCGCGAAGATACCTCATCCGCCATCGCCATGCTATCCGGCGGGGAATCCTTCCCCTTCGCCACCAAAGCGGAGCTGGAGCGGCAACTCTCGCTCCTGGCAAATCACTTCGCCGCCACCTCCACGCTTAGCTTCCGCCCCACGTCGAAGCAGCCCGGTTTTCACTCCCTCCAGCTCCACATCGCCGGACATCCAGACCTCCAGGTCTCCGCCCGCACCAGCTACTGGGCCTCCGATAACTCCCCCCACTAACGCCGCTTGCGCAGCACCCAGGTCGTCATGCAGCGGTAGTCCTGCACGATGGTCGTCTTGAGCGGGTCGACCAGCACCGCGTTCAGCTCTTCGGTCAGCTCGAGCAGCTCCTCCTCATCGACCAGGAACCACTCCGAGCCGTCGCCGATCTCGAAGATGCCGGGGCGGATCTCGTTGAAGTCCATGCCGATCCGCGAGCCGAGGCGGCAGAAGAGCATCCCGCCGGGCCGCACCATGCGCCATAGCTCCTCCAGCATCGCGCGGAAGTGAGCCGCGTCGCGAGCGAAGTGCAGCACCGAGTTGCAGAGGACGACGTCGGCCAGCTCGCCGGGAAAGGGCATCTGCTCGATGGGCGCGACCCGAAAGTTTGCAGGCGGCAGGGCGGGAGCCAGCATCGTGGCCAGGCGGCGGACATGGTCCACCCCGCGTGGGTCCGCATCGACAGCGAAGACCTCGCAGCCTGCCCGCAGCAGATAGACCAGGTTGCGCCCGAAGCCGCAGCCCGCGTCGAGCACGCGCATCCCCGGCGCGATGTTGCCGCGCAGGATCTGATCGAAGACGTAGATGTCGATTTGGCCGAACTGCTCTTGCAGGGAGAGAGTAGGCTGGGTCACTCGGCAGCCGTCTTGGCCTTCAGCCGGTCCATGACCAGCGGCGGCACCAGCGAGGAGACGTCTCCGCCCAGTTGAAAGACACCCTTAATAAGCCGCGAGCTGACGTAGGTGTACTTCTCGGCGGGCATCATAAAGAGCGTCTCCAGCTCCGGGTCGAGCTTGCGGTTCATCATCGCCATCTGGAACTCGTACTCATAGTCCGAGATGGCCCGGATGCCGCGCAGCACCGCCTTGGCCCCCTGCTGCCGGGCAAAGTCCACCAACAGGCCGTTGAAGGTCAGGACGCTCACGTTATCGAAGGGTGCAACCGCCTCGGTAATCATCTCGCGCCGCTCCTCCACCGTGAACAAGGGGGTGCCTTTCTCCGAGTTGCGGAGGATCGCCACCACGAGCTTGTCCACGATCTTGGAGCCGCGCGCGATCAGGTCCAGATGGCCGTTGGTCAGGGGATCGAAGGTGCCCGGATAGATTGCCGTAACGGTTTGCATAGCTCCCAAGCAGCATATCCCAGCGGCAGGCTCCAGCGGAACACGCCGGAGGAGCGCGAAAAAATACCTCCAGGTGTAGTCTTCTCGGGAACCGCCGCGTCTCTCCTAATAGAAATGCTAGAAACGCTGGAAATACCGCAGGACAGCCCCAGCGACGGATCAAGATACGGATAAGATGACGCCGATCGTACTCCATCCCGCCAGCCTCGCCGAACCGGAGTTTCCGCTGCCCGGAGCCGCCGGGCAGGTCGCTCCACCGGCGGTCCAGATAGAGGATATCGAGGCCCTGCATGCGCTCTATGAGCCGAGAATCTTCCGCTTTCTCTACGCCTCGCTGCGCGACCACGACCTGGCCCAGACGCTGACGCAGGACACCTTCTTGCGTGCCTGGACCGCCCGTGCGACCTTCCGGGGCGACTCCTCCATCTCCACCTGGCTAACCACCATCGCCCTGAACCTGCTGCGCGACCACACCCGCACCAACCGCTTCCGCTTCTGGAAGAACGTGGCCTCCACCCAGGTCGATCCGCAAGAGATGGCCGGGCAACTCGCCCACCCGGCAAGCTCCACCGAGCAGCGCCTGATCGCGCGGGAGCAGTTGGCGCTGGTGTGGCAGACCGTGGCCACGCTCTCCGAGCGCCAGCGCACCGTCTTCCTGCTGCGCTTCGTCGAGGAACAGCCCATCGGCGAGATCGCCGTTATCACCGGACTTCCTGTCAGCACCGTCAAGAGCCATCTTTACCGCGCCATCGCCGCCGTCCGTGCCCGCCAGCCCCAGATTGGTGTTCAGGCTGGCGTTCAGACCGACGGACAGGCACCTACAAAGGACTCCCTATGAACCGCTATAGCCCCAATTCGAATCCCGCTCGCAAGCTCGATACTCTCTGCCTGACCGCCGACCAGATATCGGACCTGCTTATCGCCGACGATCCCACGGCGCTCTCGCTGGCCTCGCGGCAGCGGCACCTGCAGCAGTGCCCCGAGTGCAACCAGGAGTTTACCCACATGGAGTCGCTGTTGGGGTCGCTTCGCTACTCGGCCACGATGAGCGCCGCCCGGGTGCAGAAACCGGCTTCGAAGCTGCGTGTTGCAGCGGACTCCAACCGGCACAACGAGCGCCGCAGCTCGGTATGGGCACTGGTGGCGGCGACGCTGGCGGCAGCCTTCGCGCTTCCCTTCGTCCACCACGCCGGCGCCGATCCGCTGGCGGCTGTGAACACCTTCTTCAGCCGCCCGGCGGCTACGGCAAAAGCCGCCCCCGCTGTCACCACCGAGGCCGGGGACGAGGCGCTGCTCCAGGGCATCAGCCAGGATCTCTCCGCGTCCGTTCCCTCGTCGCTCGAGCTGCTGGCCGACCCGGCGAGCCGATTTGCCAACGCGCAACCCGTGGATGACGATGACGCTCCGCGCTGAAAGCCCGCTCGCCAAGCTTGATACAGACACGTTCCCAGCTGCTCAAAGATTCAAAGATTTAAAAAGGATTGACCTATGACTACTCGCGGCTTTGTTCGCCTTGCCACACTCGCACTGCTCACCGGCTCTCTGGCCGCCTACGCCCAGGGACCCATGCGTTCAGATGGGCCTCCTCCCTTCCGTGGCGGCGAGATGGGAGGAGGCTTTCACCACGGCCCCGGCGGCATGTGGTGGAAGAACCCGGAGATCGCCACCAAGCTGGGCCTGACGGCCGACCAGCAGAAGCGGATGGAGGATATCTTTCTCCAGTCGAAGGTCCAGCTCATCCACATCAAGGCAGAGCTGGAGGAGCAGGAGCTGATGCTGGAGCCGCTGATGAACGCCAATCCGCCCGACTCGGCGAAGGCGCTGGCCCAGATCGGCAAGATCGCCGACACGCGGGCGGAGCTGGAGAAGGCGAACGCGAAGATGCTCTTCGGCATCCGCGGCGTATTGACCGCAGCGCAGTGGACTACGCTGCACGAGATGGAGCATAACCGCTTTGGCGGGCGCGGTTTTGGAGGACGCGGAGAGATGGGCGGTTCGTCCATGCGCGGGCGCGGCGGCCAGCTCGGGAGCAAGGGGCAGGGCACGACCGGCCAGCCGCAGGGCACGCCTGAGATCGAGTAGCTCGATTGAAACCAGGGATAAAAGCGCGGCTCCCATGCCAGGGGCCGCGCTTTTATCTTTTCTTCCCCAAACAAACGGAAAACCACCCCTGATAAATAAAAAGGGGGATTACGCGAAGCGTCCAAGACCGCACGAAGTGCCGCCCGCCCGGCGCGAGGGCGCTGTTGCCTGTTCTTTTGGTTGTCATTCAGGAGCGAATCTGCTTCCGCTTTTGTCGTTATTCCTGAGGTATGCTTCCTTCAAAAACTGCAAAGACGTCCTGACGGACGGTCCTCCTACGCGGAGAGCGGGCGTTTGCACGCCTTTTTACTGCTTCGCGTGCTCCTCCCGTTGGTCGGAAACAAAGATCCTCTAAGCCACGGAAGACTGCTCTTCCTGCTCCGTGGCCGGTGGTCCGCTCAGCCGCTCCAGCGTACGCAGTCCGGGGAAGAGACGCATCCAGCACAGCGCAATCAAAATGCTCCCAACGCCGCCGATGATCGTGGCCGGAACGATCCCGAACCAGGAGGCCGTGACGCCGGATTCGAACTCGCCGAGTTGGTTGGATGTGCCGATAAAGAGCGCATTGACCGCGCTGACGCGGCCGCGCATAGCGTCTGGAGTCTCTAACTGGACCAGCGACGAGCGGACGACGACGCTCACCACATCCGCCGCGCCCAGAACGCAGAGAATCGCCATCGAGAGCAGGACTGAACGTGAAAGAGCAAAGCCGATTGTGGCCAGTCCAAAGACGATGACGGCGGTGAACATGCGGTGTCCGGCACGGCTGCGGATAGGGTGCCGGGCCAGAAAGATGGAGGTGCTGAGCGCACCGATGGCCGGGGAGAGTCGCAGCAGGCCCAACCCCCAGGGGCCGGTGTGCAGTATGTCGCGGGCGTAGGCGGGCAACAGCGCCGTTGCCCCTCCGAGCAGAACCACGAAGAGGTCGAGCGAGATGGCTCCGAGGATGTTCTTGCGGGCCCGGATGTAGTGGATGCCGGAGAAGATAGAGCTGGCCGTGGCGGCGGGCTTGGCCTCTGCACGGCGGCGCGGGCGGATGCCTGAGGAGAGGATCGAGGCAGTGGCGTAGAGGCAGGCGCAAAGCGCGTAGGGGATGTGCGCGCCGAGGGCGTAGAGCAGGCCGCCCAGTGCCGGGCCGACGATGGTGGCGCTCTGGTTGGCCGAAGACGACCAGGCGATAGCGGCGGGAACTTTCGATTCCTCCACCAAGCCGGGGACCATCGCCTGGGTTGAAGGCGTCTCGAAGGCGCGGCAGGCTCCGACCGCCGCTACGGCGCAGAAGATGCCCACCGGATGGAGCCAGTGGAAGTAGCTGGAGACCGCGAGCAGCGCGGCAGTGGAGCACTCGACCACCTGGCAGATACTGATGATGGTCTTGCGGTTGAAACGGTCGGCGACGTGGCCGACGACCAGCATCAGCAGCAGCATGGGCGTGAACTGCACCAGCCCCACCATGCCCAGCGCAAAGGTGCTGTGAGTGAGAGCGTAGACCTGCCAGCCGATGGCAACGCCAAACATCTGGAAGGACATGGTCGAGCAGATGCGAGCCATCCAGAAGCGGCGGTAAGAGGGTTCGCGAAAGACAGAGCTGGAGTCCACTGGGTCTATTATCGCCGTCCCGCCGCCGTTCAAGGAAGGCTCCCCGGATAAAACGGAAAGAGGCACGGATCAAATCGGAACCGGAAGTATCTTCGGTCCCATCTTGATCCGTGCCTCTTCCCTGCTGCGGATTTACTTGCGGCCCTTGACGACCTCGACAGCCTTCTCGACGCCCTCTTCGGGGATGGCCGGAATCTCGGCGGGCATGGCGCCAATGCCGAGCTTCTTGCGGACCTCGGCGTCGATGCGGCCGAAGATTTCCTTGTTCTCCTTGAGGAAGCTGCGGACGTTCTCGCGGCCCTGGCCGATGCGCTCGCCCTGAAAGCTGTACCACGCTCCGCTTTTATCGACGATGCTGTTGGCCACGGCGAGGTCGAGCGTGTCGCCCTCGCGCGAGATGCCCTCGCCGTAAAGGATGTCGAACTCGGCGTCACGGAAGGGGGCGGCGACCTTGTTCTTGACGATCTTAACCTTGGTGCGGGAGCCGACGACGACGTCGCCCTCCTTGACCGCTCCGATGCGGCGGATGTCGATGCGAACCGAGGAGTAGAACTTGAGCGCGCGGCCGCCGGTGGTGGTCTCGGGGTTGCCGAACATGACGCCGATCTTGTCGCGGATCTGGTTGATGAAGATGAGGCAGGTGCGCGACTTGGCCACGGCTCCGGTGAGCTTGCGCAGGGCCTGGCTCATCAGGCGGGCCTGCAGGCCCATCTGGGCCTCGCCCATCTCGCCGTCCAGCTCGGCCTTGGGGACGAGGGCGGCGACCGAGTCAACCACGAGGACGTCAATCGCTCCGGAGCGGACGAGCGCCTCGACGATCTCGAGCGCCTGCTCGCCGTAGTCGGGCTGCGAGACCAGCAGGTTATCGACGTCGACGCCGAGCTTGCGGGCGTACTGCGGGTCGAGGGCGTGCTCAGCATCTACGAAGGCCGCGAGGCCGCCAGCCTTCTGGGCCTCGGCGATGATCTGGAGGGTGATGGTGGTCTTACCCGAGGACTCCGGGCCATAGATCTCGATGACGCGGCCACGGGGGACGCCGCCTACTCCGAGCGCGTTGTCGAAGGAGATGGAGCCGGTGGGGATGACGGCGATGGGTCCGATCGCGCCCTTCGCGCCGAGGCGCATGATGGAACCCTTGCCGAACTGCTTCTCAAGCTGTGAAAGCGCTGCTTCTATTGCCTTGCCACGGTCATCGGCCACGTGAACTTGTCTCCCAATCCCTGATGCGAATGTGTGCTGCGAATATGTTGCCATCCATTAGAGGATGAGTCAGAACGAAGTCTAGCACCGATTCAGAGAAAAGCAAATAAAAGGCGAAAGAAAGGTGCCAATTCGGGAACCGTGCCCTCTCTCATGCCTTGACATGAAAATTTAGCCTCCCTCATGGACGATGCGGGACAATCTTGATCTCAAAGACGCTAGGCCACTGCTTGCCGGTGACGAAGAGGCGGTCGTGTTGGGCGTCGTAGGCGATGCCGTTGAGGACCGCCTCGGCGTTGCCCCGCTGGCCCTCGGGCAGCAGCCCTGTCAGGTCGATCCAGGCGATGACGTGGCCGTCAGCGGGGGAGATGCGGGCGATGCGGTCCGTGTGCCACACATTGGCGTAGATCTCGCCGTGGATGAACTCCAGCTCGTTGAGACGGTCGATGCTCTGCCTGCCGTCCCGGACGACGACATGGCGGGTCTCGGCGAAGGTGTTGGGGTCGCGGAAGCGCAGCGTGGAGGAGCCGTCGCTGGTGATGATCTCGCGGGCCGTGCGGGTCATCCCCCAGCCCTCGCCGGTGTAGGCGAACTGCTTCAACAGGCGCAGGCTGAAGCGGTCGTAGACGAAGCAGGTGTGCTCGTTCCAGGTCCACTCGTAGAGGTTTGACCCCCAGTCCACGATGCCCTCGCCGAAGTACTGCTGGGGCAGGTCGCGGCGCTGGGTCGGCTGGCCGGTCGCGGGGTCGATGGCCAGGACGGCGGAGTGGCCGTTGAGGCCGGTGCCCTCGTAGAACTGGCCGTTGAGATAGAGAAAGCCCTCGGTGTAGCTGTCGGTGGAGTGCGGGTAGGTGGCCACGACCTTATAGCCATCCACTGGAGCAGCAGCAAAGGCAGGGCCGGGCAGCAATGCAAGGAAGAGGGCAAGTATCCGCATAGGCTACCGTTTCAGCAGGTCGACCGGCTCCCACACATCGTCGATGCGGAAGAGCGGGGCGAGCGCGGGGTGCTGGCGTTTGACCGCGAGATACATCTCCCAGGCCACGCGGCGGTAGCTGAAGTGGCCCGCGATGCCTGAGCGCAGCTCCGAGATGTAGACGGCCTCGGCGAGGTCCATCTTGAACATGGCGCGGCAGCGCGTGCCCAGCGGCAGCAGGTACTGGGACGATTGCGCGGCCTCGGGAGCGCCGGAGTCGCGCAGGCTGCGGTAGGCGGCGAAGGCCGCGTCCATGGCGGCGCGGTACGGCTGTTCAAGCCCGGCCTCGGCGAGCGTGGGCTGGCCGGGGCAGATGGGCTCGTCGTAGCCGTGGAGGTCGGTGAAGCCCTGGAGGAGCTGCGTGCACTTGCGGTGGCGGTGCATGTCGCGGAAGCCGCCGATGTCCATGAGGATGTCGAAACGGAGGCTGTGCCCAGAGCTGAAGCCGCGGAGCAGCTCGTCGTGGCGGCCGCGCGAGCGGGTCATGGTGGCAACGATCTCGGTGAGGCGCGCAGAGGGCAACGCGGCGACGTTCGAGCGGAGCTGGCGGTATCCGTAGTGCGCGTGCGGGTAGAGGAGCGAGGTCGCCAGCTCGACCTCCAGCGGCTCGTCGCCGTCGAGGAGATCGACGATGGGAGTGGAGTCGATGGCCTGGGTGCCCATCAACTCCGCTACCAACTCCGCGCCGAGGGTGCGGCTCTCGGCGAGGTAGGGGTTGGGCACGGCATACTTGACCAGCGTGGGGGCGGTGTTGATGGGGCGGAGGAGGGTCTCGGCGGCCTTGGCTCCGAGCGCCGGGTCGAGCGCCGTGATCTCGTCGCAGAGCTGCTGCATGACGGGCTGCTGGACGTTCCACGCTGGCCCGGTGGCGGCCACGCGGAGTTGCTCGGCGATGGTGCGTATCTCGGCGAACTCGCTAGTGAGGAGCCGCGATACCTGCGTCTCCAGCGTGCGGGCGTTGACGATCTGGCCGAGCGACGTATTGGTCGCCAGCGGCAGCAGGTAGCGGGCGACGTCGAAGGCGCGGGCCTTCAGGGTGCGCTCCCAGGCGTCGGGCTTCATGGCGCGATCGCTGGTGGGATCGGGCAGCGGGATGGCTAGCTTGAGGGCTTCGAGCATCCCCGCGCTGACAGCGTCGTAGGAATGGAAGAGAGACTCGACGGCGGCGGTGTAGGCGGCGGTCTCCGCACCCAGCGCGGGGGTGAACCAGCCGGAGCGGCGGAAGTTCTGGTAGCGGGTGGAGCGCTCCTGGCCGTCCCAGCGCTGCTCGTCGACCAGCGCGATGGCCGCCAGCAGCGACAGGCGCTCGATGGCGAAGGGGATGTGCGCCAGATCGGCGATGGAGCGGTGGCCGTACTGGAAGTAGAAGGTGTTGAGGAACTGCTCGGCGCGCTGCGAACTGATCTCGGCCAGCGACTCGCGCATGCTGAGCGACGAGCGGGAGTACTTGGCCATGGCGTAGGCCAGAACCTCGGGGTCCGCGCCGTGGATGGCGTAGACGTCGGTTACGGGGGGCTGGGCTGGACAGGTCTCGGCGGGGCTGGTCGGGATCGGGATCGCGTCGGGCATGGGTAGGCCAAGGATAAATCGGACGGTTCTGCAAAATGTCTTCGATTCGCCAATTCGTTCAAGTCCCGTCCGGTTCGTATAATGCTTGGGATGGACTCATTGGCTGGACGAATTGCATTGGTAACAGGCGCCTCGCAGGGCATTGGACGGGCGTGCGCGCTGGCACTGGCGGCGGCGGGCGCGCAGGTCGCGCTGGCGGCCCGCAACACCGACAAGCTGGCCGAGGTGGCCGCGGAGATCGAAGCCGCGGGCGGCGTGGCCAAGGCGTTCGCGCTGGACATCTCCAGCGAGGAGTCGATCAAGGCCGGCGCGAAGGAAGTCATCGAGCACTTCGGCCGGGTCGAGATCCTGGTGAACAACGCCGGGATTACTCGCGACATCCTCTCCATGAGGATGAAGAGAAAAGACTGGGACGACGTGCTCACGACCAACCTGACGGGCGCGTTTCTGCTGACGCAGGCATGCATGTCGTCGATGCTGAAGGGGCGCTGGGGCCGGATCATCAACATCACCTCCGTGGTGGGGGAGACCGGGCAGGCGGGGCAAGCAAACTACGCCGCGTCGAAGGCCGGGCTGATCGGGCTGACGAAGTCTCTGGCCCGCGAGCTGGCCAGCCGCACGATTACGGTGAACGCCGTGGCTCCGGGCTACATTGAGACGCCGATGACGGCGGTCCTGACCGACGAGCAGCGCATGGCGATGATGGGGCAGGTGCCGCTGGCGAGGCCGGGCACCGACAAGGAGATTGCGGCGGCGGTGGCGTTTCTGGCCTCGGAGAGCGCAGCGTACATCACCGGCCACACGCTGGACGTAAACGGCGGCATGTACATGAATTAGTACTTCGTACCATTCTCGGGGGTACTTCGTACCGTTCTCGGGGCGGTATGGGTGAGTTAGCAGTATGGGGCCTTCCGTTGGTCGGCAGCGAGCATTGTTTGTTTCCGACCAACGGGAGGACCACGCGAAGCAGTAAAAAGGCGTGTAAACGCCCGCCCGCCGCGCAGGCGGCCCGTCCGGCAGGACAGGTTTGTGGCAGAAACTAGGTCGGGCCTTCAGCCCTTGTCTTGCCTTTATGCCTGGTCACCTAGGGCGTTGCCCTAGTCTGGTATAGAGTGCGCCTTCAGCGCTTTCCGGAGCACCCGGATATTGCGGCTTCCAAGAAAATATGCGGATATAGCTCATGATCGTCATTCGAGAGGCGTCAGGAGCAGTCGAAGTCGAGTGGGTGCGGGCACTGATGCGGGATTACGCCGCATATCTGGCCGGGGGACCTGCGGGAATCTGCATTGAGGGCTTCGAGGCAGAACTGGCTTCTCTGCCGGGTGCTTATTCCTCACCCTCCGGAACTCTGCTGGTCGCGCTGCGTGATGGAACGCCGGTCGGATGCTGCGCGATCAAGCCGATTCGGGTGCAATCCGCCGCTCCGGATGAGCGTAGCTGCGAGATGAAGCGGCTCTGGGTAGCCCCCGAGGCTCGCGGGCTGGGGTTGGGACGGCGGCTGGTCGACCGAGCTGTGGAGTGGGCTCGCGCGGCCGGATACACGGCTCTCTACCTCGACACCGCGCCCGCCGCGATGCCCGAGGCCAATCGGCTCTACGGCGCGATGGGGTTCGTCGAGATCGACCGCTTCAACGACAATCCCGTGCCGGGAATCGTCTTCTTCCGCCTGCAACTGGGACGATAATTTACTTATTAGTCATTACCTTAAGAGACAATAACAAGCGTGGTTCCAACAGGAGCCCCTACCTCAAGTATCGGTTGAGGTTTCCATTGCCAGGAACCTTTCCCGGTACGGTATTTCCTTGTGGTCAATCACTTAGGGCTTGCTTCCTGTTCCCGACATAGTTACTTTGTGGTCAATGGCTGATATGCAAATAGTTCCTTCCGTGCAGGCCGAGGCGTCCGTGAAGTCGATCTCGATGAATATTGGTGGCACGATTCGCGACTATCGCCTGCAAAAGGGGATGTCGCAGGGTGATATCGAAAAACGAACCGGCCTGCTGCGCTGCTACCTCTCGCGCGTGGAGAACGGTCACACCGTCCCGTCGCTGGAGACGTTGCAGAAGATCGCGGGCGCACTGGACTTGCAGCTCTCGCAGTTCTTTGCCGAGGACCCGGTGGGCCGGGAGGTCTCGTCGCTGAACCTGAGCGAGGAGCAGATCCGCTTCCTGACGCAGGTGCAGCGCTACTCGGCGCACCTGTCGGACAGCGACCGTCGGCTGCTGCTGGCGATGGTGAGGAAGTTCGCCTCCAGCTCGATGAGCTAGCACTTCGTGCCGCTCTCGGGGCTGTATGGGGAAATGATCTTCTGAGGGCCTCCCGTTGGTCGGCAGCGAACATCTTTTCCCGACCAGCGGGAAGATGGCGCGACTTAGCCCAAGTTGGCGATCCAGTAACCGAAGAGCGACAAGATAAAGGCCGCGAAGGCGAAAGTGAGCTTCTGCCGGGCCAGGTAGCGGCTGCGTCCGGCGGTCATGCGAGGCAGCAGTCCGGGGCCGAGGGCCAGCCCGCAGAGAAAGCCGCCGATGTGGGCGGAGTTGTCGATCCGGATGAAGCCGGAGTAGATGGCCGAGCCCAGGATCGTGCCGCCGCCGATGAGCAGGTTGATCCCGGCAAAGCGGATGACCGAGGTGCGCAGGCGGCGCAGCTCCTCCCACGGGATGGGCAGCCTGCGATTGGAGAGCAACACAATGAGGATGCCCGCAATGCCGAAGACGGCTCCCGAGGCTCCCGCGCCGACCGAAACCTCAAGCCCGGCGTGGTTCCAGAGCGCCATAAAGATATCCCACGCGACCGAGAGCAGGTTGCCCGCGACGCCCGTGAGGATGTAGACCGCGATGAGGCCGAAGGGGCCGAGCAGCGGCTCGCCCAGCAGGCCGAGGTTCCAGAGGCACCACATGTTGGTGGCGATGTGGAGGATGCCGATGTGGACGAAGGTGGCGGTGACCAGGCGGAACCACTCGCCCTCGCCGACGACCAGCGCGGGCGAGTTGGCGCCGTAGTGGAGCAGCTGCTCGGGCGTGGGGCTGGTGATCGAGACGCCGTGCAGGACCATCCATAGGAAGACGGCGATGTTGATGCCGAGCAGAAGGTAGGTTCCGGGGGCAGAGAGGGGGTTCCACTCGGAGCGCTCGGCGCGAGCGGGCGGCTCGGCCAGGGCGTACTGAGCGGGGAGAATCTCGGGCTCCGCGGAGTCATGCATCAGCTTCAAGGATAGGGCACTTCGGGCCGTTCTCGATGCGGTATGGGCGAATTAACTGTGTAGGGCCTCCCGTTGGTCGGCAGGAAGATTCCCCTTGCCGACTAACGGAAGGCCCTCAGAAACTAATTTCCCGATACCGCCCGAAGTACTTAGGCGTGGCGGCGGGCGAGGCGCTCGCGCAGCTCGGATGGCAGGCGCTGCTGGACGATGCCGCCCAGGAAGCCGGGCAGCGGGGTGGCAATGGCGACCAGCGTCCACAGAACCGAAGAGAAGAGCAGGCCGGCGATGGCGACGGCCTCGAGCGAGATGGCGATGGCAGTCTGGCGCAGGTGTACGTGCAGCGCGCCGACGTGGGTGATTAGCTCGATCCGGCGAATGACCACGGCGGCGAGCAGGAAGGCGAGGATCGAGAGCGTGCTCACCGAGAGAAGGAGCACGTCGATGGTGCGGGCGATGCGCTGGCGGTGGCGGCAGTGGCTGCAATCGGCCAGGTGAGACTCGTAGTCGGTGCGCATCTCGGGCGAGAGGCTGGAGATGTCGTAGCGCCAGCCGGAGAGGATCGCGCCGACGACGTGATCGGTGCAAGCATCGTGGAGGGTTTTCCTCGATTTGCGCAGGGCTCGGTTGATCATAAGGTGGTTGACCTCATTCTAGCTTCGTTTGACGACCCGGAGGAAGCAAATGATGCAATTGTTGCGGGTTAGCAGGATGTGTGGCCTGCGAACCGGGTATTCCCTGCCCCGGAGGAAAGGCTGCAAAACGCTGGAGGTAGCCGTCAACTGTCGCAAAAGTGGGATCCTTCGGCGGCTGCGGATGCGGGCACGCGGGCCGAGTTCTCCTCTGTTTCTAGGATACAGGGTTTGGCGGGGAAACGACGCCGGGAGGGGCGAAGTTAGTAAATACACGCGAAGCGTCGAGAACGGTACGAAGTACCGCCCGCCCGGCGCTAGGGCGCTTTTGCCGTTGCTTTTCTTACAGTTGAACCGACTCGAGCGGCTCGGACTGGCGGGCGATGAGAATACGGTTGCCAAGCAGCCGCATCCGGTTGCCGAGGGCCTGCTCAGCGGCTAACAGTGCCAGTTCGGGCACGTTATTGGACTCGGAGAGGTGGCCGAGGATGATGGTGTGAGCGCCGCCGTCGTAGTCCTTCTGGAGGAACTCGGCCGTAGCCTCGTTCGAGAGGTGGCCGACTCGCGAGAGGACGCGCTGCTTGACCGACCACGGGTACGGGCCGTCGCGCAGCATCTCGAGGTCGTGGTTGGATTCGAGCAGCAGCAGGTCGATGCGCTTGAGCGCGGCCTTGACGTTAGGCGGCATGTAGCCGAGGTCGGTGGCCAGTGCCGTGCGGACGCCCGCCGACTCGAAGACGAAGCCGCAGGGATCGGCGGCGTCATGTGGGATGGTGAAGGGCGAGACGGCGATATCGCCGATGGAAAAGTCGGTCCCGGCGCGGAAGTACTCGACGGCGGGCAGGTAGGCCGGGTCTTGCTTGCGTGAGGGCGGGGTGGATTCGGCCGCGTCTTCCACAGCTTCTTCCACAGGCAGCTCGAGCGTCGCAGCGGGGTCGTCGGAGCGGTTGGGCAGGGTTTCCAACTCTTCGGCAGCGGCGGCCTTGGCGGCTTTTTCCTGCTGGATATGATCGAGCCACTTGGCGTAGGTCATGGTAGTGCGCGGCGTCAGCATCCGGACCCAGGCGCGGTGGGTCGGCTCGGTGAAGAAGACCGGGATGCGCAGGCGGCGCGCCAGCACGGCGAGTCCGGCTACGTGATCGATGTGCTCGTGCGTGATGAGGATGGCGTCGAGGGTTTCGGGGTTCTCGCCGGAGATGGCCATGCGGCGGAGCAGCTCGCGGCAGGAGAGCCCGGCGTCGACCAGGAGGCGGGTGCGGCTGCTCGAAACGACAGTCGCATTGCCCTTGGAACCCGAGGCCAGGACAGTGATGCGCATTTGGTTAACATACGCGGTTTACATGTGGGTTACGAGACTCTTTCTAGATTCCAAAACAAAAGCGCCCTCGCGCCGGGCGGGCAGCACTTCGTGCGGTTCTCGACGCTTCGCGTGCTCTTGCCTCGGCTACAACACGCAGCCCATCACAATCGGCTCACCGGCACGGGGATTTCCGGCTGCAAGAGGCTCACCCTGGGTCATCGTCCGCACCTTCCGGACCAGTTGTGCAGGCCCCTCCATCGCGTCCAGCACCTCGCCCAGCGGCTCATCGTAGCCGGAGATCCCGGCTGTCAGGATCAGGTGTTTGGGTGCGTACTCGCGCCGCTGCATGGCCCGTGATTTGAGGAACGCCAGCGCCCGGTCGCGGTCGTCGGATTGGAGGGTGTGGCAGAGGATCAGCAGGTCGATCTGCTCGGCGAGAAGGATCTGCCGGACGTCCGGCAGATGGGCCGTAGTGCGTACGGAGTGGCCGCTGGTGGCTAGAATCCACTGCCGCGTGGAGAGCAGGAGCGAGTCCTGCCCGAAGATGAGGATAGAGATCGGTGTTGCCATAAAAGCTCCCTCGCAAAAGCGTTCTGAGTAAATTGCGGAGGCAGGGAGAAGTGGTGCAAAGAGGCAAAAGTGACTGCAGACGATTGTAGTCATTGCCGATGAATGAAGCCTAGTCAGCTTTGCACAGGTGGTCGGCACCTATCATTACGATAGCGTGCCCACAGCAGTGGATTTCCTGTGGATTACGATCCTAAGTGTTTGATTGTAAATAGAATATAACGCTACGAGGAAATGCGGACAGAGGCTATATCCGAGAGCAGGATCGACCGGCCGGAGGTGCCGAGAGGCTTGCCCTCGGGGTCGAGATCGACGCAGAAGAGGTCGGGCGTGGGCGGCTCGTCGACCAGAATGATAGGCCGGACGCGCGCCAGCTCACCCGTGATGAGGGTAAGCTCGACGACCGCGTCCGGGGTCGTGTCCAGCAGGGATTCGAGGAGAGCCTGGTCTTCAGCGGTCATGTTTTACTTGGCAGCCTTGAGCGGCGCGAGGAAGTTGACCGTGCCGCGCATGACGATCTCGTCGCGCTGGTTGAAGGTGAGAGTGCGGGTGCGGATGATGCCGAACTCGGGGCGGCTGGCCGAGTGGCGGACGCCGAGGACCTCGGACTCGATGCGCAGCGTATCGCCCGGACGGACGGCCTGGCTCCAGCGCAGCTCTTCGACGCCCGCGCCGATCATGCCGCCCGAGACCTTGATGGTCTGGACCCGGAGGCGCATGACGATGGCGGCCGTGAGCCAGCCTGAGGCGGCCAGCCCCTTGAAGAAGGAGCCCTCACCGGCGGCTTCGTCCAGGTGGAAGGGCTGGGGGTCGTACTTTTGGCCGAACTCTTTGATCTCTTCGGCGGTAACCTTGGCTCCGCCGACGGAGATGAACTTCTGGCCGATGTAAAAATCTTCGAAGTAAAGCTCGTTCGCCATGTACTTTGAAATTCCTTCCTGAATCCCTGCACTGAAGTTTTTCAGTGCAATGAGGATAGCTTACGTTGGATGCGATAGGACAGGGCCAGGGTGCTAAGGCGGTCAGTACTGGTAGAAACCCCGGCCGGATTTGCGGCCCAGCCAGCCCGCATCGACCATGCGGATGAGCAGCGGGCAGGGGCGGTACTTGGGGTCGCCGAGGCCGTCGTGCAGCACGCGCATGATGTCGAGGCAGACGTCTAATCCAATGAAATCGGCCAGGGTGAGCGGCCCCATGGGGTGGGCCATGCCCTCGCGGAAGATGGTGTCGACGGCGTCGGCGGTGGCGACGCCCTCCATGACCGCGAAGATGGCCTCGTTGATGAGCGGCATCAGGACGCGGTTGGAGATGAAGCCCGCCGCGTCGTTCACCTCGACCGGCAGCTTGCCGATGGCGGTCGCGAGCGCGGAGACGGTGTCGAAGGTGGCCTGCGTGGTCTGAAGGCCGCGGATGATCTCGACCAGTCGCATGACCGGAACGGGGTTGAAGAAGTGCATCCCGATCACCTGTCCGGGGCGCTTCGTCTGCGCCGCCAGCTTCGTGATGGAGATGCTGCTGGTGTTGCTGGCGAGGATGGCCTCGGGTGGCAGAATCTCGTCGAGCGAGCGGAAGAGCTTTGACTTGACCTCGAAGCGCTCGGTGGCGGCCTCGACGGCGAGAGAAGCGGCGACGAGGTCCGGCAGCCGGGTGGTCAGGGTGATGCGGGTGGCGGCGGCCTCTGCCTGCTCGGCTGTGAGCTTCTCCTTCGCGACCTCGCGGGCCAGATTCTTCCGAATAGTGGCGAAGCCGCGGTCGAGCGCGGGCTGGTCGATATCGGCCAGCAGCACTGTGTGCCCGGCGCGGGCGAAGACGTGCGCGATGCCGTTGCCCATAGTGCCTGCGCCGACGACGCCAATCACTGGAGTCTGCATGGCGGGGAGTTTAGAGGATGCAAGCCACGGTTGTACATTTGTGGGGACGTGCGCAAGGGGGAAATGGCGATGGCGGAGTCTTCAACGAATCCAAACCAGTTTGCAACGTATCCGAGCCTGAGGGACCGCGTGGTGCTCATCAGCGGCGGGGCCACCGGGATCGGCGAGAAGCTGGTGGAGGCCTTTGCCGAGCAGCACGCTCGCGTGGTCTTTCTGGATATTCAGGACGAGGCCGCCGAGACGTTGGCCGCTCGGGTGGGCGGCGTCTACTACCACTGCGACCTGACCGACATGGCCGCGCTCGACGCCTGCATGAAGGCGGTGCTGGAGCGGTTTGAGAGTGTCAATGTGCTCATCAACAACGCGGGCAACGACACGCGGCACGCGGTCGAAGACGTGACGCCGGAGCTGTGGGATCGGGTGATGGCGGTCAATCTGAAGCACCAGTTCTTTCTGACGCAGGCCGTCCTGCCCGGCATGAGGCAGAGGCAGCGCGGCTCGATCATCAACATGAGTTCCATCTCGTGGCTGATCCCCATTACGGGCGTGCCCGTCTACGCCGCGGCCAAGGCGGCCATCGTAGGGCTGACGCGCACGCTGGCGCATGAGGTCGGGCCAGACAACATCCGCGTGAACGCGATTTTGCCCGGAACAATTGCGACGGAGCGGCAGAAGAAGCTCTGGTACACGGAGGAGTTTCTGCGGCAGATCTTTGAGGCCCAGGCGCTGAAGCGCACGTTGCTGCCCGAGGAGGTGGCGCGGCTGGCGCTGTTTCTAGCTGCCGACGACTCGAGCGCCATCACCAACCAAACCCACATCATAGACGGCGGCTGGATCTAGGGCACTTCGTGCGGTTCTCGGGGCGGTATGGGAGGGATGATCTTCTTGGGGCCTTCCGTTGGTCGGCAGTCATCGCCTACGAGAGATACAGCAGCAGAACCGTAACGTTATCGCTGCCGCCGTGGTCGTTGGCCTCTTCGATCAGGAGGCCGCAGAGGTGGTCGAGGTCGGGCATGGCATTGCCCGCCGCCTCTGCTGCGCGACGCAGGCTGGCTTCGATGGCGGCCTCGGGTAGCTCGTGCGTCAGGCCGTCGGAGGCCAGCAGGTAGAGGTCGCCCCGGCGCGGGTCGAGGCTGCGGATCGTCGGCTCGACGGTGGGGTGCGAGCCGATGGCGCGGGTGATGATATTGCGCAGAGGAGAGACTGCGGCCTGTGCGAGCGTAATCTCGCCACAGCGCAACTGCTCCTCGACAAGGGAGTGGTCCTCGGTGAGTCGGGTAAGCGTGGAGTCGCGGAAGAGGTAGCAGCGGCTATCGCCGACGTGGGCAACGGTGAGGGCGAGCGGGTCTTCCGGCTGGCTTGCGAGCAGGAGGGCGACCAGCGTGGTGCCCATGCCGCGCAGCTCCGAGGAGTCGCAGCCATGACAGTAGACAGCCTCGTTGGCGGCGGCGATGGCGTTGAAGAGCCGGATGTCGGCGGGCTGCGGGTCTGCTTTCGAGTCGTTTAGCCGAGCTAGAAAGGTATCGGCGGCCAGACGGCTGGCGACCTCTCCGGCGGCGGCTCCGCCCATGCCGTCGCAGACGACGAAGGCCCCGGCAGCGGAGTTGGCGGCGCAGATATCCTCATTGGACTTGCGGACGCAGCCGCGGTGCGAGAGCATGGCGAAGGCATAAGGGGCGGGGGCGGCAGCGTCGGGAAGATGCTCATCCCGTATCCGGCCTGTGGAAGATCGTGCGCGCCCAAGTGCTGCCATGACTCTAGAGTGTACAAGGGTAGACATGGAACGGATGAACCGGATTGTGCACGGAGAGAACCTCGCCGTGCTCCAGACGCTGGCAGAGAACTCGGTGGAGCTGATCTACGTGGACCCCCCGTTCAACACCGGGAGGCGGCAGACGCGGCGGCAGGTGAAGACCGTGCGCGATGAGGCCGGGGATCGGGTTGGGTTCGGGGGCAAACGCTACAGGACCGAGCCGGTGGCCGGGATCGCGGCGGGGTATGGGGATGCGTTCCCCGACTACCTTGGTTTTTTGCGGCCCAGAATAATCGAGGCCCGGCGCGTGCTGACCGAGACCGGCTCGCTCTTCTTCCACGTGGACCCGCGCGAGGTCCACTACTGCAAGGTGATGCTCGATGAGATCTTCGGGAGGGCGTGTTTTCAGAACGAGATCATCTGGGCTTATGACTATGGAGCACGCCCGAGCAAACGATGGCCCGCCAAGCACGACAACATCCTTTGGTACACGCGCCATCCTGAGCGCTATACCTTCGACCTGAACCAGACCGACCGGATTCCGTACATGGCTCCGGGGCTGGTGGGGGCTAAGAAGGCGGCGCGGGGAAAGACGCCGACCGATGTGTGGTGGCATACGATCGTCTCGCCCACGGGCAAGGAGAAGACCGGCTACGCGACGCAGAAGCCGCTGGGAATGCTGGAGCGGATTGTGCGAGTCCACTCGAAGCCGGGGGATATGGTGCTGGACTTCTTTGCGGGCAGCGGCACGGCGGGAGCGGCGGCGGCGCGGAATGGCCGCAGCTTTTTAATGGTGGATGAGAATGTCGAGGCGATCAAGGTGATGGAAAAGCGGCTCGGGGTAAAGGCGCAGAAGCATCGCAAGCCAAGAACCAAAGCTGCCGCAAAAAAGAAAACGCCCGCTGCCGACCAGCGGGAGGCCCTCAGAAAATAACTCACCCAAGCCGCCCCGAGAACCGTACGAAGTACCGCCCGCCCGGCGTGAGGGCGCTTTTAATCTTTTAAGAGATTCTTGAAGGATGTTCTGCCGCTGGCTTGGCGGCCTTGCGGCTCAGGACGCTGGTGCGGCGGGTGCGGGCGCGCTCGCTGGCGTGGTCGATCTTCTTCCAGAAGGCGACGAAGTAGTCCGTTGCCGAGATGATCGAGACGATGGTCATCCAGTAGATCGCGCAGACCGCGATCAGATGCACCGCGACGACGAAGCCGCCGTGGAAGTTTGGGAACCAGATCCAGTAGTCCCAGCGATGGGCCAGGATGGCGGCCACGACCGAGACGATCTGGATGACGGTCTTGAGCTTGCCGATCTCGCTGGCGTCGATGGTGAAGCCCTCGGACGCGGCGATGGAGCGCAGGCCGGAGACCAGGAACTCACGCCCGATGATGAGCACGGCGATCCACGGCGGCACGATGCGTGGGTTGTACGCGACCAGGATGATGTAGGCCGCAGTGACCATGAGCTTGTCGGCCAGTGGGTCGAGCAACATGCCGATGGTGGTGATCTGGTGGCGTTTGCGCGCGAGATAGCCGTCGAGGCCGTCGGTGATGGAGGCCAGAATGAAGAGGCCGGAGGCGGCCAGTTCCTGATCGCCGGGGTTGTGAATGGGCGAGTGGGGGCTGAGGAACCAGATGAGGAGCGGCACGCTGGCGATGCGGCTCATCGTGATGGAGTTGGGCAGGTTCATGCAGCTGCGCGGCACCGACACTGTCATTCTGTCATACCGTACGCACTTCGTGCCGTTCTCGGGGCGGTATGGGAGGGATCATCTTCTGAGGTCCTCCCGTTGGTCGGAAGCGAAAATCTTTCTCCCGGCCAACGGGAGGACCACACGAAGCAGTAAAAAGGCGTGTGAACGCCCGCCCCGCGCGTAGCAGGCCCGTCCGGCAGGACGTCTTTAGAAGCAACAACAAAGACGCCCTAACGCCGGGCGGGCGGCACTTCGTGCGGTTCTCGAGGCTTCGCGTGAAAGGCTCCTTTTTACGCGTAGACTCCGCGCTGCTTGGTGGTGAAGGCCACACGGTCGATCGCCAGCATGTAGGCCGCGATACGGTTGTTGACCTGATGCGCCGTGCCGTAGGAGACCACGTCCTTGAAGGACTCCGACATGATGGTGTCGAGCCGCTGGTTGACCTCGCTCTCGGTCCAGAAGTAGCCCATGCGGTCCTGCACCCACTCGAAGTAGCTGGTGGTGACGCCGCCCGCGTTGGCCAGGATATCGGGGATGACGAAGACGCCCTTCTCGGCCAGTATCTCGTCAGCGAGGACGGTAGTGGGGCCGTTGGCACCCTCGCAGAGGATGCGGCAGCGCAGGTCGGCGGCGTTGCGGCTGGTGATGACGTTCTCAGTCGCGGCCGGGATCAGGATCTCGCACTCGCGGGTGAGGATCTCGTCCTTGTCCGCGGGCACGGCCTTGGCGAAGCCGTTGATGGTGCCCGCCCTGGCACGGTGCTCGATGAGCGCGGGGATGTCGATGCCGTCGGCGTTATAGACCGCGCCATCGTACTCGGTAATGCCGATGATGGTGTAACCCTTGCGGTAGAGGATGTTAGCGGCGTTCGAGCCGACGTTGCCGAAGCCCTGCAGGATGACGCGGCAGCCTTCAATCGACATGCCGAGGTGCTTCAGGGCCTCGTCGCAGACGACCGAGATACCACGTCCCGTCGCCTCGCGACGCCCTCTGGACCCGCCCATGTTGACCGGCTTGCCGGTGACGACGGCGGTGCTGGTCTGGCCCATGTGCATGGAGTAGGTGTCCATGATCCAGGCCATCGTCTGCTCGTTGGTGTTCATGTCGGGCGCGGGGACGTCCTTCTCCGGGCCGATGAAGTCGATGATCGAGGCGGTGTAGCGACGGGTCATGCGCTCCAGCTCGCCCTGCGACATCTTCTTCGGGTCGCAGATGACGCCCCCCTTGGCTCCGCCGAAGGGGATGTTGACCACAGCGCACTTCCAGGTCATCCACGAGGCCAGAGCGCGGACTTCATCCAGAGATACGTCGGGCGCGTAGCGTATACCTCCCTTGGCCGGGCCGCGGGCGATGGAGTGCTGCACCCGGTAGCCGGTGAAGACCTCGATAGAACCGTCGTCCATCTGGACCGGGATGTGGACGATGATCTCACGGGTGGGGTAGCGGAGCAGCTTCCAGATGCCCTGGTCGAGATTGAGTTTCTTTGCAGCGAAGTCGAAGCGAGAGGCCTGAGCCTCCCACGGGTTCGTCTCCTGCTCCAGCGTGAGAGCAGGTGTAGTCAGTGTTGCCATAGCGGTATCTTCTTTCTTGGCTTGGTGCTTGGTTGCGAATTGGGGGACCAGTGATTCTTCGGCCATGATGGTGTCCCTCGGTGTGAGAAGCCTGCGCCTCAATCAACAACAATTAGACGCCGGGAAGAACGATATCGCCGTATGGAGCCATGTGTCCATCATCGGCAGCTTGGCGTGACGGGATGATGATAAGAACAACAACAAAAGCGTCCTCACGCCGGACGGGCGGCACTTCGTGCGGTTCTCGACGCTTCGCGTGAAACGGCAAAAATAAAGTGCCGGGTAAAATTGGGACACACACCGCTCGAAGGATGGGAAACCCGACACGATGGCCGCCAGACGCACCAGTACCCCGGATTTGACCGCATTTCGCAAGCTGGCGAAGAGCCACACCCTCGTCCCCGTCTTCCGCACCATCACCGCCGACCTCGAGACACCGGTATCGGCCTTCCTGCGCATCGCCAACGAGGCCCCCGAAGCCTTCCTGCTCGAGAGCGTCGAGGGCGGAGAGCACGTGGGGCGGTACACCTTCATCGGCATCGAGCCGTACAAGCGCATGGAGGCGCGGGGGCACACCATCACCGTCGAAGAGGGCCGCAAGCGCAAGACCTTCGAGGGAGATATCTTCGAGGAACTGAAGCTGGCCCTGGCCGGGCACACGCCCGCTCGCCTGAGCGGCCTGCCGCCGTTTACCGCCGGTGCGGTCGGGTTCTTCTCCTACGATGTAGTCCGGCTGATCGAGCGCCTGCCCGTGCTGGCCGCCGATGAGTTGGGAGTTCCCGACGCCTGCCTGATGTTCTTCGACCAGGTGCTCGCCTTCGACCATGTGAAGAAGGAGATTCTGCTGATCGCCACCGCCGATATGACTCGCGGAGGGAGCTACGAGCAGGCGCTGAAGCGGCTGAATAAGATGGAGCGGAGGCTGGCTTCGGCGCTGCCGCCTCAACGGCGCAGGGCCGTGCAGGGCAAGCTGAAGCTGGTCTCGCGGACCCCGAAGATGCGGTATCTGAAGTCGGTGGCCAAGGCCAAGGAGTACATTGCCAGCGGCGACGTCTTCCAGTGCGTCATCTCGCAACGCTTCGACTGCGAGCCGGGGGTAGAGGCGTTCGATATCTACCGGGCGCTGCGGATCGTGAACCCCTCGCCGTATATGTTCTTCCTGCGATTTGGGATGGAGAAGGCCGGGCCCAAGGGCAAGAAGGTCAGCCAGCCCGCGCACATCGTGGGCTCGTCGCCGGAGCTGCTGGTGCGGGTGCATGGGCGCACGGTGGAGTATCGGCCCATCGCCGGGACGCGGCCCCGCAGCGCCGATGAGGTGGAGGATCGGGCGCTCGAGGCCAATCTGCGGGCCGATGAAAAAGAAGTCGCCGAGCATGTGATGCTGGTGGACCTGGGGCGCAATGACGTGGGCCGCGTGAGCGAGTTCGGGTCGGTGAAGGTGAAGGATCTGATGTTTGTGGAGCGGTACAGCCACGTGATGCACATGGTGAGTGCGGTCGAGGGCGAGCTGCGTAAGGATCTTGAGCCGATTGATGCGTTCAAGGCCTGCTTCCCTGCCGGGACGCTGAGCGGCGCGCCGAAGATTCGGGCGATGGAGATTATCGAGGAGCTGGAACCGGCTCGTCGCGGGGTGTATGGCGGCAGTGTGTTTTATGCGGATTTCAGTGGGAATCTGGATAGCTGCATTGCGATTCGGACGCTGTTTATGAATGGCAAGCAGGGACATATACAGGCTGGGGGCGGAATTGTGGCCGATAGTGTGCCGGAGATGGAGTTTGCTGAGACGGTGAATAAGTCCAAGGCGGTGGTGCGGGCGATTGAGAAGGCACGTCTCGGATAGCCTTTACGCGAAGCGTCGAGAACCGCACGAAGTGCCGCCCGCCCGGCGCTAGGGCGCTTTTGCCGTTGCTTCTAGGGTAGGTCGGGCTTTAGCCCCGACATCCAGACTTGCCTACGAATTGGGCTTTAGCCCCTGAGGTATGCTTTCTTTGCCTCGAGACGTAGTGCTGAGGGAAAAACCCATGTCTCAGAATCGAGGCATGGGGCACCCGGATTTGTGGCCGGGAGAAAAAGCATACCTCGGGGGCTAAAGCCCGCATCTGTGGTGAGTTTTAATGTCCGGGCTAAAGCCCGGACCTACCCCAAAAACAACGACAACAACAACGGCCTGTCGCTCCGAAAACAAAGCAACGCCGGTGGATGCGCACATCAAGAGTTTCTTCTCCAGAAGGTAGGCGTAGCTCCGGTATTGGCGCGGAAGGCGCTGGTGAAGCGACTTGCGCTCTGAAATCCCACGGCTGAGGCGACCTGCTCGATGGTCCACTCGGGCTTGGCCAGCAGCAGCTTGGCGCGGGCTACGCGCTTCTCGACGATGTACTGGTGCGGGGTGAAGCCGGTGCTCTCGCGGAAGCTGCGCGCGAAGTGGAAGAGGCTGAGCCCCGCCAGCGTGGCCAGCTCTTCGAGGCGCAGCTCGCGGTCCAGATGGGTCTCGATGTAGTCGAGGACGTGGCGCAGCTTCGCCCGCGCGAGGCCGCCCTTGAGCAGCGGCGGCGGCGTGGGGCTGGCGTACTTCCGCACCAGCGCGATGGAGAGCGACAGCCCGATGAGGTCGCCGTAGAGAGCGCCCATCGGCCAGCCGGAGGCCATCTCGCGCTCCATCTCAGTCAGCAGCAGGCGTAACTGCTCGTCCTGCAACGTCCAGCGGTTCTCGAAGTCGCCCAGGCGCGACAGGCCGAGCTGCCCGGCCGCGTGGGTCAGGAGCGACGGCTCCACCGACGCGATGATGCGCTGCGAGGTGCCGTGCCAGAGCATCGAGTCACGGGTGCCGGGAGCCAGCAGGATCAGGTCGCCGGTGGCGGAGTGGACGTGGCCGGTCTTGCCCGCGGAGTTCCAGTCCATCTCGACCGTGCCGCCGGTCTGGAGGTGGAGGCAGAAGGTGGGGTGCTCGTGGACGGGGATCTCGACGGCGGCGAGGGTGTGCTTTTCGAGGACGATTCCGGCTCCAATGCCGGTCCAGGGCGAGCGGATGCTGTCCTGCTCGGGGTTGCCGGGCAGCAGCGGCACCGAGCGCGAGCCGACCAGCACGGAGACGCGCTGGGGTTGGCTGCCGCTGCGCTCTGTTGGGGAAGGCGTCATCCTGCCCTCCATCATAGTTGGGGGCAAGAAGCGGGGGAAAACAGCAAGATCCGTCGGATGCCGGGGAGGCGGCGAGCCTAGCTTAAGGACAGTCAGGAGGGTAAGGACATGGGACTCATTCAGGGAGTAGTAGACGGATTCATCATAACCGTGGGGATCACGCAGCCGACGCCCGAACGCAAGCGCGTGGCGACGATCTTCATCGCAAGCGGGCTGCTCGGAACGATTGCGGGCGTGGTGGCGCTGTTCGGGTTTGTCGTGGCGAAGATCTTCGCCAGCTAAGCAGAAGCCCTCCCCATAAAAAACAAAAGCAACAGCGCCCTAGCGCCGGGCGGGCGCCACTTCGTGGGGTTTTGGACGCTTCGCGTGTTTCTTACAGGGCTGTGGCGTCCGGCGTAAGATAGAAGGCATCATGGTCTTCGTCCTCGATAACTACGACTCCTTCACCTACAACCTCGTGCAGTACATGGGCGAGCTGGGCGCGGAGATGGTCATCCGCCGCAACGACGAGCTATCCCCAGCCGAGGTCGAAGCCATGCAGCCGGAGCGCATCCTCATCTCGCCCGGCCCCTGCACCCCGCAGGACGCCGGAATCAGCATGGGCCTCATCCAGCACTTCGCCAAGCTGGCCGAGAGCGGCGGCCCCCGGGTGCCGATCCTCGGCGTCTGCCTGGGCCACCAGGCCATCGGCGCGGCCTTCGGCGGCAACGTGGTGCGAGCGGCTCAGTTGATGCACGGCAAGACCAGTCAGGTCGAACACGACGGCAAGACCATCTTCGCCGGTATCCCCTCGGCGATGACCTGCACCCGGTATCACTCGCTGATCGTCTCTCCCGAAGGATTTCCTGAGGAGCTGGAGGTCTCGGCCCGGACCGTGGACGGCGAGACCATCATGGCGCTGCGGCACCGCGAGCTGCCCATCGAAGGGGTACAGTTCCACCCCGAAAGCGTGCTGACCGGCCACGGCAAGCAGCTCATCGAGAACTTTCTGAAGATGTAAATGGGGTTACGCATGAGGCGGGTCTTCGCGGCGACGATGCTGGTGGGCTGGGCTTTGAGCGTACCCGCGCAGCAACAGAAGCCGGTCGGCTATGTGCCGACGGCGAGCGCGACCGTATCCGGCGAGATGGTGGTGACCGGCGGCAAGGCGGCACTGAGTGGATCGAACGTGGTGACGGCGCTGGACCGTACGGCGGTGGTGACGCTGGCGCGCGGCGGCTCGGTGGACGTGTGTCAGACCAGCTCGCTGCATGTGACGGGTTCGGGTGACTCGGACGGATTGTTGCTGGCGCTGGATCGCGGGGCGCTCGAGCTGCACATGGCGGCCTCGGCCAGCGACGTGCTGATGACGCCGGACCTGCGATTTGCGATGGTCTCGGCCGGGCCGCTGGACCTGCGAGTGCGGGTGACCCAGAATGGGGATACATGCGTTGAAAACAAAGGCCGCAAGGCCCCGGTGCTGAAGATCAGCGACGCCTTCGGCGAGGCTTCTTATGAGCTGAAGGCCGGGCAGCATGTGATGTTCGAGCACGGCAGCCTGAAGGAAGTGGTGGACCGGGAGACGGTGCCGTGCGGGTGTCCGCCGCCCGAACCGGCGGGGGTTTCGATTGCGGATGCGGCTCTGAGCGGCAAGACGGTCTCGCCGAAGCTGGCGGCAAAGCAGCATCCGTTTCCGGCGGCGGTGAGCGAGGGGCTGGCGGAGCCGTCGCCGCTGCCCGCGCAGAAGCCGGGGGAGACACATACGCAGGTGTCCGACTCGCTGGGGTATGACGGGACGGTGCCGGTGACTCCCACGCCGCTGGAGCATGGGACCGGAATTGCAGCGGACCCTTTGGGCCAGCCCGCGCAGGCACAGGAGCAAAAGGGCGTCTTCCATGCCGTGGGGCGGTTCTTCCGCCATCTCTTCGGACGGGAGTGAAGCGGAACCCGGTGCTAGTCGGAGCCACCGACCACGCGCAGCGCCGAGAACCCCACGAAGTGGCTGCGATACAATTGCAGGGTTGAGGGCTGGTCTCTGCGTCTATCGAGCGAGCGCCCCGACACACATCTTGGAAGCTGATTTTGAAGCTGATTTCAAAAAGCTTCGGCTATGAGGGTTTTTCTATATGTCGATTCCTGCCACGCAGATGCGTCCGGGCATGATTATCAAGTACAAAGACGACCTGCACCTGGTGTTCTCGGTGGAACACCGCACGCCGGGTAACCTGCGGGCGTTCATCCAGGCCAAGCTGCGCAACGTGCGCACGGGCTCGATGTTTATCGAACGGTTTCGCTCGCCCGACCCGATCGACCGCGTCTACGTGGACGAAGTGAAGATGGAGTTCCTGTACAGCGACGGCGACGACTACTACTTCATGGACGAGGCGTTCGAGCAGACGATGCTGAAGCGCGAGACGCTGGGCGATGCGGTGGATTTCCTGATCCCGAACCTGTCGATCAGCGTGAGCTTCCACGACGGCAAGGCTGTGGGTATCGAGCTGCCGACGGTGGTGGAGATGACCGTGATGGAGACCGAGCCGGGCATCAAGTCGGCCACGGCGTCTTCCGTAACCAAGCCCGCCAAGACCGAGACCGGCCTGGTGGTGCAGGTGCCGCCGTTCATCAACGAGGGCGAGAAGATCCGCGTGGATACGGCCGAAGGCGCTTACATGAGCCGCGCGTAAGATTTGTTACTGCAATCTCGAAGAGGCCGGGGCGCACAGCTTCGGCCTCTTTAGTTTGGCCGCAGGCGCTATTTTGCGTGACGGGCGCTGCCTTGCATGGCGATAAGCCGGATGCGACACTGGGGGAATGGTTCAGCACTATCTCGTCAAGGGCCGCGTGCAGGGGGTCGGGTTCCGGTGGTTCGTGCACCGGGAGGCCGCCGAGATTGGCCTGCGCGGCTGGGTCAGGAACACCGATACAGGGCACGTGGAGATCGTCGCGGCGGGCACGCCGGAGCAGTTGCTGGAGCTGAAGGCCGCGCTGCGGCAGGGCTCGCGCGGCAGCCGGGTGGATGCCATCGAAGAGCACGAGCTGCTCGAGAACGAGGGCGAGAAGCTGGGACCATTTGAGATTGAAGGGGCATGGTAAAGACCAATTGAAGGAATTTGAGGAGGATTTGACGTTGAAGACACCTGTGAACTGTGAGCCGTTGAAGGAGCTGATCCGTACGGTGCCCGACTTTCCGAAGCCGGGGATTTTGTTCTACGACATTACGACGCTGCTGAAGGACAAGGCCGGGATGGCGCAGCTCATCGACGCCTTTGCCGCGTACTACATCGGCAAGGAGATCGACCTGGTGCTGGGGATCGAGGCGCGTGGCTTCATCTTCGGACCGGCGCTGGCGTACCGGCTGAACGCGGGCTTTGTGCCCGTGCGCAAGCCGAAGAAGCTGCCTGCTCCGACGGCGAAGGTCTCGTACGATCTGGAGTACGGCACCGACTCGCTGGAGATTCACCTGGACGCGATTGAGCCGGGCCAGCGCGTGGTGATCGTGGACGACCTGCTGGCCACCGGCGGGACGATGCAGGCGACGGTGAAGCTCGTGCGGCAGCTCGGCGGGGAGATCGCGGGCATCGGGTTTGCCATTGAGCTGGACTTCCTGAAGGGCCGCGATAAGTTCCAGGAGTACGACGTGCTGAGCCTGCTGCATTACGATGAGTAGGAACTCTTGGATGAGAAGAGTCAAAACCAATACACTTGGAAAACTTCTGCTACCGCTCGTCTTCTTGATCTCTCCTATGACATGGGGACGGGCGGAAAGCTCCGCAGCACTGCATGAGCGTCTGCACAGGGTTGCCCAGGGCAATGTCCTGGATGATGCCTCCCTGCAACCATGGCATCTCAAGATGACTGTGCAGCTCTATGATTCCAAGGGTTCGCCAAGCGAGAGTGGCACTCTCGAAGAGTGGTGGGGCGGCGCGCAAAAAGATCGCCAGATCTTCACGACCCCCTCCTACACTGCAACCATCGTGCATAACGAACACGGTCTCTTTCTTAGTACCGGTGCGAGCTTACCTCCCGCTCTCCTGGAGCAGTTGCGAAAGCAAGTTGTGCACCCAATGCCGTCCGACCATGAGGTCGATCAGAGCACGCCGGATCTGCACCACCTCCCCCTGGGAGGGGTCGATCTGGACTGCGTGATGTTGACCCAGACGATCAAAGGGGTTGCCTTCGCTCCTCTCGGCCTGTTTCCGACCTACTGCATGAGCCGTGGCGAAGATACTCTGCGGGTCAGCTATGAGTTTGGCAACCAACTGACCTTGCGGGTCAGAACGGGAGCCTTTCAATCCCGGCACGTTCCGCTCGATACCTCCATTCAGATTGCGGGCGTCCAGGCCGCAAGCGCACACATTGACAAGCTTGAGTCAGTACCCGAACAATCGGTGAACTCCGATGTCATCGACGGGTTGACCTCCGTGAATGGAGCCACGGCAGAGGTAGATACGGCTGTGATGGCGGGACATGTCCTTCATAAAGTCGCGCCGATTTACCCTGATAGGGCAAGGAAGGGACATATCTCGGGCACAGTGCTACTCCATGTGATTATTGGTACCGACGGTCATGTGCATGATTTGAGTGTTATCAGCGCACCCGATCCGGAGCTGGCGATTGCAGCCATTGCCGCTGTCCGTCAGTGGACCTATACACCCTATATCAACAACGGGGAACCAGCGTCAGTGGACACCAAGGTCACAGTTAATTTCAACTTTGCGCCGCGTTAGATTTCTGCAGTACCGCAGCCTGCTGCATTACGATGAGTAGGAAGTAGTTTTCCGGCTCTGAATTCATCAGACCATCACACAGATCCTTATGCTCGCCATGAGCATGAATGCAGGCGCGTTCGTCTTTTGAAGCACCAACAAAACAGGAGAGACCTATGATTCAGTCCGTGGGATACGCAGCTAAAAGTGTAGCTGCATCGCTTGAGCGATTCGAGTTTGAACGGCGCGACGTGCGGCCGGATGATGTCGTGGTCGAGATTGCCTACTCGGGCATCTGCCACTCGGATATCCATCAGGTGCGCGACGAGTGGGGCGGGGCCATCTTCCCGATGGTGCCGGGACACGAGATCGTCGGCTATGTAACGGCGGTTGGCTCCGCAGTGACCAAGTTCAAGGTAGGCGACCTGGCCGGTGTGGGCGTCATGGTCGATTCGTGCAAGGTCTGCTCGAACTGCGAGGCCGATGAGGAAGCCTACTGCGAGAAGGGCTTCGTGGGCACGTACAACAGCAAGGACTACGAGGGCGTGCTGACGCGGGGCGGCTACTCGAACAACATCGTGGTCGCCGAGCGGTACGTTCACACCATCTCGAAGAAGCTGGAGCCGAAGCTGGCGGCGGTGGCTCCGCTGCTGTGCGCGGGCATTACCACCTACAGCCCGCTGCGCCACTGGAAAATCGGCCCGGGCAAGAAGGTCGGGATCGTCGGCTTGGGCGGACTGGGGCACATGGGGCTGAAGTTCGCGCACTCGTTCGGCGCGCATGTGGTGCTGTTCACCACCTCCGCGGGCAAGGAAGCCGATGCGTTGCGGCTGGGCGCGGACGAGGTCGTGATCTCGAAGGATGCCGAGGCGATGGCCAAGTACAAGGGCAGCCTCGACTTCATTCTGGACTGTGTCTCGGCTCCGCACGACATCAACCTGTACCTGAGCCTGCTGCGACTGGACGGTACGGTGTGCCTGGTGGGCCTGCCGGAGACGCCGATGGAGGTGGCCTCGTTCTCGACGGTGGTGAACCGGCGCAGCCTGGCCGGGTCGATGATCGGCGGCATGAAAGAGACGCAGGAGATGCTGGACTACTGCGCGGAAAACGATATCGTCTCGGAGATTGAGCTGACGACGGTGGGCGAGCTTGATACGGCTTACGACCGCGTGGTGAAGAGCGATGTGAAGTATCGCTTCGTGATCGATATGAAGTCGCTGAACGCTTAGTACTGCCAACGAGAACGGCGCGTGCCCTGCTGATCGGGGCACGCGCCCTTTTTATTTGCGAGGCTCTTCGGTGATGAGGAGGCTGTCGGCGGCGGCAAGGTAGCCTTTGCGACGGAACCAGTCCTCCATGGCCGCCTGGAGCGTTACGAGAGGGATGCGGTGGCCCGCCTCCATCAGTCCGTCGGCCAGGGGCAGGGTGTCGTCGAAGATGGCGTCGTTGGTGAAGTTGCGCATGGCGAAGCTGTCGATCCACCTGATCGGGCAGGGCTCGGCAAAGCCATTGGGGTGGATGCGGTCGATGTGGAGGAGACGGGCGAACATGAGTGCCCCGCTTTAGGCGAAGAGCGTGAACATCGGCGACTCGACGGCCAGCGTCTGGACCGGGCCGGTGAGCAGGCCGGTGCCCTCGTTGCGGGCGAAGACTGTGACTGACGACGAGTTCTGGTTGCCGCAGAGCAGCCAGCGGCCCGTGGGGTCGAGCGTGAAGTGCCGGGGAATGTGGCCGCCGCAGGGGATGCGCTGCTTCAGCGTCAGGGCGCCGCTCTCCGGGTCGATGGCGAAGACGACGAGCGAGTCCTCGCCGCGGTTGCTGGCGTAAAGGAAGTAGCCGTTGGCCGAGATGGCGATCTCCGCCGCCGTGTTGGTGGGGCCGTGGTAGTCGGGTTCGACTGTGCGGACCGTGTGGTCGGTGTAGGTCAGCAGGGCCTCGGGCGCGTGGCCGTGGGTCGCGATCCAGAGGTACTGGTCGATGCTGGAGTCGATCTCGGTGATGCCGTAGACCCAGCGCCCGTTGGGGTGGAAGGCCACGTGGCGCGGGCCGGAGCCGGGGCGATGGTTGCCGGAGAGGTGCGGCTCACCCAGGCGGGCGTCGGGCTCGAGCGCGAAGGTGACGATCTGGTCGTTGCCCAGGTCGTTGACGATGAGGAAGCGGTTATCGGGCGAGATCGTCGTCGAATGCGGGTGCGGCGCGTCCTGCCGGGCGGTGACGGGGCCTTGCTGGCCGAAGGCGGCGGCGTGGAAGTCGATGTGCTCGACCGGGCCGGAGAGGGTGCCGTCGGGCTGGATGCGGTAGCTGCTGATGCCGCTGCCGTAGAAGTTAGCCACGTAGGCCGCGCTGCCGGTGACGTCGACCGAGATGTAGCAGGCTCCGGCGAAGCCCGAGGGGACCTTGCCCACGGAGCTAAGCGCGCCGGTGGCGGCATCGACGGCGAAGGTGGTGACGGTGGCGGTCTCGTCCTTGCCCTCGTTGGTGACGTAGAGGAAGCGGCGGCCGTTACGCAGAGGACCGAGCGCGAAGAAGGCCGGGCGGAAGGTCGTGGCGGCCAGAATCGGCTGCGTCAGTTGGCCGGTGACGGTGTCGAAGCGGCAGGCGTAGATGCCTTTGCCGGGACCGGCGGCGGTGTCCGAGCCGATGTAGACCCAGGGCTGCGGAGGAGGAGCCTGCTTCTTCTCGCGGCGGTGGAAGAACTTGGGAGTAGCCAAGAAATCTTGCGCCTCGGCCCGGAGGCCGAGGGCAATGGCCGGAAGCAGGCCAAGGAGACGGCGGCGCGTAATCACGATCGGCGCGGGGTCTCGGGCAGCTCGAAGGTGGCGGGGTCGCCGGGCCGCACGCCCAGGTAGCGATCGGTCGTGACGTCATCGCTGATGACCGGAAGCGAGGGCAGGAAGTCGGTGCGGCCCGCCTCGGCGACGACTGCGTTGGCGTGCTCGAGCACCTCGTCGACGGTCATGGTGTACATCTCGCGGCCGTTGTCGTAGCCGGACTCGATGGCGGCCTTCAGGTAGCGGCCCGCGGTCTGGGCAGCCAGGTAATCCGTGATGACCTTGCCGGTGCGGCGCTTCTGCTCCACCCATGCGAGGTTGGGCATGGCGATCCAGACGGGGCGGCCGTCGACGGCGAAGCGGATATCGGTCGCGTCGGCGTGGCGCGTCGCGATGGCGACGACGGTGCCCTTCCAGGTGCAGTGGAGGGCCTGTCCAGTCCAGCGGTCGGTTACCGTGAAGTCTTCATACATGGAATTAGCTTAGTTCAGGGGCGATGGCGGAGCAAGTGAATAGGATCAGGCGAATGTGCCCCGTCCGCGAAATTGGTAGGTGCGGGCTTCGAGCTTCTGCTACACTCGCGGCGTGAGGCGTCTCCTCTCCATCCTGCTCGTGGTCCTGTTCGGCCTTCCGCTGATCACGCCCCTGTTCGCGCTGAACGCGGGGATGAACTCGGGGCTGGCAGCGTGCTGCCGCCGGGGCGGGATGCATCACTGCGAGCTGACCATGGAGCAGCTCTCCGAGATGAGCCAGGAGACGCACCTGATCGCGCATCGCAACTGCTGCCCCGCCTTCCCCAAGGCGGTAAGCCCGGCGCAGCAGCACCACGATCTCTCGTTCGACACCTCTGCCCTGCTCTTCGGCGAGGTGGTCTCACACCCCGCGGTACACCCGCAGACCGAGGCCAAGGCGCGCGTCGCCGAGGACCGGGCGCGGCAGAAGCGCGGACCTCCGGCAGTCGTCCTCTCCTAAGCACCGCTCTCATTTCCAGCAACTCCGAAGAGCACCGTCGCGGTTCAGCCCGAGCCTTGGGATTCGTGTCTCAGGCTTCGTGTCTCTGCACCCCGCGACCACCGAAGAGTCCGTTAGGAGGACCCCTTGCATCGTCTGCTTGCTGCACTCCTGTTTTTGTTTGCTTTACCCTGTCTATCCGCTCAGGAAACCATCAACAACGCCTCGCTGAGCGGGCGCGTTACCGACACCTCCGGGGCCGTCGTGCGCCATGCCAGCGTCACCGCCCGCGAGATCGAAACCAACACCTCCGCCACCACGACCAGCGATGCGGCGGGGCGCTTTCGCTTCCCTTACCTGCGCGTGGGACGGTACGAGGTCGTCGTGCAGGAGGCTGGTTTCTCCGATGCAAAACGCACGCTGAACCTGACCATCGGCGCGGCCTTTGAGCTGCCGGTAGAGCTGACCGTGGGGAGCGCGACGCAGGCCGTCAACGTCGATGCCGAAGGCCCGCTGCTCGAAGCCGACCGCAGCCAGGTGGCGGGGACAATCTCGCAGACCGAGGTGGCGAACCTGCCCTTCAACGGGCGCAACTTTCTCGACCTGGCACTGCTGGTGCCGGGGGTATCACCGACCAACACGGCGGCCAACCAGCTCTTTGCCGAGACCTCGGCGGTGGGCGGGCAGGGCATCTCGGTGAGCAGCCAGAGGAACTTCTCCAACAGCTTCATCGTCGATGGGCTTTCGGCCAACGACGATGCGGCCGGGCTGGTCCAAACCTCGTTCGGGCTGGACGTGATCCGCGAGATGCAGGTGGTGACCAGCGGCGGGCAGGCCGAGTTCGGGCGGGCGCTGGGCGGGTACATCAACTTCGTCTCGAAGAGCGGCACCAACGCGCTGCACGGCGATGCCTACGGCTACCTGCGCAACCAGCGGCTGAACGCGGCTAATGCACTCTCGGGCACCAACCTGCCGTTGACGCAGGCGCAGTACGGCGCGTCGCTGGGCGGGCCAATCGTCAAGGATCGTACGTTCTACTTCGGCAACTTCGAGCAGCGGCAGTTGAACCAGAACGGCGTCATCACAATCACGGCAGCCAATGCGGATGCGATCAACACGGCGCTGAAGTCTGCTGGATATCCGGGGCAAAGCCTTGCCATCAGCAGCGCCACGCCGACGACGCTCTATCCCAACCCGGTTCGGTCGAGTAACTTCTTCGCCAAGCTGGACCACAAGGTGAACGACCGCGATCAACTGAGCGTGCGCTACAGCCTGTACCACGTCAGCAGCACCAACTCGCGCGGCGCGGGCGGGATCAACTACACCAGCGCCGCCGCGGGGCTTGAGGATCTCGACCAGACCGTGGCCGTGAGCAACATCGACATGCTGACGCCGCGCACGGTGAACGAGACGCGCGGGCAGTTCACCAACAGCAACCTGCGCGCTCCGGTGAACGATCCGGTGGGACCGGCGGTGAGCATCTCCGGCGTGGCCGCGTTCGGCACGCTCTCCGGCTCGCCGACGGCGCGGTACGACCGGCTGTACGAGGTGGTCGACAACCTCTCGCACCAGGCCGGGGCGCACGCGCTGCGCGTGGGCGCGGACTTCCTCTTCAACGATCTGACGATCACGTATCCGCAGTCGATTCGCGGCAGCTATGCGTTCTCCTCGCTGGCCAACTTCCAGAAAGGGACGTACAGCACCTTCACGCAGTCGTTCGGCAACTACGTGGTGCCGCAGACGAATCCGAACATCGGCTTCTACGCGCAGGACGAGTGGAAGGTCAGCTCGGCGCTGACGCTGAACGTGGGCGTGCGCTACGATCTTCAGTTCCTGAAGAGCCTTTACATGGACAGCAACAACGTCTCGCCGCGTGTGGGCTTCGCGTGGTCGCCGTTCAGGAAGAGCGGCACCGTGGTGCGCGGCAGCTATGGGCTGTTCTACGACCGCATCCCGCTGCGTGCGCTCTCCAATGCTCTTGAGAGCGACGGCAATACGACGGCGATCAACAGTAACACCTTCACCACCATTGCGCTCTCCTATGGGCAAGCAGGCGCACCCGCGTTCCCCAACATCGACACGGGTTATACCGCAACGACGATCCCCGCCAACGTGCGCCTGAGCCTGAGCACGATGGACCCGCACATGCAAAATGCGTTCTCGCAGCAAGTGAGCCTCGAGGTCGATCAGCAGATGACTCCGACGAGCAACCTTGCAATCAGCTACCAGCACCTGCGCGGCGAGCACCTGCTCATCTCCGTCAACCTGAACACGCCGACCTGCTATGCGTCCGTCGATCCGATCAACCTGTGCAGGCCGAACGCCGCGTATGCGAACAACAAGCAGTACCAGTCGGCGGCGGACTCCTACTACGACGCGCTCTCGGTCTCGTACGTGCAGAGGCCGGTGCGCTGGGGCAGCTATCGCGTCTCGTATACGTGGTCGAAGGCGATTGATAACGTCAGCGAGTTCTTCTTCAGCTCGCCGGTAAACAACTACAACCTGCGCGAGGACCGCTCGCTCTCGGACGACGACCAGCGCAATCGCGTGGTCTTCGACGCGACCGTGCATACGTCGATGGAGCACGCGACAAACGTGGCCCAGAGGCTGCTGTATGGGTTTCAGCTCGGAGGGATATTGCAGTACTACTCGCCGCTGCCGTTCAACGTGACGACCGGCGGCAACAGTCTCCAGACGACGGCGCTGCGGCCCTGTCTGCCGGGGTTTGTGCTGACACCCACCGCCGCCAACTCCTGCGCCAACGCGCTGCCCGGAACCATGATCGGACGCAACGCCGGTGTGGGTTTCGACAGCTTCACCATGAGCGCGCGGCTGAGCCGGACGTTTCCTTTGGGCGAACGATTCAGGCTACAAGGAATCGCCGAAGCCTTCAATGCGTTGAACCATCGCAACGATCAGGTGCCGAATGGAACCTTCGGGACGGGGGCTTATCCATCTGCTCCTGTGTCTACGTATCGTCAGGCAACGGCAGTGGGTGATCCGCGTAACGTGCAGCTTGCTTTGCGGTTGAGCTTCTAGCAACAGCAAAAGCGCCCTCACGCCGGGCGGGCGGCACTTCGTGCGGTACTGGACGCTGCGCGTATTTCTTGCCTATGCATGAAGCCCATGTCTCAACTCTGAGACATGGGCTTCATGCACAACTCACAACACTTACCTACTCGCCAGCGCGTCGCACCGGCGTAGACTTCAACCGCCGATTGATCGCAGGCTCGGAGTTCGGAGCCTTCTTGTTGCGGCGCTTCTTGCTCGTCTTACCCTTCGCCGGAGCCGCCTCAATCACAGCGCGCATCCAGTAGTTCCCCTCAGCATCCAGCTCGATGCCGTGCACCTCGCGCTCGAAGCCGGGGAAGCGCTTGCCGAACTCCTCCATCGCCAGGATGAGCCGGATCACCGGGCTATCCGGGCCGCCCAGGCGCTCGCCAGGCATCGACATCGGAATCCCCGGCGGATACGGCACCAACATTACCGCGGCAATGCGGCCCGCCATCTCGCGGAACGGAATCTTCTCCGTCTCGTGCTTCAGCAGCTTCTGGTAGGTCTGGAAGGGCGTGAGCACGGGATCGAAGTCCTCATCGCAAGCCTCATTCACAAGACCGGCGAGGTTGAGCTTCATCATCGCCTCGTGCATCTCGTCCGAAAGCTCCTTCAGCGTGGTGTTGCGATAACGCTGCGGATACTTGGTGACCAGCTCGGGCAGAGCCTCTTCGAGCGATGCCTCGCCGTCGTAGAGCCGCTTGAACTCGAAGAGATTCTCGAGCAGGCTGCCCCACTTGCCCTTCGACGTGCCGACCGAGAAGAGCACCAGCACGGTGTAGTCGCCGGTGCGGGCGATCTCGACGCGGCGGCCGTCGAGGAACTCCGTCAAGATCGCCGCGGGGATGCCCCAGTTGCCGACCACGCCCTGCGCGTTGACGCCGGGGGTGAGGATCGTCACCTTGGTCGGGTCGAGCATACAGTAGGAGTCGGCGATGTCCTCGTCCTGATAGCCGTGCCACTCCTCGCCGGGCTTCAGGGTCCAGCAGCAGGAGTTGGTGGCGAGCAGGCTGTCGGGAGCCTCTTCAAAGACGAAGGTTTCTTCTGTAATAGGATCGGTTACAATCTCCGGCTGGTAGAGCCGGAAGAACCATCCGTCGCCGTTCGACTGCACGGCGCGCAAGCGGTGCGCGATGGAACTCATCGCTTTGCGGAAGCTGATGGCGTCCTGAATGGTCTCGTTCATCAGCGTCGGCCCGGCAGGCTCGTCCATCATGGCGGCAGCGACGTCGAGGCTCGCGATGAGCGGATAGAACGGCGAGGTGGTGCCGCGCATCATGAACGCCTCGTTGAACTGGTCGAAGTCCATCGGTGCGCGCTCGGAGAGCTTGACGTGAATCATCGAACCCATCGAGAAGGCCGCGAGCATCTTGTGCGTGGACTGCACGGCGAAGATGGCGGGGCGGTCTTCCATGTCATCGGGCACGTCCATGGCGAAGCGGCCCTTGTAGATCTGGTGGAACTTGGCGTAGGCGTACCAGGCCTCGTCGAAGTGGATGCGCGGCACCGACTTCGAAAGCTCCTCGACGACGCGGTTCACGTCGTAGCAGAGGCCGTCGTACGTGGAGTTGGTGACGACCGCGTAGGTGGGGATCTTCGACGCGGCCCCGGCGGTAAAGGGGCTCTTGTCGATGAGGCCCTTCACGAACTCGGGGCTGAAGCGCTTGAGCGGCACCAGGCCGATCATGCCGTAGCCGTTGCGTGTGGGCTTGAAGTACACGGGGCGCGCGCCGGTGACGGTAAGCGCGTGGCAGATCGACTTGTGGCAGTTGGCATCTGCCAGCACGATGTCGTCCTGCGCGATGACGCCCTGGCCTACGATCTGATTGGAGTTGGAGGAACCACTCAGAACATAAAACGTCCAGTCCGCGCCGAAGATGCGGGCGGCGTTGCGCTCGCTCTCGCCCGGAGGCCCCAGGTGGTCGAGCCACGAGCCGAGCGGAGCGGTGGAGATGCCGAGGTCGGAGCGGAGGAGATTTTCTCCGAAGAACTTGTGGAACTCGGTGCCGACCGGGTGCTTCAGGAAGGCGACGCCGCCCATGTGGCCGGGCGCGTCCCACGAGTAGGCGCCCTGATCGGTGTACTTCTTCAGCTCGCGGAAGTAGGGCGGCAGCAATTGTTCGTGATA
The DNA here is from genome assembly GCF_009914315.1 of Granulicella sp. WH15. Lineage (NCBI taxonomy): Bacteria > Pseudomonadati > Acidobacteriota > Terriglobia > Terriglobales > Acidobacteriaceae > Granulicella > Granulicella sp. WH15. The sequence continues at coordinate 4,384,188 of NZ_CP042596.1, forward strand.
ACGCTCGACGGCGAAGTCGACGCGGTTGGCGATGAAGGCCGGGGTGTCGCCGAAGAGGTGGATGTACTCGTGGACCTGGCGGACGACCTCGAGCGGCAGCTCGGAGACCAGGGTGCGGTCGGCGATGAGGAAGATCGGGATCTTCTTGTTGCGGCGGCGCACGGCGCGCAGTATCTGCAGCGCGGCGCGCTCGTCGAACTGGTTGTCGCCTTCGAGGTCCCAGTCGAGCAGGATCGCGGAGTGCGAGGGGTCGGAGGTAACGAGCGAGAGTCCATCCTCTGGAGTGGAGGTGCGGACGACCTCGTAGCCCTCTTCTTTGATGGCATCGACCAGCCGCTCCATGGCGCGGTCGGAGACGGAGTCCGTGCCGCCAACTTCACTCGCAATCAACAGTACCCAACGACCTTCGTTCATCACACCTCACTAGCAATCAGCAAACCACAATGTTAAATGGAAATAGTGAATGGCGTATGGACGCGGTGTTGGCCGGAAATGAGAAATTCTCATTCCCGACCAACGAGAGGGCACTTCGTGCCGTTCTCGGGGCGGTATAGGGAAACAATCTTCTGAGGGCCTCCCGCTGGTCGGCAGCGAGAATTTTTCTTTCCGACCAACGGGAGGACAATGCGAAGCCGAGAACCGCACGAAGTGCCGCCAGCCCGGCGTGAGGGCGCTTTTAATGTCTTAAATACCCAGCTCTGCGCGAATAGCTCCCGCGATGGTGTCAGCGTGGTGCCTCATCTGCTGCTCGTCCTCGGCCTCGATCATCACGCGAGCCAGCGCCTCCGTACCGCTGTAGCGGATAACGACACGGCCGCACCCGGCGAGGGCCTCGTCCGCCGATGCAATCGCCGAAGCGACAGACGGAATCGTGTCCAGCGGCTTTTTTTCGCGAACTTTTACGTTGACGATCACCTGCGGAAAGACCTTCAGGTCGGCGGTCAACTCGGCCAGCGAGCGGCCCGAGCGGTGGATGATATCGAGCAGCAGCAGCGCGGTCAGCAGGCCGTCGCCCGTGGTCGAGCGGCCCGAGAAGATGATGTGGCCGGACTGCTCGCCGCCTAAGCTCGCGCCTGTCGCCAGCATCTGCTCGAGGACGTATTTGTCGCCCACCGGCGCGCGCAGCATCTTGATGCCGGAGCGCACCAGCGCGGCCTCGAGGCCCATGTTCGACATGGTCGTCGCAACCACGGTGTCGTTCGCCAGCAGGCCGCGCGCTTGCAGGTCGCGGGCGGCGAGCAGCAGGACGGCATCGCCGTTGACCACGCGACCGTGCTCATCGGAGAAGAGAGCGCGGTCGGCGTCGCCGTCGAAGGTGATGCCCAGCCCCGCCTTGCGGTAGACGACCTCCGCCGCGACAACCTCCGGGTGCAGCGCGCCGCACTCTTCGTTGATGTTGCGCCCGTCGGGGCTGGAGTGCGTGATGAAGACCGTGCCGCCGAGGTCGGCGAAGAGCTGCGGCGCAACCGAGCTGGCGGCCCCGTTGGCGCAGTCGATCACGATGGTCTGGTTGTCGAGCGAGAGGCCGGGCACGGCGGAGAGCAGGAAGCGCGTGTACTCGGCTCGGTCGGCCTCGTTGACCAGCGGCGCGGAGGCGGCGACGGGCGCGGCGGTGTGGGCCGCGAGCTGGCGGAAGATCTCGTCCTCGATGGCCAGCTCGGTGGCGTCGGGCAGCTTGTAGCCGTCGGGGCCGAAGAGCTTGATGCCGTTGTCCTGCCAGGGATTGTGCGAGGCCGAGATGACGATACCCGCCGCGAAGCCGTGGACGTGCGTCAGGTGCGCGATGGCGGGGGTGGTGATGACTCCGGCGTTCTCAACCGCAGCGCCGCCGGTGACGAGGCCAGCCGTGAGCGTGGCCGCGATTTCTTCGGAGGACTCGCGCGTGTCCATGCCGAGGATGACCTTCGGCTTGTCGTTCGTGGCCTTGAGCGTTTGGGCGAGGGCAAGGCCGACGGCGTGGACGGTGGTGCGGTCGAGCGGCGGGTGGCCCGCGACAGCGCGGATGCCGTCGGTGCCGAAGAGCTTCTTCATTGGTTCTCCGTAGCTGGGATTTCGGTTGCTTGAATTTGGGTGACTTGGGCGCGCACGCTGCCCCTGGCGAGGCGGGCGCGGATCTGTTGCGCGGGTGCGGTGTCGGCAGCATCGCGCAGGATGCTGCCGTCCTCCGCGTACACGATGGCATAGCCGCGCTGGAGCACCGAGAGCGGCGAGAGAGCGGACAGACGGGCCGTGGCCGTCGCGAGCTGTACGCGGCGGCTGCGCGGAAGCTCGGTGGCGAGACGGTTCAGCCGCTCGCTGACCACTTGCAGGCGGTGCGTGGCGGCGGCTAGACGCACCGTGGGATCGTGGCGGCGCAGACGGGCTTCGAGCGTCGCCAGTCGAACCGTGTGGCTACGAACCATACGGTCGGACGAGGCCATGAGGCGGAAGCGCAGCTCATCGACGCGCTGCTCACGGCGACCGATGGAGTCGCGCAGGCGGCGGAGCACCTGGTCGGCGGAGAGCCGCGCCAGCCGCTGTCGGGCCGACATAAGCTGGTACTGTCCCGCGCGGTGGACGCGCCGCTCGAGCGAGATGACGCGCTCTTCGATGCGGTGCTGAGCCGCCGTAATCAGCTCGGCGGCTGCGGAGGGCGTGGGAGCGCGCAGGTCGGCGACGAAGTCCGAGATGGTGGTGTCGGTCTCGTGCCCGATGGCCGAGACCACCGGCAGCTCAGACGCCGCGATGGTGCGGGCGAGCGCCTCATCGTTGAACCCTGCGAGGTCTTCCATGGAGCCGCCGCCACGGGCGATCAGGATGAGATCCACACGCTCGGGATGCTGGTTGAACCAGCTCACCCCGGCGGCCACGGTGCGGGCGCAATTCGTCCCTTGCATGATGGCTGGGTAGACCAGCAGGTTGAGCCGGGAGTGGCGGCGGCGCACCACGTTGACGATGTCGCGGATGACCGCGCCGGAGGGCGAGGTGACGATGCCGATGCACTTCGGGAACGCGGGCAGCGGGCGCTTGGGCCGGTCGAAGAGCCCTTCGGCGAGCAGGCGCGCGCGCAGTTCCTCGAAGGCGCGCTGCAAGGCTCCGGTTCCCTGCTCTTCGACCGTCTCGGCGATGAGCTGAAGCTGGCCGCGCGACTCGTACAGCGCGATGCGGCCACGGACCTTGACCGCCTGCCCGTCTTTGATGCGGAAGCGCAAGAGCTGTGCCTGGCGGCGGAAGAGCACGATGGGAAGCTGCGCCTCGCCGTCCTTGAGCGTGAAGTAGACGTGGCCGGAGGCGGCGGGGCGGCAGTTGGAGACCTCGCCTTCGACCGAGATGAGGCCATGGAAGCCCTCTTCCAGATGACGGCGCACGCTGGCGATCAGCTCGCGGACGGTGTAGGTCAGGGGTGACGACTCCCTGACGATGGGGACAGGTTCCGGATCGGGCGCGGCGGCCTCTGTGGGTGGCGACGCGGCCTCCACGGGCGCAGGAGGGGGCGGCGCGGCGGGCGCAACCCTTCGCGGCGCTGCCGACCGCTTTCTGCCCTTGGCAGGAAAGAGATCGGCGAAGAGCAGGTTTTGATCGTCACCGGCCATCCGGTTGAGTCTACAACCTTACGCGGTGGCAAGCATGATGGTGACCTCGCGCAGCAGCTCCACCGGCTGGCATGGCTTGGTCAGAATATTGACCGGTTGCTGAAGCGTACCGGCGCGCTCGTGAACCCCCGTAAGGCGGTTATAAAACCCCGTGAGCACCAGGATGGGACAGCCCGGCAGCTCGCGGCCGATGTCGCTCATTAGCTCCAGCCCGTCGCGGGAGGGCATGTCGATATCGCAGAGCAGCAGGTGCGGGGTGAACTCGCGGGCGATCTCGAGCGCCGTATCGGCCGAGTACGCTGTCCGCACCTCGAAGCCGTTCTTACGGAAGATGTCCGTAAGTGTATCGGCCACAAGAGTTTCATCATCCACAACCAAGAGTCGGCGCATGGGGAGGCTCCAATGGTGCGCCCTGTTCGGACTTCCACTGATGCCAAAATACCGCCTGTAGTTGCCCATGTCGAGTAAATAGTGCTTCGCACCGTTCCTGGGGGCACTTCGTACTGTTCTCGGGGCGTCATGGGGAAGTGATTTTCTGAGGGCCTTCCGCTGGTCGGCAGCGAACATTGTTTATTCCCGACCGACAGGAGGGCCATGGGTGATGATTTGCCCACGCGACCCCGAGAACGGTACGAAGTACTTTGCGGTTACAGTTAGCTTATGCATCCGATCATCCTGATCGCGGGGGCGCTGGTTGCGCTGGGAGTGGGGCTGGATGCCTTCCAGACCGTCATCCTGCCGCGCCGCCCCTCCGGCCGCCTGCTGAGAATCACGCAGATCTTCTACCTGCTGACCTGGACGCCGTGGGTGTGCGTGGCCGAGTGGGTCCGGAGCCGCAAGCTGCGGGAGCAGATCTACAGCATCTTCGGGCCGGTCTCGCTGCTGCTGCTGCTGGGCCTGTGGGCGCTGCTGCTGGTCGTCGCCTTCGGGATGATCTACTTCGGGCTGGGCACGCCCTTCCACGACACGCTGACGCTGGGCCACGGGCAGATCGACCGGCTCGGCACCGCCTTTTACGTCAGCGGCACCACCCTGTTCACGCTGGGCCTGGGAGACGTGATTCCGACCAGCCGGCTGGCGCGGATGCTGGTCGCGATGGAGGCCGGGACGGGGCTGGGGTTTGTGGCGCTGGTCATCGGATACGTCCCCATCCTCTACCAGACGTTCTCGCACCGGGAGGTCAGCGTGGCTCTGCTGGACGTACGGGCGGGATCGCCCCCGACCGCCACCGAGCTACTGCGACGGCACAGCTTCGAGGGCGGCGATCAGGCGCTGATCCAGCTACTGGCCGAGTGGGAGCGGTGGTCAGCCGAAATACTGGAGACGCACGTCTCTTACCCGCTGCTCGCCTACTACCGTTCGCAGCACGACAACCAGAGCTGGCTGACGGCGTTGGTGGCAGTGCTCGACACCTGCGCGCTGCTCATCACCACAATCGACGGCCCCTCGGTTCGGCAGGCGCAATTGACCTTCGCCACTGCTCGGCACGCCGTCGTCGACCTGGGTCATGTCTTTCATATTGAAGGGCTTGGCACTCGTGTGAGCGAAGCTCCCGACCGGCTGCCGAAGGAGACGTTCTATCAACTGTGCGACTCGCTGGGCCAGATGGAGGTGCAGTTGTGCGGCGATCCCGAGGCGATGAAGCGGCTGACCGCGATCCGCAAGCTCTACGAACCGCACGCCTTCGCGCTGGCCGAGTACCTGAAGATGCCGCTGCCGTTGTGGGTGGCGGAGCCGAAGAAGACTGATCAGTGGAAGACGGTGGCCGATCTACGGATGACGCGCGAGGCGGTGCTCCGGGGATCGAGCCATGTAAGCGCACAATCGACCTCAGCAGCCCACCTACACGAAGAAGAAGACTTCTAGGGCACTTCGGCACTTCGTGCGGTTCTCGGGGGAGCATGGGCGGGATGATCTTCTGAGGGCCTTCCGTTGGTCGGCAGCGAGCATTTTTGATCCCGATCCACGCGAAGCAATCAAAGGCGTGTGAACGCCCGCCCTCCGCGTAGGAGGCCCGTCCGGCAGGACAGTCTTTCTTCTTTTAGGCTTTCACCGGGGCAAATACCGGGACGGCACGGCCATCTGCTTCAATCTCCCCCTCAGCCGTTCGCAGCCGGTAGAGGAAGCCGAGGGCCAGTAAGAGAAGAGCGCAGTGCACTGCATCGGCCTGCGGCACGATGATGTGCGCAGCATCGAGGATGCGCTGCAGATACCAGCTATTGATCAGTATCAGCAGAATGATCTGCGCCGAGAGATGATGCCGAAGCCGCAAGGCATAGCAGAACGGAAGCAGCAGAACGCCCGCGTCGTAGCTGTGATGCTTGAAGAGGCAGAAGCTCATGGTCGCCATAAGCGCCATCTGCCACTGCACAGAGCTGCCGGGATTCCGCTTGATTGCGCAGTAGAGTACCGCAAGGCAGATGAAGAACGCCACGGCAAACGTGATCGGGGTCAGGAATGGCTTTGGAGTCTGGAAGAGGCGTAACACCTTCTCCAGAACGTCCATCAGGTTGGCAGCTCCGCCGGATACGGTATAGCCCGTCTGCGACACCTGGAGAGGCTCCAGGATGAGCTTCACAATCTCGTGCGGATCGCGTCCGCCGGTGAGCCAGAGCCAGACCGCGAGGGTTGCCGCAATCGACGGAATGGCGCTCATGAGAACTGCGCGCACGCCTCCGCGGAGCAGCAAGTAGAGAAAGACCGGGGGAGCAAAGTTGAATTTGAAGTAAGACAGACCGGCTCCCGCCGCGCGGGCGTCGGTCAGGCGCGGAGACAGAAGAGTCACACAGAGGATAAGCAGGACGAGCAAGCCTTGCTGCCCGTTGCCAAAGCTGTTGCGGACCGGGGTCGCCATCAGAAACAGGCAGACGATTGCCACGATGCTTGGACCGCGCATCCCGTAAAAACGGGCGGCGAGTACTCCGCTGATAGTCGCGAAGAAGAAGTTGCAGATCATCCACGCGATCTTGGCGGGCAATATGGGAAGAAGGCCGATCGGCGCAAGCAGCACGTAGAGGATGGGGGTGTAGTTCGGCACCTGGGTCATCAGGACGAGGTGCTCGGGATCGCCCTGCAGATACTCGGCCCAGGGATCGTGATGCGCGAGCAGAATCCGGTCTCCGCTCCACTGAAAGTCCTGGCTCCGGTGGACGGCGTTCCATGCTCCCTGGGCGGTGGAGATCGTCGCAAGAATCAAGAGCAAGCCCAGAATGATACGGTGGCTTGTCCGCATGGGAGCCCCTTCGATGCGTTCGATCGGAAACATGACACGACGATACCATGACGCACTATGAGAAAACGTTTATGGCGGATGGAACGACTTACGCCGACTTTGCGGCTCCGGCGGCCCGCCTTGAGCAGTTAGCGCAGTTTTAAACGAACCGGCCCCTTGGCTTTGGAGACGCTGACGACGGCTCCGTGCTGCACCAGAACGATGCTGCCCTGGGTGGCGAGGCGGCGGGCGGCGGCGCGGGCTGGCTCCAACAGACCCTCCCAGTCGCGGCGGGTGTCTTTGCCGCCGACCAGCTTGGCGGCATCGTTGGAAGAGATGGTCTTGTCGCGGCCGCTCTCCTGCAACAACTCGAGGATTGCGGCTTCGAGAGCGGCGTCGGCCTCGCCGGGCTGGTAGCCGCGGCAGGCGTCACTGCAATACTTGATGACGTCCCAGTCGCGCTCCCACGACTTACGCCACACAAAGAAGCGGCCGCAGGTCTTGCAGAGCTTGTCCTTGTGGGGTGTTTCTTTTTCTGTTTTTCTCTTCGGATCGGGCATAAATATATTGTCCTGCCGAACGGGTCCGCTAAGCGCGAAGCGGGCGGCACTTCGTGCGGTTCTCGGCTTCGCGTGGCCTCCGTTGGTCGGGATTGAGCTGCTCGTTGCCGACCAGCGGGAGGCCCTCAGAAGCCCGCTCCCCCATACCTCCCCGAGAACGGTACGAAGTACACTTGAATTCTTATGCAAACCTTCGCAAGCGTGCAGGACCAGCTAGACCTCATCACCAAAGGCGCAGCCGAGATCATCCCCCTCGACGCCCTGAAAGAACGCATCGAGCAGTCCATCGCCAGCGGCAAGCCCATGCGCATCAAGGCCGGGTTCGACCCCACCGCGCCCGACCTGCACCTCGGCCACACCGTCCTGATCCGCAAGCTGCGGCACTTCCAGCAGCTCGGCCACACCGTCATCTTCCTCATCGGCGATTCGACCGCGCTCATCGGCGATCCGACCGGCAAGTCGGCCACGCGCAAGCAGCTCTCGCAGGAGGAGATCGACAAAAACGCCGAGACCTACAAGGAGCAGGTCTTCAAGATCCTCGACCCCGTGAAGACCGAGGTGCGCTACAACTCGGAGTGGCTGGCGAAGCTGGGGTTTGCCGATATGATCCGGCTGGCCGCGAAGGCGACCGTCTCCCAGATGCTGGAGCGCGAAGACTTCCACAAACGCTTCAACGAGGAAGAGCCGATCTCCGTCCACGAGCTGCTGTACCCGCTGGCGCAGGGGTACGACTCGGTGGCGCTGGAGTGTGACGTCGAACTCGGCGGTACGGACCAGAAGTTCAACCTGCTGATGGGACGCCGCCTGCAACGCGACGCCGGGCAGCCGCCCCAGATCGTGCTGATGACCCCGATCATCGAGGGTCTGGACGGCGTGCAGAAGATGTCGAAGTCGCTGGGCAACGCGATTGGCGTGAGCGAACCGCCGTTCGAGATGTTCACCAAGCTGATGACGATTCCCGACGGGCTCATCGGCCGCTACTACACGCTGCTGACCGATGTGCTGCCGGGAGCGATCGCCGCGATCGAGGAGGAGATGGCGGCGGGCAAACTGCACCCCATGCAGGCCAAGCGCGACCTCGCCCGAATGATTACGGCGGACTTTTCTTCTCAGGAAGCGGCCGTGCGCGCGGAGGAGAACTGGAGCAAGCAGTTCCAGCAGGGCGGCGTGAGCGAGGATCTGGACGAGGTGGCGATTGAGCTGGCCGCCATCGCCGGGACCGAGGCCGGGACGGTGCGGGTGGCCAAGCTGCTGGTAGCTCTGGGGCTGGCCGCCAGCAACGGCGAGGCTAATCGCAAACTGGCCGAGGGTGCGGTGAAGATCGAAGGGGTGGTCGTGAAGGAGCAGGCTGTACCTGCGGCGGCCACGCTGACGGTGCGACTGGGCAAGAAGGCCAAGCGGGCGTTGATATCGATGTAAGGCTCGTTGGTCGTAAACAGACTTTTGTTTCCGACCAACGGGAGGACCACGCGAAGCAGTAAAAAGGCGTGCAAACGCCCGCCCCGCGCAGGAGGCCCGTCCGGCAGGACAGTCTTTGTAGCTTTTGAAGAAAGCATACCTCGGGGGCTAAAGCCCACTTCTATGGTTGATTTGAATGTCCGGGCTAAAGCCCGGACCTGCCTCAGAAGCAAAAGCAAAAACAACGGCAAAGACAGAAGCAGATTCCTCCGCTTCGCTCCTGAATGACAACCAAGAAAACAAGCAACAGCAACAACGCCCTCACGCCGGGGCACTTCGTGCGGTCTTGGACGCCCGCGTGTAGATTTTGGCTTACTTTTGCCGCTCCCACGCATCCTAAAGGACATGAAAGTCTTCCTCTCCCAGAGGGTACTTCTCCTGTCGGGTCTACTGCTGTTGCCCCTGGCCGCGCAGGAGACGCCGGATGCGAAGGCGATCATCGCCCGAGCCGTCCAGACCGAGCTCGACGCCAACCATAACGACCACACCGCCTTTGCCTATCGCGACCACGATGTGACGCCCGAGCACGACACCGTTTATCAGGTGGTCGAGACGCCGAAGGGCACGTTGCGCCGTAAGATCCTCGACCACGGGCAGCCCTTGCCCCCTGAGCAGCAGCACGTGGAGGATCTGCGCATCCACGCTTTTGTCCACGACACCTCGTTGCAGCAGCGTGAGGCGAAGGACGATGTGCATGACCAGGAGCAGGCCGAGAACCTGCTGCGGCTGCTGCCCACGGCCTTCCTATGGACCGTAAGGAGCGAGACGCCCACGCAGGTGACGCTGGACTTCAAGCCCGATCCGGAGTTTCATGCGCCGTCGATGGAGGCAAAGGTGCTCTCGGCGATGGAGGGAGAGGTGGTGGTGGCGAAGCCTTCGCACCGGATCGAGCACCTGAAAGGGACGCTGGCCAACGATGTGAAGCTGGGGTACGGGCTGCTGGGGAGGATGAAGGCTGGCGGCACGTTCACGGTCGAGCGGCGGGAGGTATCTCCGGGGCACTGGCAGATTACCGGCTCGCATGTGCATATCGTCGGGCGGGCGCTGCTGTTCAAGACGATTGGCCAGCAGGAGGATGAGACCAAGACGGACTTCAAGGTGTCGCCGGCGGAGACGCTCGAAAAGGCAGCCGACGTATTGAAGGAGACCCCCTAGTCGTTTTCGCGCGAAGCGTCGAGAACGGTACGAAGTACTGCATTTGCGGATGACGGGATTTGCTGTCATCCTGAGCCTGAGTAGATCGGATCTCTTTCGATGGCGAAGCAAGGGCCGTACCCACACAGTGACCGGGATCTGATCCGGATGATCGAACGCTCGGCCGGGCACAGGGCCGGGTACAAACAACTGATCCGCGAGCTGGGGCTGGGCGGCGGGCGCGAGCGCAGGCTGCTGCTCGAGCAGCTGGCGCGCATCACCGTGCGGGGCGAGCTGGTCAAGATCGACGACGACCAGTGGGCGCTGCCGCGGGCCACTCCGGATAAGACCGCGAGAGTTTCGCGCGCGCCGGGGATGCCGGTGGAGCACAAGGCCACGCGCGAGGGCCTGGTGGCCGGACGGCTGGACCTGCACCGCGACGGCTTCGGCTTTGTAAGGCCGAACGGCAGCAGCAGCCGCGCGGAAGACATCTTCATCCCGCCGAACGAGCTGAACGGAGCCATGCAGGGCGACGAAGTGCTGGTGGACGAGGCTCCGCTCGACCGCGAGGGACGCCGCTCCGGGCGCATCGCACGGGTGCTCAATCGGCGTAATCCTACCGTGGTGGGGATCTTCCACTACGCGCGTCCGCAGGGTAGGCGCGGCACCAGCGGCTACGACACCGGGCTGCTGACGGGCAACTACATTACCCCGCTCGACGAGCGCATGACGCAGCCGATCCTGATCCCCGACGGACCGGGCGGCGTGGTGCTGCTGCCTGCCGAGAACCCGCACCGGGTGCTGGGCGAAGAGGCTCTGAAGCAGCTTGGTGAGCGCACTGGAGATTCTTCAGGGAACAAGCTGGACCCGCTCGAAGGTTTGGCCGTCGATGTCGAGATCACCGACTTCCCCGGCGTGAACCGTCCGGCCAAGGGGCGGATCATCGAGGTGCTGGGGCACCCGGACGACTTCGGCGTGGACGTCGAGATCATCATCCGCAAACACCACCTGCCGTATACGTTTCCCGACAACGTGCTCGCCGAAGCGACGGCCTCAGCCAGCCAGACCGTGGCCACGCTGACCGACGAGGAGGTGGCGCGGCGGCACGACTTCCGTGGGCTGCCCATCGTCACCATCGACGGCGAGACCGCGCGCGACTTCGACGACGCCGTGCTGGTGCGGCAGCTTCCCAACGGCAATTGGCAGTTGCAAGTCCACATCGCCGACGTGAGCCACTACGTGCGCCCCGGTACGGCGCTCGACCTCGAGGCCCGCCTGCGCGCCACCAGCGTCTACTTCCCCGACCGCGCCGTGCCCATGCTGCCGCCGCAGCTTTCGTCGGGCATGTGTTCTCTACGGCCCGATGAGGACCGGCTGGTCCTGAGCTGTATCGCCGAGATCGACGCGGCGGGTGAGGTCGCCGAGTTCGAGCTGTGCGAGGGCATTATCCGCTCGGCGCGGCGCATGACCTACACGCAGGTACAGAAGATCCTCGACGGCGACGCCGAGACCCGCGCCGCCTTCATCGAGCTGGTGCCCGCCTTCGAGCAGATGTACGAGCTGGCGCTGAAGCTGAACCGCAAGCGCCATCGCCGCGGCTCCATCGACTTCGACCTGCCCGAGCCGGTGATCCGGTTCGACCCGCAGGGCAACATGGCGGCGATCACGCGGTCGGAGCGCGGCTGGTCGAACCGGCTCATCGAGGAGTTCATGCTGACGGCCAACGAGTGCGTGGCGCACTGGCTGGAGCTGCGCGGGCCGTCGATCTACCGCATCCACGAGATGCCCGACCCCAAGCGGATCATCGACTTCGAGGAGACGGCCAGCGGCTTCGGCTACTCGCTCGGCTTCTCGACGCTGCCAGTCAAGCGGATGACCATGAAGTCCGATCGGCGCAGCTCCCGCGCCGGGGCGGAGCGGCACGGAGGCCGCGCCCGCCAGGTGCAGACGCACGATGTTCCCGAGGAGATTCCGGTGACGCCGCAGATGTACCAGCGGCTGACGGCGAAGATCGCGGGCACGCCCGAGGAGCGCATCCTCGCCTACCTGATGCTGCGTTCGCTGAAGCAGGCGCGCTACAGCGAGAAGAACGAAGGCCACTTCGCGCTGGCCAGCCCGAGCTATACGCACTTCACCAGCCCCATCCGGCGCTATCCGGACCTGATCGTGCACCGGCTGCTGCGCGCCGCGCTCGAGGCCGGAGTAAGCCCGATGGGCGGGCCGATTCTTTCGAGCGATCCGCAGCCGTGGGCGGCGCGCAAGGCGGGCAAGCACGCGGAGAGGCCCGCGCCGACGGGCGAGCCGCTGCCGAACTGGCTGCCCCCGCAGGAGCTTCAGGATATCGCCGCCGAGTCCTCCCAGGCCGAGCGCCGCGCCGACGACGCCGAGCGCGAGCTGATGGAGTGGAAGAAGATCAAGTTCATGCAGGACCGCGTGGGCGAAGACTTCCAGGCCACCGTGCTCTCGTGCACCAAGTACGGATTCTTCGTGGAGCTGGACGAGCTGTTTATCGAGGGCCTCGTGCCCATCGCCACGCTGGGTTCTCGCGGGCGCTTCGGCGACGACGAACGCTACAGCTTCCGCGACACCGACCGCACTATCGTCGGCGACTTCTCCGGGCGCGTCTTCAAGATCGGCCAGCGAGTGCATGTGCTGCTCGACCGCATCGACCGGCAGCAGAAGCGGTTGCAGTTTGCGCTGGTACCGGGCGAGGAACCGCAGGGCGAGTCTCCGAAGAGCCTGCGCAAGCCCAAAACGGCGCGGGTCGAGAACCACTCCAGCCCGACGCGGACGGGCAAGCCGGGCAAGACCAAGTCGAAGACGCGGGCGCGGGTGAAGAAGGCCAAGGGCAAGCGGCGTTAGCGGCAGGATTTACAATCGAATCTCAGGAGATTTAACACATGGCGCACATGGTTTTCTGCAGCAAGTACAAGGCCGAGCTGGAGGGTCTGGACGAGCCGCCGTTCGACTCCGACTTCGGTCAGAAGATCTACAAGAACGTCTCGAAGAAGGCCTGGGGCGAGTGGGTGGAGCGGCAGAAGATGCTGCTGAACGAGTATCGCCTGCAGCCCTGGACGCGCGAGGCGCAGGAGTTTCTGGTCGAGCAGATGAACGGATTTTTCTTTGGCGAAGGCGAGGGTGGCTCGCTTCCCAAGGAGTACGTAGCCCCTACCCACTAAGGCACTTCAACGGGATTATCCGCACCAGCGGGAGGACCGCGCGAAGCTTTAAAAAGGCGTGCAAACGCCCGCCCCGCGCGTAGCAGGCCCGTCCGGCAGGACAAAAGCAAAAGCGCCCTCACGCCGGGCGGGCGGCACTTCGTGCGGTTCTCGACGCTTCGCGTGAAAACTTTTCAATCTATGTCGCAAAAGAAGAGGGCTGGCGAAGTTCGCCAGCCCTCTTGATGTTTTTGATTTACCGGTGTCCGCCGCCGCCATGACCACCACCGCCATGGAACCCGCCGCCGCCACCACCGTGGAAGCCGCCACCACCGCCGCCATGGAAGCCACCGCCACCAGCGAAACCACGTCCGCCACCAGCGTAGCCGCCGCGATATCCGCCACCGTAACCACCGCGGTAGCCTACTCCGCCACGGTATCCATAGCCACCACGATAGCCGTAGCCGCCGCGCCATCCATAACCACCGCGCCAGCCGTAGCCGCCGCGATACCAGGGGCCGGCGCCGATGAAGAGGCCGCCGACGAAGTAGTTCGGGCCATAGTAGCCGTAGGGCGCGCAGGCGTAGGGGTAATAGCCGTAGTAGCCATACTCACAGGCGGGCGCGGCGTAGGGATAGTCATAAGCCGGGCCGCCGATGCCGACGCCGACCGCCACCTGGGCATGAGCCGTGGTTGCCGGAACAAGGAAGATCGCGAAGATGCTGAGTAACGCTAGATAACGAAAGACTTTCATAAGCCCTCCTGCGGGGCGAAACCGGCGTTCAAGCTCGGCTTAGTTCGGATCCAGGGTCTTGGTCTGCATCCTTGTTTATTAGAACCGCGATTCGTGGAGAAAGTTGCGCAGATTGCGGAGATGTGATCCGCAGAAGGGCTAAAACTGTACGCCAGAACGGTACCATAGACAGATGGCCTTGCGAATCGAGCGGATGAAGTACGGCGGGGCCGGTGTGGGAGTCGATGCCACGGGTGCGGAGACGGACGTGCCCTTTACCCTGCCGGGAGAGTTGGTGGATCTGGCGGTTACTGATTCTGTGCAGGTTGTCGAAGCCTCCGCGCAGCGTGTCGAACCGGAGTGCCGCCACTTCGGCAGTTGTGGAGGCTGTCAGTACCAGCACGCCAGCTATCCCGCCCAGGTCGAGATCAAGTCCGGAATCCTGCGGGAGATTCTCTCCCAGGCAGGTGCGGGGCCGGTTCCGGAGATAGAACTTCGCACCGGCGAGCCGTGGGGATACCGGAATCGCGTGCGGATGCGGGTGCAGGCGCTGGATGGGCAACTCCGCGTCGGGCACAGCCGCCGGTCGTCGAACGAGTTTCTACCTATAGAAGAGTGCCCCATCGCCGCCCCGGTACTGTGGCGGGCAGCGGAGGCATTGATACAACTGGCCGCCGAGGACGCCGTTGTACGCCGTTGGCTGGAGCATGTGGCCGAGGTGGAGTTTTTCTGCTCCGCCGACCAGGCGCGGGTGCAGATGGCACTCTTCCTGCGGGATGCGGATGTGGCTCGGAATGAGCCGTTTACGGTCTTCTGCGAGAAGGTGAAGGCTCTGCTGCCGGAGATGGTCGGGGCCAACGCCGAGATCGACCCGGAGCTGAGCCGACGCGCCCGCAGGAGCTGGCCGGGAGCAACGTGGGGAGCAGCAGGGCTGGTCTACGAGGCCGCCGGAGCCAAGTATTGGGTGAGCCGTGGAGCGTTCTTCCAGGTGAACCGCTTTCTGGTCGACGAGATGGTGGCTCTGGCGACGGCGGGGCGGAGCGGCCAGTTGGCGTGGGATCTCTTTGCCGGAGTGGGTTTGTTTTCGCGGGGGCTGGCCGGGGGCTTTGCCGAGGTGGTGGCCGTGGAGGGCAACCCGGTGGCCGCTGGGGACCTGGCGAAGCTGGCGAAGAATGTGAAGGCGGTCGAGGGCGCGACGGTCGATTTTCTGCGCCGGGCAGTGCTGGAGCGGGAACGGCCGGAGTTGATCGTGATGGACCCGCCACGCGCCGGGGCCGGGGCCGAAGGGTGCGGGCTGCTGGGGCGGATCGGCGCTCCGGCGCTGGTTTACGTCTCCTGCGACCCGGTGACGCTGGGGCGGGATCTTGCGGTGCTGGCGCGGGCGGGATACGGGATGGAGCGGGTGTGGATGGTGGATATGTTTCCCCAGACCTTCCATCTGGAGACGGTGGTCTGGCTGCGCAAGGACGCGGCTTAGTCCCAAATCGGGAATCGTAGCCGTGTAAATGACTGATCTGCGGCAGGTTTGCGGCTCTGGGGCGTTCGATCCGATGTAAAAGTCGGTATGGCCCGAACAAAGACAGGCGACCGGCTGGAGCGGCTGCGATTTCGGCGGGCTCCGCTGGCGGCTGCGGCGGTGTGGTTCGGCGTGGGCGTTGTGCTGGCGCACTTCGTATGGCAGCCGGTGCTGGTGCTCGTCGTGGCACTGGTGGTGACGGGCGCGTTGGCCGTGGTTGCCCTGGCGACCAGCCCACGCGTGAGCTGGCTGCCGGTCGCGGCGATCTGGATCGTCACGGGAGTGGCCGCGGCGGAGTGGCAACCGGGGCCGCCGGACAGCTCGGCCGTCGCGGGCTACGCCGATGGCCTGAGCCGCCGGGTGCTGGGGCGCGTGACGAGGGTACAGCGGCTTCCGCAGCGCGCCAAGACCGTGGACAACGATAAGGTAGCGCCGTGGGAGGCAGCCGAGGAGGCCGAGCCGGATGCGGAGCAGGCCGAGTCCGTCGATCTGGCGCTGGAGCAGATAGAGGAAGTGACGCCGGATGTGGCGTCGATGGTGCCAATCAGCGGAGGGGTGCGAAGTACGATTTACGCCACTGCTACACAACTGCCGGAGCTGGCCTGCGGCGACCTGGTGGAGATGACCGTGCGGCTGAAGCTGCCGGAGCGGTTTCGCGACCCCGGAGTGTGGCAGTATGCAGATTACCTGCGCGAACAAGGGATCGGGGCGCGGGCCAGCCTGGCGACGAACCGTCTGCACCGACTAGGAACAGGACCGGCGAGCTGGCATTGCCGGGTGGTGGCCGCGCAGGGCTGGGCGGTGGCGCGGCTGGCGGGGTTCGTCGGCTCCGGGCCGAACCGGCGGGTGCCGGGCTGGATGCGGCTGGGCTCGGCGGACGCGGCGATGCTGGACGCGATGCTCTTCGGCGACCGCGCCGGGCTGAACCGGACGATGCGTACGGGCTTCGAACGCACAGGCTCCTTCCACCTCTTCGTGGTCTCGGGGCTGCACGTGACGCTGCTGGCCGGGGGAGTCTTCTGGCTGGTGCGGCGGCTGCGCGGTCCGGCGTGGCTGGCGACGCTGGTGACGATCGCCTCGGCCACGGGCTACGCGGTGCTGACAGGGTTCGGGCAGCCGGTGACACGGGCGCTGACGATGACGTCGATCTTTCTGCTGGCAAGGCTGTTCTGGCGCAAGGGGGATTCGATCAACGCATTGGGTGCGGCGGTGCTGGCTATGCTGGTCTGGTCGCCCAAAAGCCTCTTCGAAGCCAGCTTTCAGATGACAGTGCTGGCGCTGGTCGCCATCGCCGGGATGGCGGCTCCGCTGGGCGAGCGCAGCTTTGGCGGATATGCGAAAGCTACTCGCAACATCTTCGCGGCAGGCGTGCGCGGTGGCCTGAGCCCGCGCAGGATGCAGTTCCGCGTGATGTTGCAGCTCTGGGGAGAGACCTTTGCCGATGCGTTCGGACGCTGGTCTCGAGGGCTTCCGGCGCTGGCCGTGCGCTGGGGCCTGCTGGCGATGGAGCTAGCCCTGGTCGGGGTGGTCGCGGAGCTGGTGATGGTGATGCCGATGGCGCTCTACTTCCACCGGGCGGCGGTCTTTTCGGTTCCGGCCAACATGGTGGTGATCCCGGTGCTGGCGGTGCTGGCTCCGGCTGCGGTGGCTACCTTTGCGGCGTCACTGGTAAGCCCGTGGGTGGCGCTCGCGCCCAGCGTGGTGACGGCTCTGCTGCTGCATGGGGTTACGGGGGCGATCGGCCGGATCAGCAGCCTGAGCGTGGCCGATGTACGGGTGCCGGGACCGGTGTGGTGGGTGGGCGCGCTGGCGGTGTTGGCGTGGATGGCGTGTTGCTGGGCGGTGCGGCGCGGGCGCTGGGGCGCTTGGGTGACGGCGGCGGCGTTGCCGCTGATTGCCGTGATGGTGCTGTGGCCGGAGAGGCCGCTGACGACGCCGGAGAGGCTGGAGCTGTCGGCCATCGACGTGGGCCAGGGCGATTCCCTGCTCATTGCAGGCCCGGACGGGCGAACGATGCTGGTGGACGCGGGCGGGCCAGTGGGGCAGCACGGCGTCTCCGAGGTGACGGCCAGCTACGACGTGGGCGAGGAGGTGGTATCGCCGTACCTGTGGTCGCGGCGGATGCGGCGGCTGGACGTGGTCGTGCTGACCCACGCCCACACCGACCACATGGGCGGGATGCCTGCCGTGCTCCGGAACTTTCGTCCGAGGGAGCTTTGGGTGGGAATCGAGCCGGATTCGGCGCAGTTTCGGGCGCTGCTCGAGGAGGCTCGGGAGCTGGGGATTACGGTGCGGCATCTGCACGCGGGCGAGGGGTTCGTCTGGGGGGAAACGGCGGTTTCGGTTCTGGCTCCGGCTGTGGGTTACGTCAACATGGGAGCGCCTAAGAATGACGATTCGGTGGTGCTGCGGCTGGATTTTGGGCGGGGGTCGTTGCTGCTGGAGGGCGACGCCGAGAGGCCGAGCGAGGAAGCGATGTTGGCCGCCGGGCTGGTAAAGCCGGTGACGGTGCTGAAGGCGGGGCATCATGGCAGCATCACCTCGACCACACCGGAGTTTCTGGCGGCGGCGGCTCCGCGGGATGCGGTGATTAGCGTGGGCCGGGGTAACAGCTTCGGGCATCCGCGGGGAGAGGTGATCGGGCGGTTTGCGGCGGCGGGGGTGAGGCTCTATCGCACGGATGAGTTTGGGTTGACCACGTTTCTGCTGGGGCGGGATGGGACGGTGAAGGAGGTGGTCGGAACCCAGGATGGTTCCCAATAAAGCTTGACGGTGCGGCCCCGATGTTGTCTACAGTGTTAACAGGAGGTACATCGCGTGGAGATGACTTCGAAGCCGGATGCGAGTGTGGGGGCGGAGGCTCTGGAAGAGGGGCGGCTGATCCGGCGAATGCAGATGATGATGGGCCTGGTGATGCAGACCATCGCGCAGGACAGCTCGCTGACGATTGATGAGGCTTCGCAGATGATCGCCGACTCGAAGAAGGCGGCGCTGGCAATGTTTCCGGGGAAAGAGCTGGCCTATGAGATTATCTGGCGGCCGAGGTTTCAGCGGTTGATGCGGGAACGGTTTCGGATTATGTAGAAGGCGCTTTTACACAAAGCGTCGAGAACCGCACGAAGTGCCGCCCGCCCGGCGTTAGGGAGTTGTTGCTTCTGGACTCTTCGGGTGGGATAGGTCGGGCCTTCAGCCCTCTTCTGCCTGCGCGTTCGGTTACCTAGGGCTTCGCCCTAGGCTGGTATAGAGCGCGCCTTCAGCGCTTTTCGGAGGCATAGAGCGGTTGTGCCTCGTGGGTGCCCCATGTCTCAGAAGCGAGACCTGGGGCACCCGGATTCGTGGCGGGGGCAAAGAAAGCATACCTCGGGGCTAAAGCCCGCATCCGTGGTGGATTTTGATGTGCGGGATAAAGCCCGGACGTACCCCAGAAGCAACGACAAAAGCAACAACAAGAGCAAAAACAGAAGCAGATTCCTCCGCTTCGCTCCTGAATGACAACCAAAAGAACAGGCAACAACAGGTGCGGCCTCGACCAGCCGGAGGTTATTGCGGCTGGGCGGCTAGCCAGAGGCTCAGGTTTGGCTCCTGCGCGGCACGGAAGCGGATGCAGTCGTTGATGCTGTCGATGGCCTTGGCCAAGGTGCGCTCGGTGGCGTCGACCTTGTGGGTAGCGAAGAAGCTCGTCACCTGATCGCGCTGCTCGACCGTGCAGAAAGCGCCCGTGGCCGTCACGACGCGGGCACCGCTGGCTACGGTGAGCTGCGCCTTCACCTTATCCCAGTTCTGCTGGAGCCACTCCCAGGCGCGGTCGCGGGTCTCGGGCTGGCGCAGCTCGATGCCGATTAGTTGCCACGAATCCTGGCTGCGGACCGCGCCCGAGACCGTGTAGTCCAGCGTGCGGGTGACCAGCGCGGGGTCGTGGAAGCGGGTCAGCGTGCGCAGGGCCTCGACCTGAAGCTCGGGGTCGGTGGCCTTCTGGCTGACGGCCTGGATGCGGTCGTAAAGGGCGGCTTCACCGTGCTCGGCAGAGATCAGGATCGCCGCGTCGGTGACATCGGCATCAGGGCCGGACTTGGGCTGGTGTCCGGCGAAGACCTCGTCGGAGATACGACGGGCCTCGGCCAGGGTGGCCGGGTCGCCGACCGCGCCCAGAAGGCCGAAGAGGTTGCTGCGGATCTCCTGCTGGTCGTAGGTGGAATGCTTGCCGGGAGTTGCGAGCGCGGCGTAGACCGGGGCGTAGCGGGCGCGGAGGATCGCATCGAACTGCGCTCTCTCGGCGGGGCTGGCCAGCCGCAGGCGGATCGTGTCGATGGCGCGGAGCGTGCTGTCGAGCACCGAGGCCCTGGGGTCGCTCTTCACCGAGAGAGCGAGGTCGAGGTAATCGCCCACGGGGACCTCGCCCGCCGTGGTGAGCGCCCAGCGGTCGCCCAGCAGGCCAAGCCGCTCAGACGGGCTGAGCGACGACTCGACGTGGGGCAGGATGGCCTTCATTTGCGCCGGGGTATAGGCCGTGCGGAAGTAGCCCTTGTCTGCCGCGTTGGCGTAGAAGAACGGCGCGGGGTCGATCGGCAGAGTGGCCGCGTCGGGCGTCAGGATCTTGCAGGACGGAGCGCCGGAGGTCTTGACGCAGACCGGGATCGTCCAGCCAACGATGGAATCCGAAGTGGGCGACATCCCCGAGAGGAAGAAGCGGCTTTGCGTGACCGGGACGCCCGCTGACTGGATATCGCGGAAGCGCAGCAGGGGGACGCCGGGCTGGGTGACGAAGCTCGACATGATGCGGTCGACGGGCTGGTGCGAGTTGGCGGTCTGGGCGCTCCAGAAGTCCTCGGCCGTGGCGTTGGCGTAGAGGTGCGCCGCCAGGTAGTTGTGGACGCCCTGGCGGAAGGTCTCCGCGCCCAGGTAGTTCTCCACCATGCCCAGCACCGCGCCCGCCTTGCCGTAGGCGATGCCGTCGAACATCTCCTCGATCTCCGCCGGGGTGTCGGCCGTGGCGCGGATGGTGCGGGTGGTCTTGCCCGCGTCGTAGTTCAGGGTCTGGTCGAGCGTGTCGGCAGTGTCCTCGGGGAAGTTCCACTCGGGCTTCCACTCACCGCTGGCCTTGTCGGCCATCCAGGTGGCGAAGCCCTCGTTGAGCCATAGGTTGTCCCACCACTGCATGGTCACCATGTCGCCGAACCACTGGTGGGCCATCTCGTGCGCGACCACGGAGGCGACGCGCTTGCGGCTGTTGATGCCGGCGTTCTTCTCGTCGACCAGCAGGTCGGTCTCGCGGTAGGTGATGGCGCCGAAGTTCTCCATCGCGCCAGCCTCGAAGTCGGGGATGCCGATGAGGTCGAGCTTGGCCATGGGGTACTTGATGCCGAAGTAGGTGTCGTAATAGTGGAGGAAGTGCTCGGCGGCGGAGACCGCGAACTTGGTGAGCGGGAGCTTGTCGGGCGTGGCGCAGACGCGGATGGGCACGCCGTCGGACTTGCCCTTGGAGCAGGCGAAGTCGCCTACCAGGAAGGCGACCAGGTAGGTGGACATCTTCGGCGTCGTGGCGAAGACCAGGGTGTGCTTGCCGGGCGCGGGGCCGGGCTGGTCGGAGACGATGGGGCCGTTCGAGATGGCGGTGTCGGCGGCGTCGATGGTCAGGCTGACGTCGAAGGTGGCCTTCAGGGCAGGCTCGTCGAAGCTGGGGAAGGCGCGGCGGGCGTCAGTAGACTCGAACTGGGTGACGGCGTAGTTGCGGGCCTTGGTCTTCGAGAGATAGAAGCCGCGCAGCTTGTCGTTCAGGGTGCCGGAGAACTCGACGGCGAGGGAGGCGTGACCGGCGGGCAGGGGCTGGGGGAAGGTGAAGGTCGCCTGCTCTTTGGCGGGGTCGTAGCTGATGGTGCCGGTCTGAGTGCCTGCGGCGGTAGACGCCTCGACCTTGCTGATCTTCAGCTCCAGCGCGTTGAGCGTGACGGTGGCCGAGGGGTCGGCGAGGGTAACGTCGATCGTCTCCGAACCCGCGAAGCTGGCCTGCGCGATGGAAGGCGCGAGCTGGAGCCGGTAGTGCTCGGGGTGGACGTTTGCGGGCAGGCGCTGGGCGGTGAGGGGAGCGGCGGCGGCGAGCGCCAGGGTCAGGAGCGTGTTGCGAAGGGTCATTCCGGGTTTCCTTATCCCTCTAAGGATACGGGATCGTAAACCTCTGCCGGGAGCGGCTCGGCGACCAGCGCCGCGGGCCGGATGCGGGAGACGCACAGGCGCGCCGGGCGATGGCTGCGCAGCTCGTAATCCTGGGGAGGGATCGCCGCGGCGGAGCAGAGGCGGTGCCAGTCCTCCGGGCGGAAGCTGCGCAGGATCGAGACCGGGCCGTCGTGCTTGACGAAGGGATGCCAGGGGGTGAAGCGCACCAGCGTGCGGAAGAGGCGGTAGGGCATCGGCTCGCGATGCAGGTCGTTGATGAACCAACCCACGCGGGCGGTCGCCTCCATCCAGGCCAGGAAGTCGACGATCTCGGCGTCGCGCAGATGATGCGTCAGGAGCGAGCTGAGGACGATATCGACGCCTTCGGGTGGGTGCCAGTCGTAGACGTTGCCCGCGAGGAAGGTGATGCCGGTTGTGGCAGGCGTGGCCTCGCGAGCGGCCCGGATGGCGTCGGGGTTCAGGTCGATGCCGGTCAGCTCTACCGGCAGGTTGCGGGCGGCGGCCCAGTGGTGGATGCGCCGCAGCGCGTCGCCGTAGCCGCAGCCCACGTCGAGGATCCGCAGGGGTCTGGGCACGGGCTGCGCTTCGCAGACGAGTCCCAGCCAGTGCAGAGTGGGCTGGTAGGCCAGGGTCAGCCGGTTTACCCGAGCGATGTCGTGCAGGCAATCGCGCATCTGCTCGTACGAGCAGGGCTGGTCCATCTTCTCGGGGAAGTCGTCGAGATTTGCGCGTTCGGAGAAGTCAAACAGAGTTAGAACCCTTATCGCATCGAATCTCAACAGAAGTTGCACCAAGCATACAGTGCAATGCCGAAAAGAATGTCACGCGGTTTGCAGTATCCCGTAGAGGAAGCAGATCACCGCGACCGTGAGCGCTGCGATCCGGATGCGGTGGAGGATATCCCATCGTTTGTGTGCGGAGCGCCAGCCTGGGTCGCTGTCTGGCTCGCTGTCCGCGCCGAGCCGGTTGTTGATCGGAACCAGCAACAGGATCGTGAAGACGATGGTCGCAACCCAGAGCAGCTCCGCGCTGAGGAGCAGAAGATGGCCAGGGGTATGGCTCCGAAGCCAGGCCTCGACGCCCAGCAGAATGGCGTTCAAGGCGTACCAGAACGGCATCGCCCTGCCGAGCGAACGGGCCAGCAACGACACCTGGGCGCGGTCATCCAGCTTCCAGATAGCCGGGTTAACGAACGCGGAAACGGCAAACTCGTTGCCGGTCATCAGCCCGATGGAGAGAATGGTGAAGACATCCAGCAAGAGTGTCATAGCTGACCCCGCTTTCTGCGATTCGACCGTGGAAGACTAGCTCGGCTGCACGGACGCGGCCCGTTCGGAGTGGCCGGATAGCTCTGCTGCCTGTAGCTCCGCGTAGGCTGCGGCTCCCAGCAAGGCGCAGGTCTCGTCGAGGATGACGCGGACGGGGATCGACTGGAGCAGCGGCGAGAGACGGCCCTTGTCGAGGAATGCCTGCACGAAGGCTCCGTTCTGCAAGGTCTTCAGCGTCTTGGGCGCGATGCCGCCGCCCAGGTAGATGCCGCCCATCGCCAGCACCTTCAGCGCGACGTTGCCCGCCTCCGCCCCGTACGCGCCCGCGAAGATCTTCATCGTCTCAAAGCAGATGGAGCTGGAGCCGTCCTCGGCGCAGCTTCCGATGACCGCGTTGGGGTCCTCGTGGGCCAGCCGGGTCTTCAGCCACTGCGGCTCGTCCAGCTTCTCCACGTCGCGCAGGTAGGCGTAGATGTTCTTGATGCCGAGGCCCGAGACCACGCGCTCGAAGGAGACGCGGCCCTTGAGGGTCTGGCGCAGGTAGTTGAGGAGGGCGATCTCGCGGTCGTTGCGGGCGGCGAAGTCGCAGTGGCCGCCCTCGGAGGGGATGGGGCGGTGCGTCTTGCCGTCCCAGATGAGCAGCGCCTCGCCTAGCCCGGTGCCCGCCGAGACCAGGCCGCGATGGCCGACGGCGGCCACATCTGCCTCGTGCAGCGTGAAGATGCTCTCCGGGGCCAGCTCCGGGATGCCGTAGCCGTTGGCCTCTAAGTCATTGATAAGGAAGATGTGCTTGATGCCAAGCGAGGCTTCGAGGTCGCGGGCGTCCAGCGTCCAGGGCAGGTTCGTCAGCTTCAGGTGGCCGTCGCGCACGGGGCCGGGGCAGCCGAAGCAGGCCGCCACAATCTCGTCCTTGTTCTCCGCAGGGCGGTCGCCGTCGGACGCAAGGAACTTCTTCACCACGTCGTCGAGACTGGAGAACTCGTGGGCCGGAAACTTGTGGTCGCGGGTCTGCCGGAGCCGCCCGGCCTCGAAGTTGTACAGCGCGAGATGTACCTTGGTACCGCCGACGTCGCCTGCGAGAATCATGCTTTTCAGCCTTCCTATGCGAGTTCGAGTGTCGTGGTGCCCGGAGCGCCGCCGCCGGGGAGCAGCTTGGCGGCTTCGCTGTCGAGCAGGAACGTGAGCTGCTTGCTGGACGGGCGGATGAGCTGCGAGGGCAGAGTCTCGGGGTCGTACGGCCCCTGCAATACCCGCTGCAATACCTCGTCCTTGCCCTTGCCTTCGATGAGGAAGGCGACGGTGCGCCCCTGGTTGATGACCGGCCAGGTGAGCGTGATGCGCCAGGTATCCTTCTGCGGGACGTGGTTGGCTATGACGATGTCGATCATGTTGTCGAGGGCTTCGGTGTGGGGGAAGAGCGAGGCCGTGTGGCCGTCGTCGCCCATGCCGAGCAGGATCAGGTCGAAGGTCGGGGTCTCCGCGCCCTCGAGCTTGAAGGCGTTACGGATCGCGGACTCGTAACGGGCGGCGGCGACGGCGGGGTCAAGCTCGCCCTCCATGCGGTGCACGTTGGCGGGCGGCAGCGGCACCTTGCTCAGCATGGCCTCGTTGGTCATGCGAAAGTTGGAGTCGTCGGCGGTCGGGGGGACACAGCGCTCATCGACCCAGAAGAGCTGGAGGCTGGCCCAGGGGACTCGGGCGAGGAACGAATGCTGCGGGTCGGCGAGCAGCGCGAACATGGCCTTGGGGGTGGAGCCGCCGGAGATGGCGACGCGGGCCTGTCCGCGTGCGGCGACGGCGGAGACGATGGATTCGGTGAAAAGCTCGGCGGCGGCCAGGGCGACCTCCGCCGGGGTGGCGGAGACTTGGAGGGAGGCGGTGGCGGGGCGAGGCATGAGGACTCCGGAAAGTTAGAGGTAAACGAACAGAGATTCGGATGCAGACAACAATCCGGATGCCGTATTGTTGCACGGCATCCGGATCAGTGGCTCAACGCGCTGCGCGCGCTAGAGCTTGCCCCAGGCACGGCCCTCTTTTTCGAGCAGGTCGCAGGACTCCTGCGGGCCCCACGAACCGGCATCGTAGTTGGGGAAGTCCATCTTCTGCTGCGCCCACGCCTCGAGAATCGGCGTGAATAGAGCCCAGGTGGCCTCGACGCCGTCGCGGTGCGCGAACAGCGTCGCATCGCCGAGCATCGCGTCCAGTAGCAGGCGCTCATAGCCGTTGGCCGTGGACTTGCCGAAGGAGTCGGAGTAGCTGAAGTCCATGTTGACCTGCGCGACGTTGGTGGTCGGGCCGGGCACCTTGGCTCCGAAGCGAAGAGCGATGCCCTCGTCCGGCTGGATGCGCATGGAGAGGATGTTCGGCTCCACGTTGCCGTTGCTGCCGTTGCCCTTGAAGAGGTGCAGCGGCGGCTGCTTGAAGACGATCGTGACCTCGGTGACGCGCTTGGCCAGACGCTTGCCCGCCCGGATGTAGAAGGGGACGCCAGCCCAGCGCCAGTTCTCGATCTCGAGGCTGACAGCGGCGAAGGTCTCGGTCTGCGACTCGGGATTGACGCGCTCTTCCTGACGGTAGCCCGCGACCTCCTTGCCGCCGACCGTGCCCGGGCCGTACTGGCCGCGCGACGTCTTCTCGACCGGGATGCCCTCGATGGCGCGCCAGACCTTGAGCTTCTCGGTCCGGACGGCCTCGGCCTCGAACGAATCCGGTGGCTCCATCGCAACAAACGAAAGGACTTCCATGACGTGGTTCTGGAGCACGTCGCGCAGGGCACCGGCCTTCTCGTAGAACGGCCCGCGGCCCTCGATGCCGATGGACTCGGCTGCCGTGATCTCGACGTGGTCGATGAAGTTGCGGTTCCACACCGGCTCGAAGATGCCGTTGCCGAAGCGGAAGACGAGGATGTTCTGCACCGTCTCCTTGCCCAGGTAGTGGTCGATGCGGAAGATCTGGTCCTCGCTGAGGACAGCGTTCACGTCGTCGTTCAGCTTGCGGGCCGACTCGAGATCGGTGCCGAAGGGCTTCTCGATGATGACGCGGACCCAGCTATTCGATCCCTCGGCCGGGTGGGCCATGCCGTGCTTGCCCAGGCGGGCGATGATGTCGGCGAAGAACTCAGGCGCGACCGCGAGGTAGAAGAGCCGGTTTCCCTTGGTCTGGAACTTCTCGTCCAGCTCGGCGAGGTAGGACTTGAGCTTCTCGAAGCCCTCGTCGTCGTCGAAGTTGGTGGCGAAGTACTGGACCTTTTCCATGAAGGGCGCGAGCTTGGGGTCGGACTCTTCGACGCCGCCGCCTGCGATGATGCCCTCCTTCATATCCGGCCCGAAGGTCGCGGAGAGGTCGCGGCGGGCGACGCCGACGACGGAGAAGTCCTGCGGCAGAAGGCCGGACTGCTCGAGGTGGAAGAGCGCCGGAAGCAGCTTGCGCTTGGTCAGGTCGCCGGAGGCTCCGAAGATGACGACGATGCAGGGTTCGGGCACCCGCTCGTTGGTGGTAGCGGCGCCGAGCGTGACGCCTGCGGGTGTGATGGTCGTGGACATTTGCTGCTCCCTGAACGTGATGGAGATTGAATTGAAGTTGAAGATCAGATTCGCGGAGACCGGCTGCCGATGCGGGCTATTTCATTCATAGCCCGCATCGGCCCCAACCGAACTAGCTCTTCTTGATCGCGTGTCCGCCGAACTCGTTGCGCATGATCGAGATCATGCGGTCGGTGAAGTTGTTGGCCTCGCGCGAACGCAGGCGGCGGATGAGCGACTCGGTGATGACCGGAGCCGAGACGTCGAGGTCGATGGCCTCGAAGACCGTCCAGCGGCCCTCGCCGGAGTCGGGCACGTAGGCTTCCATGCCCTCGAGCGTCGGGTTCTTCTTGAGCGCGTCGGCGGTCAGGTCGAGCAGCCACGAGCGGACCACCGAGCCATCCTGCCAGATGTTGGCGATCTGCTCGAGGTCGAGGCCCAGCGTCTCCTTGGCCTTCAGGATCGAGAAGCCCTCGGCGTACGCCTCCATCAGGCCGTACTCGATGCCGTTGTGGACCATCTTGACGAAGTGACCCGCGCCGGACGGGCCGACGTGGCCCCAGCCCTCGGTGGGCGAAGGCGCAAGCGCCTCGAAGATCGGCGTGAGCCGCTCGACCGGAGCCTTATCGCCGCCGATCATCAGCGAGTAGCCTTCCTTCAGTCCCCAGATGCCGCCGGACGTACCGGCGTCGACGAACTCGAAGCCCACCTTGGCCGCCGCCGCGTGACGCCGCTGCGAGTCCTTGTAGTTTGAGTTGCCGCCGTCGATGAAGGTGTCGCCCTTTTCCATCAGGGGCTCCAGCTTGGCGATGGTCTCGTCGACCGGGTCGCCGGCCGGGACCATGATCCAGACCGCGCGGGGAGCCGAGAGGTTCTTGACCAGATCCTCGAGCGAGCTGACGCCCACCGAGCCCGCTGCCGTCAGCTTCGCCACGGCCTCCGCGTTGAAGTCAAAACCGACCACTTTGTGGCCCGCGAGACGGAGACGCTCCGCCATGTTGAAGCCCATCTTGCCGAGACCGATGATTCCAAGTTCCATGATCTATTCCTTTCGAAGGCTTCTAGCTGTTGATTCCGTAACTGCCGAGCGCGGCGCGGAGCTGCGCAGGAGACTCAAACCGGATGGCGTGCATGCCCAAGGACCTGGCGGCATCGCAGTTCTCCGGTTTGTCGTCGATGAAAAGTGAGGTGTTGGCGGGATAGCCGGAGATGTCGATCGCCGAGCGGTAGATATCCGGCAGCGGCTTCATCTCGTGCACGTAGCCCGAGCAGATGAAGTAGTCGAACAGTGGCCGCAGCTTGAACGCGTCCAGCCGATACTCGTTGAGTTCACGCGACTCGTTATTCAGGGTCGCCATACGATAGCTGCCCGCCGCTCGCAGCTCGGCCACCAGGTCGAGCGTATCGGGGTGCAGCACCTTGCTCTCCGCGCAGACCTGCGGCCAGAGCACACTGTAGGACAGGTCCAGCTCAGGATTCTGCTCGAAGACGGTCTTGCGAAAGAACTCCTTGGCCGTCGAGAGACCGCGCTCCCAGTAGTAGTTGGCCTCGGCGTGCAGTTCCTCGTAACGCGAGAGATCCACGCCCAGACGCCCCAGTACCCGGCTCCGCTGGTCCCGGTCCCAGCCATTGGTCAACAGCACGCCGCCGATATCCCAGAAAAGGGTCTTGATCCGCAGTGTGCCGTTCAGAAGGGTGCTCATTACTTAGTTGAATCCTCGTCGAAGTCCGCGCCCACCGAGGTGGCTTGCCAGGCCGCGAGATCCTGCTTCCACAGATCCAGACGGGCGGTCATGCGGTTGAAGGCAAGCGATCCCAGCACCAGGTGACGGGGCGGCTCAGGAGCCTTGACGGCGGCGATGATCGCCTCGACGGCCTTCACCGGGTCGCCGGGCTGCTTGCCGGACTGGTCGATCATGTACTGGCGCGTCTTGCCTGCGGTCTGGTCGTAGTCGGCGATAAGCTGCTCGGCCTCGACGCCCGAGCGGCCGAGGAAGTCGGTGCGGAACGGACCCGGCTCAACGATAGTGACGTGGATGCCAAGCGGCAGAAGCTCCGCGGCCAGGG
Source organism: Granulicella sp. WH15 (assembly GCF_009914315.1). NCBI lineage: Bacteria > Pseudomonadati > Acidobacteriota > Terriglobia > Terriglobales > Acidobacteriaceae > Granulicella > Granulicella sp. WH15. The sequence continues at coordinate 4,412,557 of NZ_CP042596.1, forward strand.
CTTCGGAGAGGCCGTTCACCGCGAACTTGCTGGCGTTGTAGTATCCCCAGCCCGCCGTCCCGATGAGGCCGCCGATGGAGGAGAGGTTGACGATGTTACCCGAGCGCTGCTTGCGGAACTGCGGCAGGAAGGCCTTCGTGACGCGGATGAGGCCGAAGACGTTGGTCTCGAAGACCGGCTTGAACTCCGCCTCGGTGGCCTCTTCGATGGCTCCCGCAAGGCCGTAGCCCGCGTTGTTCACCAGCACGTCCACGCGGCCAAAGCGGGCCAGCGTCTTCTCGACCGCGGCATCCACAGAGGACTGGTCGGTTACGTCGAGGGCAACGGCCAGCGCCAGATCGGGATACTTGTCCGCCAGATCAGCTACCTGCTCCGGCTTGCGGGCGGTGGCGGCGACCTTTTCGCCCGCCTGAAGAAGCTGTACTGCAAGCTCACGACCGAAGCCGGTCGAGGCTCCGGTGATAAACCAAACGCGTTGTGTCGTCGATTCACTCATAAACTTCAGATGCCTGGGAGCCCGGGTTGATGCAACAGCGCACCCATGAAGGGTGCATTACGGACAGTGCAAAACTGCTCACTGGCCGAGAGCTGCCAAATATGAGTGTACAAACTCTGACGGGTCAAGCCAAACAACGCGCGATGAAAAGGGATTCATCGCGCGGCTTAGGACTCAGAAGAACCAGAAACACTTAGGAGCCGTACGTGGTTCCCCGGGCATCCGGCATGTACTGCGCTTCGATCGCTTTCACCTTGTTCAACCGGCGCACGAAGCGCGGCTCCGACGCGATGAACTGCGCCTTCAGGTAAGCTTCGACGCACTCGAACGCCAGCGCCGGACCGATGATGCGCGCGCCCAGAACCAGCACGTTCATCTCGTCGTGCTCCACGCCCTGGTGGGACGAGTAGGTGTCGTGGCACATGCTGGCGCGCACGCCCGGCATCTTGTTGGCCGCGATGCAGACGCCCACGCCCGAACCGCAGATCAGGATGCCGCGCTCGGCCTTGCCCGACATCAGCTCCTTGCCGACGAGGACCGCGAAGTCCGAGTAGTCCGACGATTCCGTGTTGAAGGCGCCCAGGTCGTGCACCTCATGGCCGAGCTTCTTCACGTACTCGCGCACTTCTTCTTTCAGCGGAAAACCGGCGTGATCGGCTGCGATGGCAATAATCATCTCTTGTCCTTAAAAACTGCGTTGGAGAATCACGAGTTCGGCAGACGACGTTGGCTACTCCTCGTACTCCCAGTCCTCTTCGGGATCGGGAGCCACGGTGTCTTCATACGTCGGCTGCAGGGAGGTAAAGCGCTCCGGGTCTGGATCGACCGTCTCAGGCTTGCGGACCATCTCACGTTCGCTGGTGACCATGTTCGTTCTCCATACATTTAGTACAGCGGAAGCGATGCCGTCCGGCACCGCCCCCGCCTTTGGTTACAACTACTTCTTCAACAGCTTCTTCGCCGCCTCGACCACGGCAGTAGCCGAGATGCCGAGCTTGTCCTGCACCAGCGGAGCCGGAGCCGACGCACCGAAGCGGTCGAGACCGATCGCGATGCCGTCGCGCCCGACGTACTTCCACCAGCCCATGGTGGCACCGGCCTCGAGCGAGATGGTGGGAACGCCGTGCGGGAAGATCGACAGCTTGTACGCCTCGTCCTGCTCCTCGAAGAGCTTGAAGCTCGGCATCGAGACGACGGTGGCGTTGATGCCCGCCGCCTTCAGCTCGTCAGCCGCCTTCACGATCATCGCGACCTCGGAACCGGTGGCGACGAGGATGACGTCCTTGCCGAACTGCTCAAGGATGTACGCGCCCTTGCGGGTGTTCTCGTGCACCTTGTACTTGTCGTTGTCGAGCGTGGGCAGGTCCTGCCGCGAGAGGGCCATGAAGCTGGCCGACTGGCGCTCGAGCGCAAGCTGCCAGCAGGCAGCCGTCTCGTTAGCGTCCGCGGGGCGGAAGTCCGTAAGCTGAGGAATCGCACGCAGGCTCATCAGGTGCTCGATGGGCTGGTGCGTGGGGCCGTCCTCACCCAGACCGATGGAGTCGTGGGTGAAGATGTAGAGCGAGTGCGAACTCTGCAGCGCGCCCATGCGCAGGGCCGAACGGCAGTAGTCCGAGAAGGTGAAGAAGGTGGAGCCGAAGGGGATAAGCCCGCCGTGCGCCGCAATGCCGTTGACCGCCGCCATCATGCCGAACTCACGCACGCCGAAGAAGATGTTGCGACCCTTCGGATCGAGGTGGAAGTTCTGCGAATCCTTGAAGATGGTCTTGGTGGAGCTGGTCAGGTCGGCCGCGCCGCCGATCAGCTCCGGAACCACCTTGGCGATGGCGTTCATGACCACCTGGCCCGCGTTGCGGGTCGCCACCGGCTTGTCCGACGGGAAGACCGGGATCAGCTTCTCCCAGCCCTCGGCCAGCTTCGAAGCGGTGGTACGGTCGTACTGGTCGCCCAGCTCGGGGTACGCGGTCTTGTAGTCTTGGTAGAGCTTCTCCCACTCCTCGCGCGCCTTCTTACCCTTCTCCTTGCACTTGTCCCAGACGGCCTGCGCCTCCTCGGGAACGTAGAAGCTCTTGTCCTCGGGCCAGCCCAGGTTGCGCTTGGTCTCCTTGGTAGCCTCGGCTCCCAGAGCCTCGCCGTGGACCTTCTGCGTACCGGCCTTGGGGCTGCCGTAGCCGATGACCGTGCGGACGCGGATCAGCGACGGACGGGTCGTATCCGCCTTCGCCGCCAGGATTGCATCCTCAAGGGCCTTCAGGTCGTTGCCGTCGTGAACCATCTGGACCTGCCAGTGGTAAGCCTCGAAGCGGCGGGTAACATCTTCGGTAAAGCTCAGCTCCGTGGGACCGTCGAGCGAGATCAGGTTGTCGTCGTAGAGGACGATCAGCTTGCCCAACTTCAGGGTTCCGGCCAGCGACGCCGCCTCGTGCGAGATGCCTTCCATCAGGTCGCCGTCGCCGCAGAGGACGTAGGTGTGGTGATCGACCGGGGTGTGGTTGTCGTGGTTGTAGACGGCCGCCATGTGCTTCTCGGCGATGGCGAGGCCGACCGACTCGGCGAAGCCCTGACCCAGCGGGCCGGTGGTGACCTCAACGCCCGGAGTCTCACCGTACTCCGGGTGCCCCGGGGTGTGCGAACCCCACTGACGGAAGGCCTTGAGCTGATCCATGGGCAAGTCGTAGCCCGCCAGATGCAGCGCACCGTATAGCAGCGCCGACGCGTGGCCGTTCGAGAGCACAAAACGGTCGCGATCCGACCATTTTGGCATCGTAGGGTCGTACTTCATGATCTTCGTGTACAGCAGGTACGCGATCGGCGCGCAGCCCAGCGGAGCGCCGGGGTGTCCGGACTTGGCCTTTTCCACCGCGTCGACGGCGAGAAAGCGGAGTGCGTTGATGGCTAGCTGATCCAGTTCGTGCTGTTTTGTATCGCTCATTCTGCTCCTATTGGTCTACTTGTTTGGCTGTCCTCATCCCTTGGGGAGAGGTCGCTCACTGGGTTTGCGCGTCACGCCGCGCTCTTGCTGAAATCCGGTGCTTGCCGTAACAGTGTACTAGCGGGGTCTCCCAACCGTCCTCTGCCCGCGAGAAAATCCGGCAAATACGTCCTGCCGGACGGGCCGCCTGCACGGCGAGCGGGCGGTTCGCACGCCCTTTTTACTGCTTCGCGTGGTCCTTCCGCTGGTCGGGAATAAATATTCTCGCTGCCGACCAGCGGGAGGACCCTTATGCACAAATCGCTACTACGATAGGGGTTTCAGGCCTACCGGTTGTGCTGCCGCAGCCTCCGGCATCAGTTGTACGTCGTCGTTGTGGCCCAGCCAGTGCCCCGGATCGTTCGGCCCCGCCCCCATCCAGAAGAGCGTGAAGCTCAGCATGCCCGGCTTGGACGGCGTAGGAATGTCCACGACGAACCCGAACCGGCCCACGGCGTGCGATTCGAGCGTCGAGTGCGTCGCCCAGCCGTCGGTGGTGTAGAGGACGCGGAAGCGGTTCGGGTCGAGCACCCGCAGCGTCAAACCCGCCACCATCGCGGAGATGCGCCGCGTCTGCTGGAAGATCTCGATCCGCGACCGGAAGGTGCGCTTCTCGGCCAGATAACGCTCCGCCACCACCGAGACCTGATCGAAGATCTTGCCGTCCGACACCGAACGCAGCAGCTTCAGGTACTCCGCGTGCGCCCACACCAGCGGCTGCGCCGACCCGGCGGATTTGCCGTAGAACAGCCCCTCCGCGGGCATGTCGTCGTGGTCCCAGACCTGCTCGGGGAACATGCCGCCGACTGAGGCAAAGCTCTCGTATGCCTTGATGAAGGATTTCACGTCGCGCCCGGCGGCCAGCTCGTAGTGCGCCCGCTCGCCGCCCAGCAACGGCCAGCAGCGGCCCTGGCCCGACCCGTCGTAGTTGCTGCCATCCTTCTTCTGGCCGTAACCGTCGTGGTTGTAACGCCGCCAGGCATCGCCGTAGGGCGTCGTGTACTTCAGGCAGGAGTCCACAACCTTCAGCGAATCCACGATGAGCGGGTCGTCGGCCCGGCGGATGCCGTACCGCACCAGCTCCAGAAAGCCCGCGTCGATCACCTCGCGGGCGTCGAACTCGTTCCGCTCCCCGGCTTCGCGGTTCGAGAGCCGGATGTGGCCCGGCGCGACCTGATCGTTATAGAACGGCTCACCCGGAGCCGGTGGACGAATACGCATGTAGTGACGCTTGACGCCTTCGAGCAGGATGCCGTCCTCGGTCGTCGTCCACTCGTCCAGATGAGCCTCGATCCAGTCCGCGTAGGTCTCCATGAAGTCGGCCATCTCTTTGGCCTGATGAGCCCGCATGATGTCGGCCGCGCAGAGCAGCCCCGCGATCACCGTGGCCAAAGTCGAGGGCGAGTACCCGGCGTTCTCCTCCCAGCGCTCCTGCTGGGTGACCGGCGCGTAGCGGATCAGGAAGGCCGCGGCGTTGACCACGAAGGGGAAGATGTTGAAGTCGCCCAGGCCGTTCTGCTTCCACAGCCGCCAGGCCAGAATGATCGGGAAGGCCACCTCGTCGAGCTGGATGCCCGACCAATATGGCTCGCCGTTGACCCAGAAGTTCTGCGCGAAACTGCCGTCGGGCCTCTGCGTACAGGCCAGGTAGACCAGCGCACGGCGCGGCGTCTCCAGGTGTCCGCAGGCCAGCATCGCCGAGGCCGACTGGATCATGTCGCGGGTCCAGACCAGGTGGTAGCCGCCCAGGTCGTCGTCGCCCTTCGAGGCTCCCCAGGGGATCGAGGCCGAGGCAATGAACGCGCCTGAGTAAGTCTTGTCCTCGTGCGTCAGGATGATGCGGTGGCTGATGCCCAGCAGACGGCCGCCGTCCATGGACGCCGCCGCAAGCTGCCGAGGCGCGGGGGCGCGCCGCCACTGCTCGATGGCCCTCTTCTGATGCTGCTCGAAGGGCACCGACAGAGTCTGCATCATGCGCGAGAGCGCCGCGTGGAGGCCGTCCCCGAAGGCGATGGCGATGGTGAATTCGCGGCTGCGGCCGATGCTGATCTCGCCCATGACGGCGATGTTACCGTTGAGCGCCGAGCCGTACTGCCACTCCATGCGCATGTTGTCCGAGAGATCCTGATAGCCGTCGCTGAAGCCGACGTAGCCGCAGGACGACCGCGTGAACCCGCAGGTAGAGCCGAAGGCCAGGGCCGTGCGGCCCTTCCAGGCGACGATGGCGCGCGAGCCCGCCACGTCGATCGACCGCGCCGAGTTCCCCGCCCCGCCGCCGTTGAGGTGCGGCGAGAGCAACGCGTAGCACTTCAGCCGCGAGAGCACCTCCTCATCGCCCGTCAGGGTGACGTGCATGAGCACGACCGGGTGGTGCGGGTCGGCGGTGAACTGCTTGGTGACCGTGTAGCCGTTGGGGCTGGTCGCCGAGACCCGCACGCAGGGCGCGTCGGGATCGACGTAGCTGAAGTCGAAGTTGAGATCGCGCTTCTCCTCGTGGAAGAAGGTCTCCTCGTCCGTGAAGAGCAGTTCCATATCGCGTGTCTGCGGGCGGTCGATGGTGGGGTAGTAGATCTCGTTCAGGGTTCCGTGCGAAAGCGTGTACCAGACTCGGCTCGAAGCCGCGTAGGCGGTGGAGACTGCGTCTTTCTGGCTCGAGGTCCAACGTGGTTCGAGCCCCGGAGCCCCGTGAGCGGGTCCATTGTCGTCAAGCCAGCGATAAGAAGCGTTTCGGTCGGTCATCATGCTGATTAGAAACCAAAACCCGCCGAAACGGTGCGCCAAGCGCGTGAATGAAATATGAAACCCGTCCCCTATCGGGAAGGCGGACGAGCTTTCCTGCATCGCAAAGAGCTAAGATGGCATCGAAGCAGGTGTGCGGCCCGCCGGGTAAGGCGCGGGCCGGAATCCTGAGACTTTCATCTCGACCGAAAACCAGCACCACAGGAGAAACCAACGTGGCCTTCGAACTTCCCCCGCTCCCTTACGACTACACCGCCCTCGAGCCGCACATCGACGAAGCGACGATGAAGCTGCACCACGACAAGCATCACCAGACCTACGTGACCAACCTGAACGGCGCGATTGAGAAGCACCCGGAGCTTGGCTCGAAGAGCCCCGAGGAGCTGATCTCGGATCTCGCCGCGATCCCTGAGGATGTGCGCAAGGTCGTCCAGAACAACGGTGGCGGCCATGTGAACCACACCATGTTCTGGGAGATCATGGGACCGAACGGCGGCGGCGAGCCCACGGGCGCCATCGCTGAGCAGATCAAGGCCGACTTCGGCGACTTCGAGACCTTCAAGAAGACCTTCAACGAGACCACGGCCAAGCAGTTCGGCTCGGGCTGGGGCTGGCTGGTGTTTGAAGGCGGCAAGCTGAAGATCGTCACCACCGCGAACCAGGACAACCCGCTCTCGCAGGGCTTTATCCCATCCTGGGCAACGATGTGTGGGAGCACGCCTACTACCTGAAGTATCAGAACAAGCGGCCGGACTACCTCGCAGCGTGGTGGAACACCGTCAACTGGACAGAGATCAACAAGCGCTTCGCCACCGCCCAGAAGTAGGTACTTCGGCACTTCGTGCGGTCCTCGGGGCTGCATGGGTGAGTTAGCGGCATGGGGCCTCCCGCTGGTCGGCGGCAAGAATCTTTGTTTCCGACCAACGGGAGGACCACGCAAAGCAGTAAAAAGGCGTGCAAACGCCCGCCCCGCGCGTAGCGGGCCTGTCCGGCAGGACAAAGTCTTTGTGCTAGTCTGATGGCATGTTGGGGTTCGACTGGGACGAAGCAAACCTTCACCACATCGCCTTGCACTCCGTCACCCCCGAAGAAGTGGAACAAGTTCTTCAAGGTCCTACGTTCGAAATCGACGCCTACGAGTTGAATGGCGAAGAAAGAATCGAGGAAGTGGGCGCTACGCAGAGCGGACGCATCCTGAAGATTGTCACAACGGTTCGTAACGGTCTGATACGCGTAGTAACCGCTTACGATGCAGTGAGTGCCATCAAACAAGCCTTTATGGAACAGCAAAAACGACTATATGAATAAGAAACAAGAGTTGCCCGCCTTCAAAAGTGAAGCCGAAGAGGCTCAGTGGTGGTACGACAATCGAGAGGCCCGCGGAGAGGAGTTCGCGCAGGCGATTCGTGAGGGGCGTACCAGCAGAAATACGCTCGCTGATCGGATCGCAGCGGCCTCAGCCACGATCCGCCTCGATCCCGAAGACATCGCCACAGCCCGTGCCATTGCGGAGCGACGTGGAATGGAAGTAACGACTTACCTGAAGCAACTGGTGCATGAAGCACTGGAGCGTGAAGACAAGACGGCCGCGTAATCAGAGCCAAACAGGCAACAAAAAGCCCTCCCGCAAAGGAGGGCTTTTGTTGGTTCAGGACTGATTACTCCAGGTGCGATCCGCCGCGTGCACCCTTGGGACGCTTGTTCGCCTGCAGCACCTTCTTGCGCATACGCAGCGACTTCGGCGTCACCTCGACCAGCTCATCGTCCGCAATGAACTCGATCGACTGCTCCAGCGTCAGCACCTTGAACGGCACCAGGCGCAGCGCGTCGTCCGAACCCGAAGCGCGCATGTTCGTCAGCTTCTTCTCGCGAACCGCGTTGACGTCCAGATCGTTGTCGCGCGAGTGCTCGCCGACCAGCATTCCCTCGTAAACCTCTACGCCGTCGCCGATGAAGAGCACGCCGCGCTCCTGCACGCCGTCAAGCGCGTAGGTCGTCGTGACACCCTGCCGGTCGGAGATCAGAGCGCCCGAAGGACGCTGCGGAATCTCACCCTGGTACGGAATGTAGTCGCCCGCAATCGAGTTCATCACGATGGTTCCGCGGGTCTCGGTCAGCATCTCGTTGCGCAGGCCGATCAGACCGCGCGACGGGACCTTGAACTCCATGCGCACACGGCCCGAACCGTGGTTCGCCATGCGCGTCATCTCGCCCTTTCTCGGTCCAAGCCGCTCGATGACGGTACCGACAAAGTTCTCCGGAATGTCGATCGTCAGGATCTCGGACGGCTCCATCAACGCGCCGTCGACGCGCTTGGTCACGATCGTCGGACGCGAGACCATCAGCTCGAAGCCCTCGCGGCGCATCATCTCGATGAGCACCGAGAGCTGCAACTCACCGCGGCCCAGCACCTTGAAGGTCTCGGGCGAACCAGTGTCCTCGACGCGAATCGAAACGTTGGTCAGCAGCTCCTTCTCGAGCCTGTCCTTGATGTTGCGCGACGTGACGAACTTGCCCTCGCGGCCAGCGAACGGCGAGTTGTTCACCGAGAAGTTGATGGCGATGGTCGGCTCGTCGATCTTGATCGGCGGCAGCGGCTTCGGGTTCTCAAGCGAGCAGAAGCTCTCGCCGATGGTGATGCCGGGGATACCGGCGATGGCGACGATATCGCCCACCGCGGTCTCGGCCGTATCCTCGCGCTTCAGCCCGTTGAAGGTGAAGAGCTTGGTGATCTTGACCGGCTGCAGCGTCCCGTCAATCTTCGAGACGTTGACCTCCTGGCCGACCTTCAGCGTGCCGTTGAAGACGCGCCCGATGGCCAGACGGCCCAGGTAATCCGAGTAGTCGAGGTTCGTCACCAGGATCTGCAGGTCGCCGTCCGACGTGCCGGTGGCGGGGGAATCGTCTTGAAGATCAGCTCGAAGAGCGGCTGCAGGTCGGTGCCGGGGACCGCGAGGTCCATCGTTGCCGTACCGGCTTTTCCGTTGGTATAGATAACCGGGAAATCCAGGATCGACTCATCCGCGTCGAGGTCGATGAACAGGTCATAGACCTCGTTCAGAACCTCCTGCGGGCGCGCATCGGGGCGGTCGATCTTGTTGACCACGATGATCGGGGTCAGCTTGGCTTCGAGCGCCTTCGAGAGCACGTAGCGGGTCTGAGGCAGCGGGCCTTCCGAAGCATCGACCAGCAGAACCACGCCGTCGACCATCTTCAGCGCGCGCTCCACCTCGCCGCCGAAGTCGGCGTGGCCCGGCGTGTCCACGATGTTGATCTTCGAGTCGTGGTACTGGATCGCCGTGTTCTTGGCGAGAATCGTGATGCCTCGCTCTTTTTCGAGATCGTTCGAGTCCATGACTCGTTCTGCGACCGCCTCGTTCGTGCGGAAGGTGCCCGACTGGCGGAGCATGGCGTCGACCAGCGTGGTCTTACCGTGGTCAACGTGGGCGATGATGGCGATATTGCGGATGGCTTGGGCGGTCGTCGAGCTGCTCACGGCGGTTGGATATCCTATTCTGTGCGCTGAGTTTTGTGCGCTTGGGTGCGCTTAGGCTGCAACTGTATGCAGCAACTGGGGGCGAAATAAGCGTCACCTTTAGTCTAACAGGAGCCTGCCGGCTCTCTTCCGACTATTCCCCCGAAAACCGCTTTTTGCTCCCTTCTGCCGCCCGTAATCCCTCTATACTCATACGAACCATGCTCCCAACCCCAACACACGGCCAGGCACAAAGCCAGTCTCTCGACCAGTCGAACCAGTTCGCGCCCGAGGCTCTCGAGGGCTACCTGCTCGACCACGCCTACGACGAGATGTTCTCGGGGCCGGGGCAGCTTCGCCCGCACTATGAGCCGCTGCTCAGCCACTTCGGCAACCTGCCCGCGGGCGAGCTGCAACGGCGCAAGCAGGCCGCCGACCTCAGCTTTCTGAACCAGGGCATCACCTTCACGGTCTACGGGCGCGACGAGGGCAAGGAGCAGATCTTCCCCTACGACCTGCTGCCGCGCATCATCACCAGCGCCGAGTGGGCCACGGTGGAGCGCGGGCTGACCCAGCGGATCACCGCGCTGAACCTCTTTTTGCGAGACATCTACAACGAGGGCCGCATCCTCAAGGACGGCGTCGTACCGCGCGAGGTCGTCTACTCCTGTAAGCACTTCCGCCGCCAGATGGTCGGCTTGCAGGTGCCGCGCAACGTCTACATCGCGGTCTGCGGCACGGACCTGATCCGCATGGAGAATGGCGAGTTCGTCGTGCTCGAGGACAACCTGCGCGTGCCCTCGGGCGTCAGTTACATGCTCACCAACCGGCGCGTGATGAAGCGGATCTTTCCACAGCTTTTCCGCAGCTACAACGTCCGGCCCATCGAGCAGTACACCCAGATCCTGCTCGGCACGCTTCGCTCTTTGGCCCCGGAAGGCCGTCCCGAGCCGAACATCGTGCTGCTCTCGCCCGGCGTCTTCAACTCCGCCTACTTCGAGCACGCGTATCTCGCCCGGCAGATGGGCATCGAGCTGGTCGAGGGCCGCGACCTGGTGACCCACGACAACGTCGTCTACATGCGCACCACCTCGGCCTGCGCCGGGTCGACGTCATCTATCGCCGCGTGGACGACGACTTCATCGACCCGCTGGCCTTCCGGGCGACTCGATCCTCGGCGTCAGCGGCCTCTTCAACGCCTACCGAGCAGCAACGTCACGCTGGCCAACGCCTTCGCACCGGCGTCGCCGACGACAAGGCGCTCTACGCCTACGTCCCCGACATCATCAAGTACTACCTCTCCGAGGAGCCCGTGCTCCAGAACGTCAAGACGTACCTGCTCACGGATAAATCCTCCCGCCAGCATGTGCTCCAGAATTTAGACAAGCTGGTGGTCAAGGCAGTCGGCGAATCCGGCGGCTACGGGATGTTGATCGGCCCGCAGTCCACCGCCGCCCAGCGCGAGGAGTTCGCCCGCAAGATCGAGGCCGACCCGCGCAACTACATCGCCCAGCCGACGATCTCGTTCTCGCGCGCGCCGTGCCTCATCGGAGATGCTTTAGAGCCGCGCCACGTCGATCTACGCCCCTACGTGCTCTATGGAGATAAGGTCACCATCGTCCCCGGCGGCCTGACTCGCGTGGCGCTGACTCGAGGCTCACTGGTCGTCAACTCGTCGCAGGGCGGCGGCAGCAAAGATACCTGGGTACTGAGCCAATAGCCGTTCATGCTCCAAGCCCCACGCTTCAAGGAGACACCGATTTGCTCTCACGCGTAGCCGATTCCCTCTACTGGATGTCCCGCTATCTCGAGCGCGCCGAGCACACCACGCGCCTGCTCGAGGTCAACCTGAACCTGATGCTCGACGAGTCGGCCACCAGCTCCGACCGCCGCTGGCAGCGCGTCCTTCAGTCCCTCAATCATCCCAAGGACGTCGTCTGGACCGGCGACCCCTACGCGCTCACCCGCGCCCTCACCTTCGACACTACCCACAAGTCCTCCATCCTCTCGCTGCTCATCGCCGCGCGTGAGAACTCGCGCCATGTCCGCGAACAGATCTCCACCGAGCAGTGGCACCGGCTCAACTCGCTCTACCTCCAGGTCACCGGCCCCAACTTTCTCGCCGAGTCCGAGCCGTCCGAGTTCCTCCAGCAGGTCATGGAGGCGGTCCACCAGTTTCAAGGCGTCTCGGACTCCACCATGAGCCACGGCGAGGCTGGCAGTTCATCCAGGTGGCCGCTACATCGAGCGCGCCGCCGCCACCGCCGCGCTGCTCGAGGCCTACCACGAAGACCTCTGGAGCCGACCCGAGCGCATCGTCGAGGGCAACGAGTACCTCGAGTGGATGGCCTGCTGCGCTCCGCCACTGCTTTTGAAGCCTACTGCAAGGTCTACACCGCCGACCTCAGCCCCGAGTGGATCCTCGAGTTCCTGCTGCTCGACGAGGAGTTTCCGCACTCGCTGCGATTCTCCATCGACTCGCTCCAGAACGCGCTCTCGGCCATTCAGCGCGAGTCCGGCAAGAGCCGCGCCGACCAGCTCCGCCGCCTGGCCGGGCGGCTGCAAGGGACGCTCAGCTACAGCGGCATCGAAGAGATTCTGTCGCAGGACATCGTCGCCTACCTGCGCAATATTCAGGTGCAGTGCCGCGAGATCCACAACACCATCTACGAGCTGTACATCGACTACTCGATCCAGACTGCGCTGGCGAACTAACTACGAGGCCCCATGCTCTACTCCATCCGGCACCTGACCAAGTTCCTCTACGACCACTCCGTCAGCGAGAGCATCATGGAAACGCGGATGCACCCGCGCTCGGACCAGAATCAGCGATGTCTCACCTTCCACCTCTCGGTCAGCCCGCGCTGTCGCGTCTTCTCGTACCGCGACCACCTCGCCAACCACGTCCACCACTTCGACATTCCCGGCCAGCACGGGCAGCTCGTCATCGTCGCCGAGTCGGTCGTCGAGGTGGCGCCCGCGCCGCACATCCCCAGTTTCCTCTCGCCCGACGCCTGGGACGAGCTGGATCGCATGGTCTGCGAGGGCGACTACTGGAGTTCCTCTTCCCTTCCGAGTTCACCCAGCCCACGCACCGGCTCAACGACCTGGCCGACCTGCTCGACGTGCGCCGCCGCGACGACCCGCTGATGGTGCTGCACGACCTGAACGAGAAGCTCTACAAGTACTTCGACTACGTGCCCAAGTCCACCAAGGTGGACTCGCCGATCGACGTCGCGCTGGCCAGCAAGAAGGGCGTCTGCCAGGACTTCGCCCACGTGATGATACGCTGTGCGCTCGCGCCTGAAGATTCCTGCCGGTACGTCAGCGCTATCTTTACCACGGCAAGCCCGATACCAGCGCCTCTCCCGGCCAGTTCAGCGCCGAGACCGACCGCTCCGCCTCCTCGGCTACCCACGCCTGGGTGGAGGTGCTGATGCCGCACCTCGGCTGGGTGGGCTTCGACCCTACGAACTGGCTCGTAGCTGGCGACCGCCACATCCGCACCGCGATTGCCGCGACTATGCCGACGTTCCGCCGACGCACGGTATGTTCCGCGGCCGCGCCCGGAGCGAGCTGACGGTGGCCGTGCGGTCACCCCAGCGAAGCACGCTGTCGATGGATCAGGACTACGGTGCCGGAAGACTGGTCGATTCTGGTGGAAAACGCCGTCGCCCTGCCGCAGCAGGCTCCGCCGCCGACGCGCCAGCAACAGATGGCCCAGCAGCAGCAGTAACGACTAAAAGATTTGTCCTGCCGGACGGTCCTCCTACGCGGAGTGAGGCATTTGCACGCCTTTTACTGCTTCGCGTGCTCCTCCCGTTGGTCGGAATAATATTTTCGCTGCCGACCAGCGGGAGCCCCATGCTGATTACTCACCCATGCAACCCCGAGAACGGTACGAAGTACTACAGGTTCAGCTTCTTGAAGACCCGCTCCGAATGTCGGATGATGAACATGATCGGCTGCCACTGAACGCACGTGAGCGTATCCGCCCCTTCAATCCCCCCGCAATGTCTCGCCCACGTGACTCGCAACTCTCCGAGCCCTCATCCTGCGTCATGCCGTCTGGTCGCCCGCTTGATCGTCAGCACCGTCACGCCCCGCGTCCACCGTGCGCAGCCCGCCAGACGCCGACAGCCGCCTCGACGCTCCATACACGTAGTTCGACTGCGCCGCGATCTCCGCGCGACAGATGACGCCATGCGAGTGGCGCTGCACGCAGAGTTCGCCAGCCACGTAGCACGGTGCGGCAAGGTTCGTGTGGCAGATCTGCTCCGCCGGTGGAGCTCTGCTCGGTCCGTCTGGTTACAGAATGCCGTGGCCAGGTACGGCACACCATGCCGAGGTCTGAGCGTTCGCATGATGACCAGATCGCTGCCTTCCGGACCGAGCTGGAGCCACAAAGCCGTCCGCAGATCGGCGTTCCGTCTGGCGTTACCAGAATCGCCCGCCAATCGGCCGCCAGTTGGTTACGGGCCACCAAACTCGCTGCGCGGCCGTCATCGCCGCGTCCTTGGCCGGATAGAGCCGCCCGCCGAAGTCGTTCACCATGTCGGCCAGACGCTCGAAGAGCGGAAAGCTCTTGTTCGGCTTGATGGGGAAGTCGAGCGCCAGCGTGATGCCGGGCTTGGGGAAGCTCATCAGGCCGGGAGAAGGCACATCGCCGAAGGCCTTCAGCACGGCCAGGAAGCTCGCCAACCCGGACTGCGCCACCTCGCGCAGAATAGCAATCGTCCTCACGCGCCGACTCCCACGGGATCGCGTACTGGAACTGCAACAGGCCGCTCTTGCCGTACATGCGGTTCCAGTGCAGCACCTTGTCCAGCGGATAGAAGAACGGCTCGTAGTCCTGCAGCGCCTTGACGCGGGGCTTCATCTGCTTGTGGAAGAGCCCAGCGAGTTGATCGCATGGGAGAGCAGCGCCGGGTGCTGGTCGGTATCATCGAGATCGACCACAGCCGAATCGACAAATGCCGCGCCGCGCGTCTTCATATCCGCCGCCACCGCCGCCAGCTTCTCCGCGTTACGCGCCACCAGGAAGAGGCTCGCGCCCTCGGTGGCCCAGATACGGCAGGTTGCCTCGGCGATCCCGGACGTCGCGCCCAGAACCAGAATCTTCTTGCCCTTGCTGCTCATAGTGTCGATTTATCTCCGGTGCAACGCTCCCAGAAGCTGGAGGTAATGATGGGATCTCTGAAGCGAGCGAGCTGCTCCCACTGCGGATAAAACGTCTGGAACTGCGCGGCCGTCATCGCCGCGTCCTTGGCCGGATAGAGCCGCCCGCCGAAGTCGTTCACCATGTCGGCCAGACGCTCGAAGAGCGGAAAGCTCTTGTTCGGCTTGATGGGGAAGTCGAGCGCCAGCGTGATGCCGGGCTTGGGGAAGCTCATCAGGCCGGGAGAAGGCACATCGCCGAAGGCCTTCAGCACGGCCAGGAAGCTCGCCAACCCGGACTGCGCCACCTCGCGCAGAATAGCAATCGTCCCCTCACGCGCCGACTCCCACGGGATCGCGTACTGGAACTGCAACAGGCCGCTCTTGCCGTACATGCGGTTCCAGTGCAGCACCTTGTCCAGCGGATAGAAGAACGGCTCGTAGTCCTGCAGCGCCTTGACGCGGGCTTCATCTGCTTGTGGAAGAAGACCGTATTGAACGCGCTGACCGTCGTATGGTTCAGGCAGAAACCCGGCGCTTCAAACGGGAAGACCAGCTTGGGCTCGGGCGAGGGCTTCAGCTCCGCCGGAACCTGGCTGTGGTCGCCCTGCATGAAGACGCCGCGCATGAAGTTCTTGCCGGTGGAGGCGCAGTCGATCCAGCTCACCGTGTACTCGATGTGCTTAGACGCCTCGGTCAGCGCTAGAAACTCGTCGATGCCGTGGAACTGGATGCCCTCGTAGTCGATGCCGCGCGAGACGATAGGCCGCAGCCGCAGCGTCGCCCAGGTAATCATCCCGGTCAGGCCCAGCCCGCCGATCGTCGCGGCAAACCAGTCGAGGTTCTCGGTCCGCGAGCAGAGACGCCGCGAGCCGTCCGAGCGCACCAACTCGAACTCCACGATGTGGTTGCCGAAGCAGCCCGCGACGTGGTGGTTCTTGCCGTGGATGTCGTTGGCGATGGCCCCGCCCAGCGTCACGTACTTGGTCCCCGGCGTCACCGGCAGAAAGAAGCCGCGCGGCACCGCGAAGTCAAGGATCTGCGCCAGCGTCAGTCCCGCCTCGGCCGTTAGCAGCCCGGTCTCGGGGTCGAAGGAGATCAGGCGGTTCATCGCCGTGGTCACCAGCAGGTTGCCGTCCTTCAGCAAGCACGAGTCGCCGTAGCTGCGGCCCATCCCCACCACCAGCGAGCCGTTGTGCAGGCCATTGGTGACTGCGGGAAAGTCGCTCTGCCAGTGAAGCGGCACCACATTAGCCTGGTAGACGGGATACCGGCCCCACGACTCGAACGGCGCGGAACTCGGCGTCGTGGCCGTCTGGCTCGCAGATTCCGGAGCAAAAGTAGAGGAAGCCATGCCTATAAGATACCTGCAAAGCGCGCAAAGGAAAGAGGCACAGCTAAAAGCCGTGCCTCTTTCTTGTTTCAGCCTGAATAAATCTTTTGGCTTAAGCCTTGGCTGCCTTCTGAGCCGCCGCATGTCCCTCAGCAGCCTTCGCACGGGCAGCCTTGGCCACCTCGGCCAGAGCCGCAAAGCCCGCAGCGTCATTCGCCGCGATGTCGGCCAGGATCTTGCGATCGAGTCCGTTGCCGGCCAGCTTGAGGCCGTTGATGAAGGTGGAGTAGCTCATGCCGTTCTTCAGCGCAGCCGCGCCGATACGGACGATCCACAGCGAGCGGTACTGACGCTTCTTCTGCTTACGGCCGGTGTAGGCAAACTTGAGTCCACGCTCGACGGCCTCTTGCGCGGCCTGATAGAGCTTGGATTTGGTGAGGAAGTAGCCGCTTGCGCGCTTGAGAATCTTGCGCCGACGATCGGCCCGTTTTGTACTCCGTTTTACACGGGGCATGGTAAATCTCCTTTTGCGTACATCGTTTAAGCGGCTGGTGGAAAGGGTTCCACTTCACTCGCCATACAAATTCAGATCTCGATGGAGTTCGTTTTCACTATTCCAGGGGCCACGACGCAGTTCCGGCCCGCTTGATCTAAAAGACTATAAACACCTTAGAATCAGGCGTAGGGGAGCATCCGGGCGACATTGTGGTGATCCGCGTCGGAGATCAAACCAGACTTGCCCAGGCGGCTCTTGGTCTTGTTGTTCTTCGAGGTGAGGATATGGCGCATCTTCGAGTGGCCGCGCTTGAACTTGCCGGTGCCAGTCTTGGTGAAGCGCTTGGAAGCGCCGGAGTGCGTCTTCAACTTGGGCATGGTGATCCTTCTTACATTCTGGACAACTGTATAAGTGTAGCCGAAAGCGTGGAAAAGGGGAAGAAATAAGGGCTTTTATCCCGCGAAGCGTCCAAAACCGCACGAAGTGCCGCCCGCCCGGCGTTAGGGCGTTTTTGTAGTTGTCAGGGCCAATAGCGGCACTGTCATCGCCGTCGTCAAAACCGCCATCAGTACGAACAACGTGAACAGCAGAGGGCTGAGAACACCTTCTCGATAGCCCACGTTCAGCGCGATCAGCTCCACTAATCCACGTGTATTCAGCAGGATGCCGATTTCGAGCGCCGGTCGCCACCCCATGCCGCTCGCCCGTCCGGCCAGCATCGAGCCGCCGATCTTGCCCGCCACCGCCACTGCCAGAACCACGGCGAGCCAGCCCAGCCCGCGGCTGGAGAACATCTCCCGCTGCATCTTGAGGCCGGTCATGGCGAAGAAGACCGGCAGCGTCACTGCGATCGCCGGAGTCAGTATCCGGCGCAGCATTTTTTCCAGCTCCGCCACGCGGGGCACGCAGACGCCCGCCAGAAATGCCCCGAAGAAGGCGTGGATGCCGAGAAGCTCCGTCACATGGGCGCTGGCGAAGGAGAAGCCCACTGCCAGGGGAAGCCAAAGCCAGAGCGGGCCTGACAGTCGCGCCAATATGGGCCGCACCACCGCCAGCATCACCGTGACGTACAGGGCCAGCCAGGCCAATCCGATGAGCGTCGTCGCCAGCGGTCCGCCGTGGATGAGCGCCAGCGTTACCGCCAGCAGCGACCAGGCCACCAGGTCGTTTGCCGCCGCCACGATCAGGGCCGTAGCAGCCGTGGTCGAAGCCACCGAGCTGCGCTCCTCGAGGATTCGGGCCAGCACCGGGAGCGCCGTAATGCTCATCGCGATGCCGGTAAAGAGCACAAAACCCAGCCGTGAGACGCCGGGCGTGCCCAGACGGACCAGCAGCACCGGGGCCAGAGCCGCGCCCAGCGCGAAGGGCACGCCGATGCTGCCGACCGTGATCGCCAGCGACGATCCACGGTTGCGCTGAGCCGCCGTCAGGTCCAGTTCCGAGCCGATCAGGAACAGGAAGAGCACCAGGCCGATGTTGCTGACGGTCTCCAGCAAGTGCAGCCGTGACGCGGCAAAGAGAAAATGTGAGGCTCCCGGCAGCAGGTAACCGAGCCCCAGAGACCCCAGAGCGAGGCCACCGGCGATCTCGCCAACCACCTTGGGCTGTCCCACGCGCCGCGCCAACGCCCCGCAGAGGGATGTCACGGCCAGGATGACCGCCAGTTGCAGCAGTAGAATCAGGCAGTTCACGGCTGTTCGGCGGCTTTCTTGCGCCTTTCGGTAATGATGATGACCAGCTCGGTGAGCAGCAGCACCAGCCCCACGGGAAGCATCCTGGCCCCCAGCGCCGCGGGCCAGTTGTAGGTAAAACCGGTGGACCAGTCCAGCCCCATCAGGGCCGCTCCGCCGAAGAAGAGCAGTCCGCCCGCCCAGCGCCGGAAACGGGCCGAAAGTTCGCTATCGCCTTTGAAATCAGTGCCGCGAACCTCCCGCACCGGTCGGCCGCCGAGGCCGTGGTGGTCGTAGATGCGGCAGCGCAGCCAGGGAGAGGCGGCCACCTGCTCGGACGCGTAGGCTTCGGCCTCGGACAGCGAGCCGAATACCGTACAGGTCGGTCCGGCTGGCCGGGTTCCGGCTGAAGAGACCGGGCGCGCCGGTTCGCTTGAGTAGAGGACAGCGAACTCCCCTGGAATCAATCGTTCATTCCAGCTCGGAGGCTGGGCTTTGGGGTCGAACAGAAGCAGCGTGCGGGGCTCAGCCATCGGGCCGAGTATACCAAGCTGGGACGGCCCGAACCCTCCGAGGAAACCCGCAGACGTGCCAGACGGCGGCAGCCGGGGTATCCTGAAAGAACACCCGGAGCCTAAGCCATGTTCGCCACTTCGAACGAAACGTCTCTCTCGTCGCAGGATTTCATCGAATTAGAAGACCAGTACGGCGCTCACAACTACCATCCGCTGGACGTCGTCATCGACCGCGCCGAGGGCGCATGGGTCTTCGACGTCGAGGGCCGCCGCTACCTCGACTTCCTCTCTGCCTACTCGGCCGTGAACCAGGGCCACTGCCACCCGGCCATCTACAAGGCGCTGGTGGAGCAAGCCGCTAAGGTGACGCTGACCTCGCGCGCCTTCCGCAACGACCAGTTGCCGTTGCTGCTAAAGGAGTTGCACGATCTGACCGGCTACCCGATGGCGCTGCCGATGAACTCCGGCGTCGAAGCCGTCGAGACCGCGCTGAAGGCCGCGCGCAAGTGGGGCCAGACCGTCAAGGGGATTCCAGCGGGGCAGGCCGAGATCCTGACCTGCACCAATAACTTTCATGGACGGACGATCTCGGTCGTCGGCTTCTCCTCCGAGAGCCAGTACAAGTGCGGCTTCGGGCCGTTCGCGCCGGGGTTCAAGCAGGTTATTTTCGGAGATATCGAGAGCTTCCACCAGGCGATTACGCCGAATACCTGCGCCATTCTGATCGAACCAGTGCAGGGTGAGGCCGGGATACGGATTCCGCCCGCGGGCTATCTGAAGGCTGTCGCTGAGCTTTGCAAAGAGCACAATATCCTGCTGATCTGCGATGAGATCCAGTCCGGACTGGGGCGCACGGGCAAGCTGCTGGCCTCCGAGCACGAGGGCGTTGCGCCGGATGTGGTGATTCTGGGCAAGGCGCTCTCGGGTGGATTTTATCCCGTGTCGGCGGTGCTCTCGTCGCGGGAGGTGCTGGGAGTATTCCATCCCGGCGACCACGGCAGCACCTTTGGGGGTAATCCGCTGGCTTGTGCGGTGGCTCGGGCGGCGCTGAAGGTTCTGGTGGATGAGGATCTGATTGCGCGCTCGGCCGAGCTGGGGGCCTATGCGCTCGACCGGCTGAAACGGCTGAAGCACCCGAATGTCGCGGAGATTCGCGGGCTGGGGCTGTGGATCGGCATCGACCTGAAGGGACCGGCGCGGCCGCTGTGCGAGGCGCTGAAGGATCGCGGCGTGCTGTGCAAGGAGACGCATGACACGGTGATCCGGTTTGCTCCGCCGCTGATGATTAGCCGCGAGGATCTGGATTGGGGTTTGGAGCAAATCGAGGCTGTCATCCTGGCCAGCTAAGCCACTTTCCTTCGCCTTACACACTCATAGAACAGCTCATATGGGGCCTCTCGCTGCCGACCAGCGGGAGGCCCCATGCTGATTCCTCCCCCCATGCCGCCCCGAGAACGGCACGAAGTGCCGTGGTATACTTAAGAATCGGAGAGAACGCCCGAAAGTGCTGAATTGACGCGGGTTTTGCGCCATTTCCACCCTCGGGCCGGAGCCTGACGACGGGCTTCCCCCGAGACGAAACGGAGACTACCCAAGCGAATGTCGACCCAGCCTAACGACGACCTGTTCCAGTCCAAGGAAACCTCGAGCCTGACCCAGGAGGCCCACACGGGCGGCTACTCGGCCGAGAACATCACCGTGCTCGAAGGCCTGGCGGCCGTGCGGCTGCGGCCCGCGATGTACATCGGCTCCACCGGCGAGCAGGGGCTGCACCACCTGGTGTACGAGGTCGTCGACAACTCGGTCGACGAGGCGCTGGGCGGACACGCGACCAAGATCGAGGTCATCATCCACGTCGATAACTCCATCACCGTCATCGACGACGGGCGCGGCATCCCGGTGGACAACAAGACCATCAACGGCGTGACCATGCCCGCGGTGCAGGTGGTGCTGACGATCCTCCACGCGGGCGGCAAGTTCGACGCCTCGAACTACAAGGTCTCGGGCGGTCTGCACGGCGTCGGTGTGAGCTGCGTCAATGCGCTCTCGGAGGCGTTTGACGTGGAGATCTGGCGCGACGGCTTCGCCTGGGAGCAGGATTATGCCAAGGGCGACCCCATCAGCCCGCTGCGCAAGATGGGCGCGAGCACACGGCGCGGCACCAAGGTCCACTTCCTGCCGGACAAGAGCATCTTCTCCGTGCACGAGTACAACTACGACACGCTGGCCAACCGGCTGCGGCAGCTCGCGTTCCTGAACAAGGGCATCGAGATTGTGCTGACCGACGAGCGCCAGACCGACGTGAAGACCGGCGAGGCCAAGACCCAGACCTTCAAGTACACGGGCGGCATCGCGGAGTTCATCAAGCTGCTGAACAAGGGCAAGGCCGTGCTGCACGAGAAGCCGATCTACATGGAGGCCGAGCGCAACAACGTGGCCATGGAGATCGCGCTGCAATATAACGACTCCTACTCGGAGACGGTGTTCACGTTTGCCAACAACATCAACACCATCGACGGCGGCACGCACCTGGCGGGCTTCAAGACGGCGCTGACGCGCACGATCAACGCCGCCGGACAGTCGCTGGGCCTCTTCAAGGACGTGAAGGAAAACCTGAGCGGCGATGACGTGCGCGAAGGGTTGACGGTCGTGGTCTCGGTGAAGCTCTCGCAGCCGCAGTTCGAGGGCCAGACCAAGGGCAAGCTGAACTCGGATATCGCGGGCACGGTGCAGGCGTTCGTCAATGAGCGGCTGGGTGGGTTCCTCGACCAGAACCCGCAGGTGGCCAAGCGGATCATCAACAAGGCGATCGACGCGGCGCGGGCGCGTGAGGCGGCGCGCAAGGCGCGTGACCTGACACGGCGTAAGGGCGCTTTGGACGGCGGTGGACTGCCGGGCAAGCTAGCTGACTGCTCCGAACGGCAACCGGACCGGTGCGAGCTTTACCTCGTTGAGGGAGAGAGCGCCGGTGGAACGGCCAAGCAGGGCCGCGACCGCAAGTTCCAGGCGATTCTGCCGTTGAAGGGTAAGATCCTCAACGTCGAGAAGGCGCGCTACGACAAGATGCTGGGCCACGAAGAGATTCGGGCCATGATTACGGCGCTCGGCTGCGGCATCGGCAAGGAAGACTTCGACGCCAGCAAGCTGCGCTACGGCAAACTGATCCTGATGACCGATGCCGACGTCGACGGATCGCACATCCGCACGCTGCTGCTGACGTTCTTCTTCCGCCACATGACGGAGCTGATCCTGCGCGGCCATGTGTACATCGCGCAGCCGCCGCTCTTCCGCATCAAGAAGGGCAAGTTCGAACAGTACATCAAGGACGAGCGCGAGTACGTGGACGTGATGGTGAAGCGGGCTTCGGACGGCATGATCCTGACCTACGGCGAGGGCGGCGCGAAGCTGGAAGGCGCGGCGCTGACCGAGTTCATGATTAAGCTGAACGACTACCTTGCCTTCTTCGACAAGGTGGGTAAGCGGCTGCGCAATGAGCGCGTCACCACCGACTTTATGGAGTTGTTCGCGCACGAGGGTGCTGCTCCTTCGCGGAAGGAAGACTTCCAGGGTGAGGGCGCGGCTCCTGCAAAGCTCGTCGAGATGAAGAAGCGGCTGGACGAGATGGCGCGGGAGTTCCAGTTCCGCGCAGTGGGCGAGCCGGAGTTCGACGAGGAGCACCAGACCTGGTCGATCAGCTTTACCGATGCGCAGGGCGCTTCGCGGAAGGTAGACTGGGCGCTGGCGAGCACGGCAGAGAGCCGTCTGCTGTTGGCGAAGTACGCGCAGATCAGGGAGCAGCTGCAGGCTCCGTTCCTCATCAGCTATGCGGCCAAGACGCCCGCGCAGGTGACCCAGGCGGCGATCGACGACGCAGATGCGGATGAGGCGGTGCAGGAGGAGGGCGTGGTCGATAGCATCGCGGCCACTGCGGACGCCGCTCAGAATGCCTCTGCGGAGGTCAAGCCGACGGCGAAGCGTTCGAGCAAGGTGAACCAGGACCCGGTCGAGAAGAAGACGCCGCGTGAGGTCTTCGACTACGTGATCGAGCAGGGGCGCAAGGAGTACCAGGTGCAGCGTTACAAGGGGCTGGGCGAGATGACCGCGCCGCAGCTCTGGGACACGACGATGGACCCCGACCACCGCACGCTGGTGCAGGTGAAGCTTGAGGATATTGCCGCCACGGAAGAGATCTTTACGACTCTGATGGGCGAGGATGTCGAGAGCCGACGGAAGTTTATCGAAGAGAATGCGCTGGATGTGAAGAACCTAGATATCTAAATCCAGATATCTAACCTTCGAACTGGATAGATGAAAACAAATGGCCTGGGAGCTCCTGACAAGGGGAGCCCAGGCCATTTGTTTTCTGCCTCGTTCATTACATGCGGGGAATTTTACTTGCCGCATCTCCTACACCTGTAGTAAACATGCAGTGAGAAATGACGATGCAATCCAAGCTGTCCAAGCTCGAGTTTCAGGTGATGGAGTTTCTGTGGACCTGTAAAGAAGCCTCCATTCGCGAGATACAGGAGGCCCTCTCGAAGCGGGCCACCGCAAAGCGCCCGCCCGCTTATACGACCGTGCAGACGGTGGTGTATCGCATGGAAGAAAAGGGTGTGGTGCGGCGAGCGGGAAAGATCGGAAACTTCCACGTCTTTGCTGCGGTCATCACGCGCGACAAGGCGCAACGGCGGTTGCTGGATGAGTTTCTGGGGTTCTTCGGCGGAAAGGGCAAGCTCGTAATGGCCCAGTTGATCGAAGCCGGGGAACTGACTCTTGAAGATGTCAAAGAAGCAGAGGTGCTGTTGAAGTCGGCTGCAAAGCGGAGGAGCTCCAAATGAATCTTCCTGTTAGCTGGAATGCCGTGTGGACCATCGTCCTGGTGCATCATCTCTGGCAATCGACCCTTGTATGCCTTGGGGTGTGGGCGCTGACGCTGATGCTGCGGCGGAACTCGGCGCGGATGCGATTTCGCCTGTGGATGCTGGCCTCCGTCAAATTTCTGCTTCCCTTTGGCCTGCTGGTGATGGCGGGCGAGTCGCTCTCTGCAAGAAGAACTGCGCCGGGGACCGGGACGGTTTTTTCGATGGTGATGGAGGGTCCGGCAACGCAGCCTTTGAAGGCTCAGGCTAAGCCGCCGCAGCTTGCATCGCCTCTGTCGCGTGCGGCGGCGGCTCGACCTGAAGCGGGGAAAAAGCCGGTCTCTGTGATGTGGCCGCTGGCCGCGCTCTGGCTGATGGGTTCGCTGATGATTGCAGGCGTGTGGCTGTGGCGATGGTCGAAGCTGCGGGCGATGATACGGCGCGGGACGCCGCTGCCGGAGAGGTCTGGGCTGCGTGCGGTGATGGTTTCGAGCGACGTGGAGCCTGGGATCTTCGGGATTGTGCGGCCGGTTCTTGTATTGCCGCAAGGGGTAACGGGAACGCTGACGCCAACGCAGCTTGAAGCGATCGTCGAGCATGAGCTTTGTCATGCGCGCAGGCGCGACAACCTGACGGCTGCGATGCACATGCTGGTCTCGGTTGTGTTCTGGTTTCATCCGCTGGTGTGGTGGATCGGCAAGCGGATGATCGCGGAGCGCGAGACGGCCTGCGATGAAGCAGTGCTCGAGCGTTCGCACTCAGCGCTGGAGTATGCCGAGGGGATTCTCAACGTATGTAAGTTTTATCTGGAGGTTCCAGTGGCGTGTGTTTCGGGTGTTACCGGTGCGGATCTGAAGAAGCGTATTGCGCACATTCTGTCGGGGGATCGTGCGCGGAGTCTGACCGTAGCGCGCAAGCTGGTGTTGAGCGTTGCCGGTGTCCTCTCGATCGGGGTGCCGGTTGTGTTTGGGGCGCTGCATGCGTCTCGATCGTACGCCCAGGCTCCGGCGAAGCAGAACATCGACGACGCGTGGCAGGGCACGCTGCATCTACAGAAAGACCTGCGCCTGGTTCTGAAGATCGTGAAGGCTCCGGATGGAACGTTGAAGACGACCTTCTACAGCATCGATCAGGCTGGCCAGCCGCTTCAAGTCAAGGAGACGCTGTTTCAGGGTAGTGAACTGAAGCTCAATGTAGAGGCCATCGATGGCACGTATGTGGGCAAGATCTCTCCCGATGGAACGACGATTACGGGCGAGTGGAAGCAGGGGGACACGAGCCATCCTCTGATCCTGGCGAGAGCGACCGCCGAGACGGCGTGGACGATTCCGGAGCCGCCGCCGAAGCTCCCTCCTATGGCTGCCGATGCCGATCCCAGCTTTGAGGTGGCGACGATCAAGCCAACCGATCCGGCGTCCAAGGGCAAGGGCTTTGGCGGCCCGCCGCGCCGGTTCCGGACAGGCGGCACGACGCTCAACGACCTGGTGATGTTTGTGTATGGGGTGAACACCAAGCAGATCGTGGGCGCTCCGGCGTGGACCGAGAGCGACCGTTTCGACATTACGACAGGACAGCCGGATGCGCCGGGCGCGCCCAGTGAAGATCAGGTCCGGACGATGATGCGGAAGTTGCTGGCCGCGCGATTCGGGTTGAAGTTCCACAAAGAGAAGAAGGAGATGTCGGCCTATATTCTGAGCGTCGCGAAGGATGGGCCGAAGCTGACGAAGAGCGAGTCGGACCCGAATGCACCGCACGCCTTCTTCTTCACCAAGCTGGGCAACCTGACCGTGCGCAATGCGACGATGGAGGACTTCGTGAACGGGATGCAGGGAGCGGTCTTCGACCGTCCCGTGGTGGACCATACGGGGATCGCGGGCCGCTGGAACTGCTCGCTGAAGTGGACGCCGGATGAGACGCAGTTCCAGGTGTTTGGGGTGAAGATCACTCCCAATGAAGCAGCGGATGCGCCGCCGCCCATCTTTACCGCGATCCAGGAGCAGATAGGGCTGAAGCTGGATGCGGGCAAGGCGATGGTTGAGGTGATGGTGATCGACCACGTGGACAAGCCGAGCGAGAATTAAGCTGCATGAGCCGCATGAGGGGTCGGCTACGGATGTTGGTGCTGTTGGCGATGCCCGTGACTGCGTTTGCGGCGGAGCATCATGGGCGCGTGCTGTTCAATGGCGTGCCGGTGCCGGGGGCGAGTGTGGCCGCTACCAGCGGATCGAAGCAGGTGGCCACCGTGACGGACGTGCAGGGGCTGTTTCAGTTTGCGGATCTGGCCGATGGGGAGTGGACGATTCGGGTTGCGATGCAGGGATTCGCGACCGAAGAGCAGACGATCCGGATCAACCAAGCCGCGGCTGCGAGCAGCTTTGAGCTGAAGATGCTCTCTATGGCTGAGGTGCTGGCATCGGCGAAGAGGATTGCTCCGCCGCTTGTTCCGGCACCTCTCCCAACGGCGAAAGCTAAAGACAGTAAGGTGGAAAAAGAGGAGACCCCGCCACCTTCCCCGGCCAGCAGCCGCGAGGCCGAGAGAAGCTCGGACGGGATGTTGATCAATGGCAGCGAGAACAATGCCGCCACGTCGAAGTACTCGATCTCGCAGGCGTTCGGCTCACGCAGGCCAGGGGCGAAGGGGTTGTATACGGGCAGCGTCGGCGCGCAGATCAACGCCTCTCCCTTCGATGCGCGGCCCTACTCGCTGACGGGGCTTGCGGTGCCGAAGGCCTCGTACAGCCGCATCAACGGAGTGGCTACGCTGGGTGGTCCGTTGAAGATTCCGCACCTGATGCGGGATGGGCCGAACTTCTTTGTCGGGTATCAATGGACGCGGGATACCTCGGCAAGCACGCTATCAGGATTGGTCCCAACGGAGGCTCAACGCGGCGGCGATCTATTGGAGACAAGCACGCCTGACGGGCAGCCGGTGACGATCCTCGATCCTGCGACCGGCCTTCCAATCAGTGGACCCGTGGCGGTAAGCGAGCAGGCCAAGGCGCTGCTCGCGCTGTATCCGCTGCCGAATCTTGCGGGCAATACTCGCTATAACTACCAAACGCAGGTGCTAACGGATACGCACACGGATGCTTTGCAGTCGCGCATGGATCGCGGCTTCGGACGTCGAGACCAGGTCTACGGCGGCTTCGCGTTTCGTAGTGTGCGCGCCGATAGCGAGAACCTCTTCCACTTTCGCGACGTGACCAACACGCTTGGAATCGACAGCAATGTGCACTGGTCGCACCAGCTTCCTCACCAGGTTCTGCTGGAGACGGGCTATCGGTTTACTCGCCTGCGCACGCAGGTGCGGCCGTACTTTCAGGATCGTCAGAACGTCTCCGGCGATGCCGGGATTATGGGCAATGAGCAAAGCTCGACGAACTGGGGGCCTCCGGATCTCTCGTTCTCGAGCGGGCTTTCGGGGTTGTCGGATGCGCAGAGCGCCTTCAACCGCAACAGGACCGACGCCTTTTCGACGGAGGCAACGTGGACGCATCGCCGTCATACGGTGGCCTTTGGCGGCGATCTGCGGCGGCAACAGTTCAATCAGTTCTCTCAACAGAACGCTCGCGGCGCGTTCACCTTTACGGGGGCCGCGACGCAGGGCGCTGGGAGCACAGGGTCGGACCTGGCGGACTTTCTGCTGGGCGTGCCGGACACGAGCCAGATCGCTTACGGCAATGCGGACAAGTACTTTCGGCAGACAGTCTACGACCTCTTTGTGAATGATGACTGGAGGGTGCGGCCGGAGCTGACGATCAGCACGGGGTTGCGCTGGGACTATGGCGCTCCCATCACGGAGCTGAAGGGCAGGCTGGTGAACCTGGATATCGCGCCGGGGTTCAGCGCGGCCATGCCCGTGCTGGGGAGCGATCCTACGGGGCCGATCACCAAAGTGGCTTATCCCTCCTCGCTGGTGCGTCCGGACCGGCGCAAGTTCGAGCCCAGGCTGGGGATTGCGTGGAGGCCGCTGCCGACGGTGGCGCTGGTCGTTCGCGCCGGGTATGGCATCTACGTCGATACGTCGGTGTACCTTGCGAGCGCGCAGCTCATGGCCCAACAGTCGCCGCTATCGAAGAGCATCAACGTCTCCAATAGCGCGAACTGCCCGCTGACGCTGGCGAATGGCTTTCTCGACTGTGCGGGCACGACGGCGGATACGTTTGCCATCGATCCGAACTTTCGCGTTGGGTATGCGCAGAGCTGGCGGCTCGCGGTGCAACAGGATCTGCCCGGAGCCTTGGTGATGACGGCGACGTATCTGGGCACGAAGGGCACGCGCGGGCCGCAGGAGTTTCTGCCGAACACGGATGCTCCCGGCGCGGCAACGCTCTGCGCCGACTGCCC
Source organism: Granulicella sp. WH15 (assembly GCF_009914315.1). Classification (NCBI taxonomy): domain Bacteria; kingdom Pseudomonadati; phylum Acidobacteriota; class Terriglobia; order Terriglobales; family Acidobacteriaceae; genus Granulicella; species Granulicella sp. WH15. Next base: position 4,440,615 of record NZ_CP042596.1, read on the forward strand.
GCGAGGGTTTACCTATCAGACATCGAACGGCAACTCGATTCGTCATGCGGCGGAGGTACAGTTGCGGCGCAGGCTGCGTAGCGGGCTCACGGCGACACTCGACTATGTTTATGCGAAGTCGATTGATAACGATTCGATGCTGGGTGGCGCGGGCTATGTCTCGTCTACTCCTGCATCGTCGTCAGCGTCTGCCGTTGCCAGTGCAGCATCCTCCGCGACGATCGCGCAGAACTGGCTCGACCTGCGGGCGGAGCGGAGCCGCTCCAGTTTCGACCAGCGTCATCTGCTGAAGCTGACCGCGCAGTACACGACAGGTATGAGCCTGCATGGGGGAGCATTTTTCTCGGGATGGCGAGGAACGCTGCTGAAACAGTGGACGATTGCCTCAGAGCTAAGCGCGGGGACGGGACTGCCGCAGACGCCGATCTATCTAACCGCAGTACCGGGAACGGGCGTGACTGGAACGGTTCGCCCGGACCTTACGGGAGCCGCCATCTACACGGGCGGCGCGGGGTATCACCTGAACTCGGCTGCATTTGCCGCGCCCGCCGCGGGACAGTGGGGAGGCGCGGGGAGGTACTCCATTGAAGGTCCGAGCGCGCTGACTCTGGACTCATCGTTGGCGCGCAACTTTCGGATGCGCGATCCGTTCAACCTCGACGTGCGTGTCGATGCGACGAACGCGTTGAACCACGTGGTGTATACGGGCTGGAACACCATCATCAACGGGACAACGTTTGGCCTGCCCGCCAATACCAAGGCGATGCGCAGCCTGCAGATCAGCGGGAGACTGCGATTCTGATGACGATGCGATTCACGATATGCGCGATTGCCGCCATTGTCCTGAGTGCGCGCCTGAGCTGCGCGCAACAGTTGGGGACCAACGAGGTGCAGGGCAAGGACACGACCTATACCCTCAGCGTTAAATCGCAGTTGGTGACCGAGGTTGTCGTCGTCAAGGATAAGCAGGGAAAGTTCGTCTCGGGTTTGTCCGCGAAGGACTTCGAGGTGACGGAAGACGGCACTCCGCAGACGGTTCGCGTCTTCGAGCGGGAGTCGTTGCCGGTGGATGCAGCTCCGTTGCCAATAACCTCTCAGGAGGAAGAGAACGTTCGTATCTACAAACGGCTTGGGCGCACGTCGTACGCTGCTACGGGCAAGGAGAACTATAAGGATCGGCGTCTGCTGGCACTTTACTTCGACATGACGGCGATGCGTCCGGACGACCAGGTGCGTGCCCTGCAGGCAGCGGAGAAGTTTGTGCGCACCCAGATGACAGAGGTGGATATGCTGTCGATCCTGCGCTACCAGGGTGGCTCGGTGGATGTGCTGCTGGACTTCAGCTCCGACCGTAACAAGATGCTGAGCATTCTGGAGACGATGGTCGTGGGCGAAGGCCAAGGCTCTGCTGAGGGCGTCGATGACAGCAGCAGCACCGATGAGGGAGCGGCGTTCGGGCAGGATGCGAGCGAGTTCAACATCTTCAATACCGATCGGCAACTGTCCGCGCTTCAGACTACGGCTCACATGCTGGAGCAGATCAACGAGAAGAAGACGCTGCTTTATTTTTCAAGCGGGCTGCGACTGAATGGGAACGACAACCAGGCACAGCTTCACGCGACGGTGGACGCGGCGGTGAAGGCGGGGGTTGCGTTCTGGCCCGTCGATGCGCGCGGGCTTGTGGCCCAGGCTCCGCTGGGAGATGCGACGCAGGGATCGCCGGGCAACGCCGGAATGTATAACGGGACGGCGGTGCAGGCGGGGAACGACCGCTTTCAGCAGTCGCAGGACACGCTGTACTCGCTGGCCGCGGATACGGGAGGCAAGGCGTTCTTCGATAACAACGATCTTGCCTCAGGGATCGTGCGGGCGCAGCGTGCCACCTCGGACTATTACCTGGTGGGCTACTACACGACGAACACCGCGCAGAACGGGCACTTTCGTCGCATCAAGATCACGCTGCCGGGGAGGGGCGATGCAAGCCTCGACTATCGCCAGGGATACTACGCCAATAAGGAGTTTGGAAAGTTCAACGAAGCGGAGAAGGAGCGGCAGCTGGAAGATGCGTTGCTGCTGGGGGACCCGATCACCGAGCTGACCGTGGCGATGGAGATCAACTACTTCCAGATGAATCGCGCCGAGTATTTTGTGCCGATCACGGTGAAGATTCCGGGGCGAGAGCTGGCGCTGGCGAAACACTTCGGCAACGAACACACGGTGATCGATTTTGTCTGCGAGATCAAGGATGAGATGGGCATCACCACATCCAATCTGCGCGACAACGTCGATGTGAAGTTGAACGATGCCTCCGTGGCTGAGCTTGCCCGCAGGCCGATCGAGTACAGCACGGGATTTACTTTGCTGCCCGGGCACTACACGATCAAGTTTCTTGCGCGGGATAACGAGACCGGACGTATCGGAACCTTCCAGACGACCTTTGTCGTTCCCAATCTGAACAAGGAGTTGAAGCGGCTTCCAATCAGCTCGGTGGTGCTGAGCAGCCAGAGGGTCGATACGAAGCAGGCGCTCTTCAATACGATGAAGGGCAAGGAACAGGCGAAGAACGACGCGGTGAATCCGCTGGTGAATGGGGGCGGCAAGCTCATTCCCAGTGTTACGCGGGCCTTTCATGGTGACCGCGAACTGGAGGTCTTTCTTCAGGCTTATATGGGAGGTACGGATGCAGCGTCTTCTCCACAGCAGGCGGCAAGGGCTCAGGTCGTCGCCTTCGTCAGCTTCTACCGCAACGGCAGTAAGGTGATGCAGAGCGACCTTGTACAGGCAGTGGCCTTGCCGGAGAGCCGCCTGGGAGTTGTGCCGATCAACTTGAAGGTTTCACTTGAAGCGTTGGAAGCTGGAGAGTATCAGTGCCAGGTGACGGTGCTCGATCCGGCAAAAAATCGCGCAGCTTTCTGGCAGGGGTCGGTTGCAGTGGTTCGGTGAGATTGCACGAGCAGAACAAAGCCCGCACCTGGGGCGGGTTTTGATGTCCGGGCTAAAGCCCGGACCTACCCCAGAAGCAACGGCAAGAGCAAGAACAAAGACAGAAGCAGATTCCTCCGCTTCGCTCCTGAATGACAACAAAAAACGGGCAACAGCGAAAGCAAAATAATCGCTGCCGACCAACGGGAGGCCCTCAGAAGATTACTTACCCACACCGCCCCGAGAACGGCACGAAGTGCTAGAAGCGGGCTTCTACTGCGAATTGCAGGATGCGGGATAGGTTGCCGAAGCCGGTGATGGCTCCGAAGCTGGTGCTCGAGGGATCGGTGCTGGGAGCCGAGTAGACCGGGTGGTTGAGCGCGTTGAGCGCCTCCGCGCGGACGATCATGTCGACCCGCTCCTTGACGTTAAACTTCTTGAGCGCGCCCACGTTCAGCAGGTCCTGGTAGTCCTGGCGAACGTTGTTGAAGCGCAGCGGATAGGTGCGGACGTTCGACTCCAGTACCGTATTGGTGTAGCAGGTAGTGGGGTGGGCCTTGCAGTCGCTGTCGACCGTCTGGCCCTGCACACCGGTCAGCAGATTGTTGACAAAGGCGGCGGTGTTGAACCATTGCGTGTAGCTTTTGTGCGGGTTCTTGCCGATGTCGGCGAAGGTAGCGCCCGGACGCAGGATGGCTCCGGCGTTGTTGAAGGTGAGCGGCTGGCCACTGCGCACCTGATAGCTGCCCTGCACCTGGAAGCCGCGAATGGCTTCGCCGAGCACGCCGTGAGCCGAGCCGAAGAAGGGCTTGCCCTTGCCGAAGGGCAGCTCATAGATGGCCGAGACCGCGAGCACCTGCGGGTAGTCGCCGTTGGAGACGCCGTACCAGGGCTTGGCGTCGCCGGGGTTCAGAAAGGTGATGGCGTCGAGCGAGCGCGACTTGGTGTAGGCCACGGTCATGTTGTAGCCGTGCGAGAAGCGCTTCTGCAACGAGAGTTGCAGAGCGTTGTAGCTGGAGAAGCCGGAGGTATCCTGCGCGGTGATACCAGTGAACTCGGGAAAGGGCTTGGCCAGCTGGCTGTTGGCGATGGTGGTGCTGGAGGCCAGGCTGGGGTTACCGGGCATCGCGATGCCCTGGAAGGGATTGGCGCTCAGGTGGGTCATGCGGGTGTTGATGGCGGTCTGCGCGACGGTGCGGCTCGAGTCCGTGCTGAGCAGGCTGTTGGGGACCGGATCGTAGTCGCGCGTGACGCGGATGTGGTAGCCCTGATTGCCGACGTAGTCCGCCTCGACGATCATGTCGGCGGGAAGCTGGTACTGGAAGCCGAGAGAATAACGCTCATTATAAGGCGTGCTGGGGTGCTGCGGGAAGAAGGTGATCGACGTCCCGATAGATTGGAGCAGGCCGTTGCCCGCTCCGCTGGGCTGGATGAGACCGTTGGGGAATGGGTTGGCGAGGCTGGAGACAAAGGTGAGGCCGCCGTCGTTGGTGGGCACGGTGTTGGTGGTCTGGCTGAAGCCGACCGCGTTGCCGTACTGCACGTACTCGGCCAGGTGGCTGAAGAAGATGCCGTAGCCGCCGCGGATGACCAGCTTGGGCGTGGGGTTATAGGCAAAGCCGATGCGCGGCGAGACGTTCTTCTTCTGGCCGCTCCAGAGAGCCTGCTGCGAGCCGCCTGGAGTGGCGTACTCGAGGCCGCCGTTGACCGCGAAGCTGCCGGGGCTGGCGTAGTAGGCCGTGGCGGGGTTGGCCGCCGAGGCCGTATAGAGCGAGGCGTACTTGGCCTGGGCCTGGGCGGCGACGGGGTTGGGCGCGTCGAAGGCGAAGCCTGTGGTGCTCTTGTTGTGGCGCTCTCGGACGGGGCTGCCGTACTCGTAGCGCAGGCCGAGGTTGACGGTGAGCTTGGGCGTGACCTTCCAGTCGTCCTGGAAGTAGCCCGAAGTGTAGTCGGTGTTGTTGGAGGTGGCGGCGTTGAGGGTCTCGGACGAGCCCTCGGACTGGCCGAACTCCAGCGACGCCAGCGCCTGCCCGATAGTAGCAGTGGTAGCGTTAGTGTTCTCCGGCCCCTTGGTGTAGGTCCCCTGGGCGTTAACGACGAAGTGCTCGCCTGAGGAGTTGAACTGGTTGGCCTGGTACTCGCGCCACTCGACGCCGAAGCGGACCTGGTGACGACCCAGCGACTTGGAGATAGAAGCCATGGCGACGTGGATGTTATCCGCCTCGAAGCCGGGATCGGAGTTGCCGAGCGTGGCGTAGCCGGTAATCTTGACCTGGGGGAAGCCCTGCGCGGCGGGGTTCGAACCCGCGATGGCGTTGGGGTTGATGCCGAGGTCGGTCGAAGTCGTCTTGGCGTCGAGCGAGGTGACCGTGGTGAAGCGCGTGAAGGAGTAGCGGACGTTGAGGACCGTCGTCGCGTTCAGCGTATCGACGTAGTCCAGCGCGATAGCGTTGTTCTTCAGGGTCAGGGTCTGGCCGCTGGCTCCGGGGTAGTAGGCGTTCTTGCCGGGCTGCGAGCGCAGGCTGTGGATGTAGTGGCCGAAGAGCTTCTGCCGGTCGTTGAGCGTGTAGTCGATACGCGTGGCGATGTTCCAGTAGTGATCCACGTTGTTGACGTTGGAGACGAAGTTATTGGCTCCGTTCGGGGTCTCGACGGCCGAGCCCGTCGGCTCCGGATAGAAGCTGAGGATCTTAGCCGCGACCGGGTCGATGGTCTGCATGTTGGTGATGACGTTGCCGGGGACGGCGGCGCGGGTGTACTGGCCGGGGCAGTCGGGATCGGGCGTGGTCTTGAAGGGATCGAAGATCTGGTAGCTGTTGTACGGCGCGGCCACGTGTCCGGGGCAGGTCACCGTGTTCGAGAGCGTGGTGCCCAGCGGCAGCAGGGCCGAGAAGTCACCGCTCTTCTCCGCGTCGGTGGGGACGGTCTGGGTGGTGGTGCTGGCGGCCTGCTGGTTGAACTGGCGCTCGTAGCCGCCGAAGAAGAAGAGCTTCGAGGGCAGTATGGGGCCGCTGACCTCGCCGCTCTCGCGATCGTACTTATTGGCCGGGGCGCTGGTGGGGCCGAGCGAGTAGGCCGGGGCATCGACGCCCTGAGGCTGGAAGAACCAGCTTCCGCTGCCGTGGAACTGGCGGCTGCCGGACTTGAGGCTGGTGTCGAGCGAGCCGCCCGAGGTATGGGCGAGCGAGGCGTCGTAGGGCGAGGTGATGACGCGGGTCTCCTGCACGAAGTCGCGCGAGGGGATGTAGGCCGTGGTGACCGCGCCGCCGTTGCGAGTGTCGGGCGCGCCGTCGAGCGTGAACTCGGTCTGGCCGGACTGCGCGCCGTCGACCTTGCTGCTCTCCGAGCCGCCCTCGTAAGTGTGCGAGGGTTGCAGGCTGGTGCTGGTGATGCCGGGGGCGAGCAGTTGCAGGTCGAAGGGGTTGCTGTAGAGGATGGGCAGCTCGGCGAGTGAGCGCGACTCGACCGTGTAGCCGAGCACTGAGTCCTCGGTGCGGAGCCGGGCGCCGCCGGTTCCCTGCACGGTGACCTGCTCGTTCTGCTGGCCGACCTGGAGCGGGATGGGGATGCCGATGTGCGCGGCCACCTCCACGCGGACGTGGGTGGCGCTGTACTGTTTGAAGCCCGCACTGGACCCGGTGACGGTGTAGACGCCGGGAATGACCAGCTCGAAGATGTAGGCTCCGGCGGCATCGGAGACGGTGCTCAGCGTGACGCCGGTCTCTTCGTTCAACAGCGTGACGCCGGCCTTGGGCACCACCGCTCCGGTGGGATCGGTCACCAGGCCGTTGATGCGGCCGCGATCTTCCTGTCCAAACGCCATTCCATCCAGATTCCACCCGAGAACCAAAACCAGCAGCAAGATCCAGCAGCTCTTCAACCGCATACGTCCCTCCGTTGCACGCACGTAAAGTGACTGGTGCATGAACGGACCACACCATACGGATTCGGCAAGTCTGGTGTCAATACGAAAATTATTGGTATCGTTTTTCGATTCAACGAGCTTGACCTTCGGATTGGCCGACGGACGGAGGGAGAGAAGGTGTTGCGAGGGCTATGATTCGAAGGCTTCCGCTGGATGGGGTTGAAGCGGAGGGTTGGTTTATTCGCTCATCGCAGGAAATGCGGATTCCGTTTTTGAGGGACTGCTTTCAAGGCAGAAGGGGTATCTCTACTGCTTGCGGGTGTGACGGATTGGTGTGACCTTCAAATTTTCATGGCTGCGGGCGTGATCCTTCTTGTTCGCAACCGGCAGGATCTCCGGCGTTATTTGGACTTCGTACCCTTTTCGGGGAGGATGTAGGCAAGATAGCTCTTCTTGGGGTCTCCCATTGGCCGGAAACGAGCATCTCTCAATTCCGACCAACGGGAGGACCATGCGAAGCTTCAAAAAGGCTTGTGAACGCTCGCCCCGCGTGAAAAACTCCTTGGTCTGTGATTGAACCCAACTTTAGCGTTGGAAGCCGACGCTCCGGCCCAGCGCCTTGCTGTCGTACATCCGGCCATCTTTCACCACGCTCACTACCTGGCGCAGATCGCTGATCTTTGCTAGTGGATTGCCCCGCACCAGCAGCAGATCCGCACGCTTGCCCACCTCCACCGTGCCCAGTTCGCGGTCGAGCTTCATAGCTCGCGCGGGCACCAGCGTAGCCGACTGGATCGCCGCCAACGGCGTCATTCCAGCTTGGACATATAGCTCCAGCTCGCGGTCCAGGCCGTAGCCGATGATGTTCGTATCGCTGCCCGCGACGATGGGCACGCCCGCATCGTAAAGCGCGCGGATGACGCGGAGATTCGTCTGCATCCGCTCGTGAAACTTCGCCTCATCGGCAGCCGGAACTCCCAGCCCGCGAAACTTGAACGCCATCGACTCCGGCGCGGCGTGGATACCCGGCTCGAACGAGGCCACGTCGATGTTCTTCGGATGCCCGGCCATCTCGCCCCAACCAACCGTCGGGTCGATGACGATCTGCCGCTGCTTCAGCAGGGCAATCAACGCCTTTGCCCGTTCGGAGTTCAAGTCAAGTGGACCGTTGCTACCCGGCTGCTGCATCGCCTTGGTCACGAACTGCAGATGATTGATCTGATCCATCCCGTCCTCGACGCCTTCAAACGCATCGACTGCCGCGGGCACGTGGCCGGTCACGGTCAGGCCGCGGCGATGCGCTTCCGCCGTAATGGCCTTCAGGACTTCGGGCCGAAGCTGCGTGTAGACCTTGATCTGCTCGAACTTCGCATCAGCATAGGCATCGACCGCCGCCACGCCCTCCTCGGGGGTGTTCGCGTCCACAACTCCGAAGCCCAACAGGCCGCCTGCGTCGATCAGCCCCGCGAGCAACAGACGCGGCCCCAGAGCGTGTTTTTGATCGATCTCCCGGCGCACTGCGGTGAGAAACTCCACCTCGCCGCCGCAGTCGCGAGCCGTGGTGACGCCCGCCGCCAGCAACGCCGGGCCGAACTCCACGCCCGAGTAGTGCGAGTGCATCTCCCACAGGCCGGGCAGCAGCGACTGGCCCTCGGCGTGGACGATGCGTGTGCCGGCCGGGACGCTGACGCCCGCGCCAGCAGCGGCGATGCGGCCATCGCGCACCAGCACCGTGGCGTTCTCCACGGCGGGCGCGCCGGTGCCGTCGATCAGCCGCGCGCCCGCGATGGCGTAGCTGCCCTGCGCCGTGGGCGACACCTGCCGGTCCAGCGCGGCCAGGTCGAGCATCTCCTGCTGGACGGCGCTGTGGACCATCTGGCCCGCCACGGAGGAGTACTCGTCGAGCACCAGCTCCTGCGGCAGACCGCCCGCGAAGGTCATCATGGCGGCGATGCGGCCGCTGTCGTTCATCCACAGGATCTCGCGGCCGAAGACGAGATTGGCGACCGTGTATCGCTCGAGCCGCAGGATGTGGCCGTGGAAGTCGAAGGCATCGTAGCCTACCGATCTGATCTCGACCGGCAGTGCGCGGGCGTTGGCGCGCAGCAGCGGCAGGCTGGCCGGACGGCCGTGACGCCGCCAGTAGCGCATCATCATCATCTGCACCGAGGCGGGCACGGCTCCGAAGCCCACGAAGGCCACGCGGGGGCGGGCGATGGTGCGGCTGGCGTCGGCCTCGCGCACCTGCACCGAGGACGCCGTAAGCTCGGCCACGGAATCGCCGCCTGCGACTTCTGGAACTGGATGCTGGACGATGCGGATGGGGTTGAAAGACTCGTCCATCTCGAGCGTGGTGGAACTACCGCGTTTAGTGCCGCGGTCCGAGAAGCTGACCTGCGCGGTCAAGATTTGGTGGCCACCGCTTTCCGTGACGGTGTACTCCTCGCTACCGATGTCGTGAAGCAGCAGATGAACTTTATAGATGCCGTGCTCGACCACCAGAGGATGAGCGGGCGTGCTCACCGGCTTCTTTTGCGCCCAGGCGCTTGCCGAGGCAAACAGCAGCATACCCAATAGACAGACCGCACGCTTCTTCATCGCCGCTTCGCTACCTTCCTGAACTCGCAGTCGGCATCGCATACGAGGCCGTGTCCCGAGGCTAACATCTGCACCGTCACTGCCTTGGTACAGACGACGAGCAAAGCACGATTCCCTTTCGTAAACTATTCCTATGAAGAAATTGCGTTCCTCGCGATACGTCACCGCCCTGATCGCCGGAGCCTTCTTCATGGAGAACCTCGACGGCACCGTCATCGCCACGGCGCTGCCCCAGATGGCGCGCAGCTTTCACGTAGGCGCGGTCCATCTCAACATCGGCATGACGGCCTACCTGTTAACGCTGGCGGTCTTCATCCCCATTAGCGGATGGGTAGCCGACCGCTTCGGCTCGCGCTCGGTCTTTGCCACAGCGATTGCCCTGTTCACCTTTGCCTCGCTGCTCTGCGGATACTCCCAGACGCTCACGCAGTTCACGCTGATGCGGATTTTGCAGGGTATCGGCGGAGCCATGATGGTGCCGGTGGGACGCCTGATCGTGCTGCGCACGACGCCCAAGGACCAGTTGACGCAGGCCATCGCGTACATCACCTGGCCGGGCCTGACCGCGCTGGTACTGGGGCCGCCGCTGGGTGGGTTCATTACGACCTATGCGAGCTGGCACTGGATCTTCTTTCTCAACCTGCCGCTGGGCGTCGTCGCGCTGGTGCTGACGCTGCTGTGGGTGGAGAACTTCCGCGTCGATGAGCATCATCCCTTCGACTGGCTCACGTTCCTGCTAGCGGGCTGCGCTTCGACCGGCATCGTCTACGCCATGGAGAAGCTGGGCGGCGAGGGCGACCGCTGGCAGATGCCCGCCGTCATCCTTACGCTGAGCCTGCTCAGTGGTGTGCTGGCTGTCGTTGTGGCGCGGCGCAAGCCCGCTACTTCGCTCATTGACTTCGACTCGCTGCGGCTCAGCAGCTATGCGCTCTCGGTCTATGGGGCCAGCGCCTTTCGCATCGCGGTCTCGGTGCTTCCCTTTCTGCTGCCGCTCATGTTTCAGATCGCCTTTGGTCTGAATGCATTCACCTCCGGGCTTTATCTGCTCGCTCTTTTTGCGGGCGATCTAAGCATGAAGATCATCGTCATTCCCTTGCTGCGACGGTTTGGTTTCCGCCGTATTCTCATCGTCAATGGCGTGATTACGGCGGCGTCAGTGGCGCTGTGTGCGACGCTAAGCCCGGCCACGCCGGTTCCGTTGCTGCTCGTGATTCTCTTTGCGCATGGGGCGTTTCGGTCGATGGAGTTCACCTGCATGACCACGCTGGCGTACACCGAGATTCCTTCTGAGCGCATGTCGCGGGCCAATGGGTTTCTCTCGGCGGTGATGCAGCTCAGCATGGGCATGGGGGTTGCCGTCGGGGCGATCACGCTGCGGCTGGTGGCGCACGCGCGTGGGCACTCGGCTACTCTGCCTCAGCTACGGGACTTTCATCTAGCCATTCTCTTTATGGCAGTACTGGCGCTGGGGCCTGTGTTCAACTCGCTCAGCCTTGCGCCGGATGCGGGCGCGACGACCAGTGGGCATCGTCGGCAGGAGTTGGAGGCTCTGGAAGCCGAGGCTCATTAGCAACGCCGTACGAGTGCCGGGGCGAAGCTGCGGCCCTTGTCCAGTGGGTAGATCAGGTCGACGTTGCGCTGCGTGATGAGTTGATGTTTGACGAAGATCGTCGAAGGGGCCATTTTCTTTTGCAGGATCGCGATGGCCAGCGGAATGATCTCGTCGCCGTAACGTTCCGGAAAATACGCGACCGTGCCCACCAGCCGCGTACCTGGGCGGCGCAGCTCATTGCGTGCATCGAGGATTGCATTCTGCCCCACCACCGCGCAGTACTCGCTGATGCCTGCCTCGTCGAAGGCTCGCAGCGCAGCCAGCGCACACACGTCGTTGACCGCGCCGATCAGAGTTCGGCGCACCGGCGTACGACGCAGGTACTGCCGCATCACGCCAAGGATCTGCTCGAAGTCGCCGCGCCCGTCGAGGTGAGCGATCGGCACGTTGCCGCTGCTCGGAAGCTCGGTGCGCAGGCCGTCTGCAAAGCCGGTGATGCGCAGTTCCAGCAGCGATCCTGCGATGGGTAACTCGAGCAGGACAAGCTGGTCGAACATGCCGCCCCAGTGCTCGCGTGCCCAACGGCTCAGCGCCTTGCCGCCGATGAGCCCGGCCTTGTAATTGTTGGCCCCGAAGTAGGTCGCTCCCGGATGCGGGATCTCGATGGCGATCACCGGGGTGTTGGCCTCGAGAAACTTGGAGGCAATCACCGGGGCTACACGCTCGTAGGTCTGGAACTCCAGAATCAGGTCGACGCCTTCCCTGATGAGCAGATCCGCGTTGCGCAGCGCCTCGCGGGCCGAGTAGCGGTTGTTCACCGTGATGAGGTGGACATGCTCGCGCGCCGCCGCCGTCTCGATGTTCTGCATCACCGAGCGGCAGAACTCGGAGTCGCCCTGCGCGGCGAAGCCGATGCGGAGCTGCCGCGTCGCCACGGTCTCGAAGCGGTTGCGATAGACGCCTGCGCCTGCTCGCTCGAGCAACCCGCCGTGTACCAGCGTGCGCAGTAGGCGAAACGTCGTGGTCTTGGGAAGCCCGGTACGGCTTACGATCTCGGCCAGGTGAAGCTCTTCTCCGCGATGGCGAAACGCCTTGAGCACCTCGCACGCACGCAGCACGGTGACCGACTCGTTGCGGTCGCCGCGCCGCGTGGGCGTCTCCAGATCGTCTTCGTCATCCAGCAGCAGATCGCTTGGATCTTCCAACTCTTCCATCAAATCCCTGCTCCTTTGACTTAGAACGTGATGCGCACGGCGGCCTGATTCTGGCGCGCCGCCACGTAGGAGTTCGTCGTCGTGATGGTGCCGAGGCTGGTGCTCGTCACCGAGTTGTTCGGCGTGCCGAACTCTGGGTGGTTGAGTACGTTGAACGACTCGATCCGCAGTTGAATATCCACTGGCCTGATCTTCACGTTCTTCATCACCGACATATCCAGGTTTGCGAGTCCTGGGCCGCGCAGCAGGTTGCGCGACGAAGTACCGAAGAAGCCGGGTGCGGGATTGGCGAAGGCAGCGGGGTTGAACCAGTGGTTGATGTTCTTCACAAAACCTGCCGGGAAAGGGTTGCCAACCTCGTTTGCGCGCTCCGAGTTGGCCTCGTTGATGCTGCCTACATCGGAGCCAGCGATGGAGAAGGGGAAGCCGCCCTGCAGTGTGCCGATGGCGTTGACCTGCCAGCCGCTGATGATCTTGCGCACCACCACCGGCGTCGTTGCGCCGATGCGCTGCTCTTCGCCGAAGGGCAGGTTGTAGAGCGCGCTCAGGACAAAGCGCTGGCCTACGTCGTAGGACGACCGCGCGTAGTCGCAGCGGGGGCAGTGACCGTTCTGGAAGCCGTAAGCTCCGCCTGCATCGCCTGTGAGGGCTGCAGCGGCACTCTTGATGTCCATCATCTTCGACCAGGCATAGCCCGCGCTCAGCGTGATGTTCTTCGAGCGACGCTCCACCTTTGCGTTTAGCGCGTTGTAATTCGAATAGCCGCTCCAGTCCTCGAGGATCACCAGGCCGAGGTTCTTGTAAGGCCGCCGCGCTGTCTTGTTCGCAACAGAGGTATCCGACGGGTTGCAGTTTGTGGTGGCATTGCAGGGCGTGGGCTGGTTGGGGTTGGTGCGAATGTTCAGGTGCGTGCCCTTGTTGCCCACGTACTCCAGCGTGAAGATCGTCTTGCTGTCGAGCTGCTGCTCCACACCCAGCGAGTAGTCCTGCACGTAGGGGTTCAGCTTGTGCTGCGCGGCGATCTGCAGGCTTCCGTTGATGAAGGTCGCCGGAGTCGCCGCCCCGACGGAGAGAGGCGGGAAGAGGGTGTCAGTCTGGTAGATGGGACCTTTGACCGCAGTGGAGGTGTAGAGCTGCGTCGGCGCGAAGGGAAAGACCGCGGTGGAGGAAACGAACTCGTTGGTCTCGAAGGTGTCGTAGAAGATGCCGTAACCGCCGCGGAAGACCGTGGTGGCGTTGGCGAAGGGACGGAAGGCGAATCCGAAGCGCGGTGCCCATACGTTCTTCACCGCAGGCCCTGGTCCGCGCTGTCCATCGGCGGTGTAGAGGCCGCCGCCGTAGGTCTGGGCCACCGCCGCGTTGGCCATGAAGAGACCGCCGCCGTTGGCTGGATTGAACCAGGCCATGTGGTTCTGCTCCTCATAGGGAATGGTCTGGAAGTCATAGCGCACGCCCATGTTCAGTGTCAGCTTGGGGGTTACCTTCCAGTCGTCTTGCAGGTAGGGTGCCCAGGCTTTGAAGTGGATGTGGACCGAGTTGCCCGTCTGCACGTCGGAGATCGGACCGGGCTGCGCGTCCTGCGCCTTCAGCGGCGTGCCCAGCAGCAGGTCGGCGATCTGGTTGTGGCTTAGCGAGCCGTCGAAGGTGAAGTTTCCTTCGGGGTTCACCGTGCTCTGCCGGTCCAGCACGACGTCGCGCCAGTCAAAGCCGAAGTTGAAGGTGTGGCGGCCACGCGTGTAGGAGATGGAGTCGGAGAGGTCCCACGCGGGTTGCAGGCTGCCCGTGGGCAGGTTCGCGGGCCGCCACCGAGCTGAGATTCTGCGTGGCGCTGCTGCCCGATGTCTGCGCCAGACCGGCGCTCAGGCCGAGCACGGGATAGTTCGCGTCCGGCATCTGGAAGATGTTGCTGAAGCCCAGAGCCGCTGCGTCGGCCTGCGTGATCTGGTAGCCGAGCCGCAGCACCTGCGCCTCCAGGTAGCCCACGCGGACCTGGTTCAACAGGTTGGGGTTGAAGATGTGGGTCTCAGTAAGTTGGTAGTTGCGCGTCACCTGATTCTGCGAAGAGGTCGTGTACTTGGTCAGCGCGGGGTTCAGCACGTACACGTCGGCGATTGTGGTGCGGCCGAAGATGGAATCCTTGGGGCCGATCACGTGGTCGATGCGGTAGGTCTGCTGGTTGGAGGTGACGGTGAAGGGCGAGTTGGTGCTGTAGTTGTAGCCTGCGGCCGTCGCATTTGGCGGAGCGAATAGCTCAGCCGCGGCCAGCTTGCCCAGGCGCGAGAAGCGCGTGCTTGGAATGACATACGCGCCGTTTGCGTTGGTGGTGAACGGAAGCTGCGTCAGTGGGTCGATGATGGTCGCATTGGGATTGGGGTTGAAGGATGAGGTCTGGAAGATGCCGTTCAGCTCGTCGCTGGTCGGCATGTAACCCGTCACCGTCTGCTGAGAGCGGATACGCATTCCCTCGAAGTTGGCGAAGAAGAAGGTCTTGTTGCGGCCGTTGTAGATATGAGGAATAAGGATCGGGCCGCCCAGCGAGTAGCCGAACTGGTTCTGCTTGAGCGGGGCCACCGGCTGCGGGTAGACGTTGAAGTAATTGCGCGCGTCCACGGCTGTGTTGCGGATGAACTCGAAGGCGCTGCCGTGCAGGCTGTTGGTGCCCGACTTGGTGCTCAGGTTCACTTGATTTGCGCCGAAGCCGTACTCAGCCGAGTAGGTCTTGGTCTGCTCCTTGAACTCCTGCACGGCGTCGACCGAGATATCGAAGGCCGGGGTTACGTAGGACGTATCGGTGATGGTTGTGCCGTCTAATGTGTAACTGTTTGAGGCACTTACTCCGCCGCCGATGCTGATGGCGTCACCCGCGCCGTAACGGTAGGTCGATTGCTCGCCGCCGGTCTGCACCGCGCCCGGCTCGAGGAAGAGCAGGCTTACGAAGCTGCGGCCGTTCAAGGGCAGCTCGGTCACCTGCTTCTGGTCGATGACCTGTCCGATGGAGGAGGAGTCGGTGTCGAGCGTCAGCGAGTTGGCGTTGACCTCGATCCGCTCGTCCATGGTGCCGATCGAGAGCGCCATGTCTACGCGTACGGTCTGGTCCACCTGCAGGGTGATGCCGTTCCGCACTTCGGTCTTGAAGCCCTGCATCTCCGCCGTCACCATGTAGGCTCCGGGGAGCAGGAGGGTCGCGGTGAAGTCGCCGGAGCTGTCGGTGGTCAGGGTGCGGCTACCCGAGGTGCCGGTGTTGCGCACCGTCACCTTCGCCCCGGAGACGATGGCTCCGGTCGGGTCGGTCAGGCGTCCGGTGATCGTTCCCGTGGTGTTCTGCGCGGCGGCATCTCGCGTCGTCACAGCGCTTAAGACAAACGTAACCAGAACCAGCACGTATTTCAGAGTTCGCGTCGACATCGGAGGGCTCCTGTTCACCACGCTGACCAGCGAGTACAACCCGGACGTCCGGCAGGCAGGTGTCATGAATCGAGCGCAACCGTACCGATGCCGTGGAAATGGTGTCAACGGTGCTGGCTCGCCTCCGGGTGGCGGGAACCGGTTGTTCCGTCATGCGGTCCGACCTGTGCGGGGTGCGGGGCGGGACGAAACGGGAAAGATCAATAAATATGAGGGATCTGTGCGTTTTTCTCTGGATACCGGATTGGTGCCGTCTCCGAAAAGCGGCTTTGCAGGTGGCGAGCATCTATTCCGCAGATCGGATCTGATTCCGAACCAGCTCTCAGAACTTACTCTGACCTGCCCCGGCGGACGCGCGCGTACCACCATGCGGTCAGTGGCGGGGCCAGCAGGCTGGTTACGACTACGCTGGCGGCTACCAGCACCGTCGCCGACTTAGCCGCGGCTGCATACTCGGGATTGGCTGCTGCCACCAGCATGGGGACTGCGGCGGCGTTGCCCGCCGTGGTGGCTGCCGCGATGCCCGCCGTGCCGTTGCCGCCAATCAGCCGGTCTACTGTCATCAGAACCAGGGCCGAGCCTGCGAGTGTTGCAAGGCCGAGGCCGAGGCCCAGAGCTCCGGCGGTCCAGACCAGGTGCAGGTCCAGCGTGGTGCCCAGCGCAAAGGCGAAGAACGGGATCATCACCGGAGCGCCCTGGCCCAAGAAGGAACGCATCTCCGGGTCGAGGTTGCCGAGCAACATGCCCACGCAGAGGGGCAGGATCGCGCCCAGCATCGTCTGCCACGGAAAAGCCGAGAGGCCCGCGACGCCGAGCGTGACCATGGTGAGGAAGGGGCCGGACTCGAGCGCCATGACCGCGTAGGAGGCCGCGTCCTGGGCGCTGCCGTAGCGGCGCATCAAGGCCATGTAGAGGCCGCCGTTGGTGTCGTTGATGGCCGCGACCACAGCCAGGGTGGAGAGGCCCGCGAACCAGCCGGAGGTGACCGGGCGGGAGCCTAAGAAGTGGCCCAGGATGGTGCCGGTCAGGATGCCGAGAGCGATCTTGGCCGCCATCAGCGCGCCGCCGCGACGCACGATGATGGGGAGCGAGTGGGCCGAGATAGTCGAGCCCATGCAGACGTAGAAGACGGCCAGGATGGGGAGTGCGCCGGTGAAGAGGGCGTTGGTGAAGGAGCCGAAGAAGGGACCGGCGTGAGGAGCGAAGGTGGCGATCAGTGCGCCACAGGCGAGGGGGACCATCATCATGCCGCCGGGAAGCTGCTCGATTGTGGCCTTGATCTTCATAGTTTTTGGCTCGCACCATTCTAGGGCCGGGAGAAGTGAACTGACACGCGAAGCGTCCAAAACCACACGAAGTGCCGCCCGCCCGGCGTGAGGGCGATTTTGCCTTTGTTTTGTGGCTGGGAGAGAAAAGCATCCCTCGGGCTAAAGCCCGGACCTACTCAAAAGCAACGGCAAGAACAAAAACAGAAGCAGATTCCTCCGCTTCGCTCCTGAATGACAACCAAGAGAACAAACAACAGCAAAAGCAAACAAAAGACCTGTGGCTGCAGAAGCGGCCACAGGTCAGAAGAAGACGGTACGGGTTAGTTTTTGGGGAGCTGGGTTGCGTCCCAACCTCCGCCCAGGGCGATCTGGAGTTGGGCGGCGGCTACGATGCGGCGGGCCGTGAGGGCGGCGGCGGCACGCTCGTCTGTCAGCTCGATGGTCTGGTCGGTGAGTACCTCGAGGTACAGGGCGAGGCCGCGCTTGTAACGCAGCGTGGCCAGCTCGGTGCTGCGCCTGGCCGAGGCTACGGCGCGGTCCTGAACGGCTGCCTCCTCTTCGAGTACGCGGAGCGCGGCCAACTGGTCTTCCACGTCGCGGAAGGCCGAGAGTACCTGCTGGCGATAGAGCGCGGTAGCCTGCTCGCGCTGGGCGAGGGCGTAGTCGACCTGCGCCTTTCTGCGTCCGGCGTCGAAGAGGGTCTCGTTGATGCCGGGACCGGCGTTCCAGCCAGCGCTGCCCGAGTTGAAGAGGCTGGTGATGGCGTCGCTCTCGATGCTGCCCGAGGCTCCCAGGCTGACGGTGGGGTAGTAGGCGGCTTTGGCTACGCCGATGAGCGCGTTGGCCGAGGCGACGCGGCGCTCGGCGGTGGCGATGTCCGGGCGGCGCTGGAGCAGCTCGGAGGGAATGCCCGTGGGGATGCTGGGCGGATCGCCGACGATGGGATTCTCCGCGATATGGAAGCCGGTGGCGGCGACGCCGACCAGCACGGCGATGGCGTGCTCGTACTGGGCGCGCTGCACGCCGAGATCGACCAACTGGGCACGGGTCTCTTCGAGCTGCGCGGTGGCCTGCTCTACGTCGCTCTCGCTGGCCAGGCCGCCGGTGAAGCGGTCCTTGGTGAGTTGGAGGGAGGCAGCAAAGGCCTCGATCGTAGAGCGGAGGAGCTGGGCCTGCAGGTCGATGCCGCGGATCTGGAGGTAGGTGGTGGCCAGCATCCCTTGCAGGCTGAGGCGGGTGTTGGCGAGATCGGCTGCAGAGGCCTGCGCGCTGGCCGAGGCGGACTCGATCTGGCGGCGGACCGCGCCCCAGAGATCGGGCTCCCAGGAGATGTTGAGGGGAATGAGGAAGTCCCAGTAGTCCTGAGCCGAGTTGGCCGGGCGCAGGGGCCGGGTGCTGGAGATGCGATTGCGATTGGCGGAGCCGCCGAGCGAGACCGTGGGGAAGAGCGAGGAGTGAACCTCGCGGACGAGGTCGTGGGCCTGCTCGTAGGCGTGCAGGGCCGCGGCGATGTTCTGGTTGGCCGTGGCGCACTGCTGCTCGAGCGTGTTGAGCTGCGCATCCTGGTAGATGGCCCACCAGGTGCCGCGATCGGTGCCGTCGGCTGGCGTGGCGGTGGTCCAGGCGCCGTTGTGGCCGTTGTCCGAGTAGGCCGCGGGCGGAGGCGCGGGCATCGCGGGGGCCTTGGTGTAGTTGGGCCCGACCTTGCAACCTGCCAGTACCAGCAGGGCAAAGAGTGCGGTCTGATTGGAGAGATGGCGAAGGTTCATCACTCGACTCCTCACTTGGCTCCCGTAGTGGGTGCAGGCTTGTTGTCGGCGGGGTTGACTACGCGGACCTCCTGGCCGTCGGTGAGGGAGTCCGAGGGGTTGGCGACGATGCCCTGTCCGGGCTCGAGGCCACTGAGGATCTCGACTGTTGAGCCAAAGTCGCGGCCGGGGGTGACGCGGACCATGCGAATGTGGTTCGCCGAATCGACTGTGGCAATGCGGAGGCCGTCGGACTCGAGGATGAGCGCGTTGACCGGCACGATGAGCGCGGGCGCTGAGTGGGAGACGTGGAGGTGGACCTCGGTGTAGCTGCCGGGGAGCAGCTCGCCGGTCTTGTTGTCGACGTCGACTTCGGCAAGCAGCGTGCGGGTGGCGGGATCGACGGCGTTCGAGGTGCGGACGAGGTGGCCTTCGAACTTGCGGCCGGGGTACTGCGGCAGCGTGAGGCTGGCCAGCGTACCGTTGGTGGCGTCGGGCGCGTAGATCTGGGGCACGTTGATGAAGACGCGCAGCGTGCGGTTGGCCGAGATATCGAAGATCTCGCGGCTGGCGGTGACGGTACCCGCTCCGGCTGTGGTGGTGCTGCCGGTGGCCGAGATGAGCTGGCCGATGTCGATGTTACGCGCGGTGACGACGCCGTCGAAGGGAGCCACGATGCGCTCGAAGGAGACCAGCTCCTCGAGGCGGCGGACGTTGGCCTGGGCGGAGTTGACCTGGGTGGTGCGGGCGGTGAGATCGTTGGTGGCGTTATCGGTGTCCTGCTGCGAGACCGCGTTCTTGCCGATCAGGTCGCCGTAACGAGAGGCGGTGATCTTGGACAGGGCGGCGTTGCTCTGGGCGGTGGCGAGATCGGCCTTGGCCTGAGCGAGTTGCTGGTCAAGCTCGGGCGTCTCGATGATGGCGAGCAGGTCGCCCTTGCGCACGTGGGAGCCGATGTCGTGGGACCAGGTTTTGACGTAGCCGGTGGTGCGGGCGTAGATGGGCGCGAGGGTGAATGCCTGCACGTTGCCGGGCAGGACGATCTCCTGCGCCGTCTGCTGCAAGGCAGGCTTCTCGAGCGCCACGGGAGGCGCGGCGGTGACATCGGTGTACTTCGCAAGCTCGGAGCCTTCGTGCTTGCGACGCGCGATGCCGAAGATGGCGAGTACGGCCGCCACGACCAGAACAATCAGGACGAGGACGAGGAGCGATCCGCGCGAGACCTTCGGGTTCTCCTGCTTCAACTGCTCGAAGCCGTGCACTTCACTGTGCCTGGACACGGGTGCATTCGCTGCTGCTTCTCTCTTCTGCTGTTCGGAGCTCATCGCGCTCTTCTCCTGTGTACTGTTTCCGTGTTCGCTCGAGTTTCTGGATTCTGACCGATCTTCATGCTCTTCGTAGCTCATGCGCGCACCGGCTGCTCGCCATCGGGTGGGGGCGGCGTAACGATGGGATCGTTGCGGTGCATGAAGGAGAAGAAGACCGGGACAAAGGTAAGGGTGCCGAAGGTGGCCAGCAGCAGACCGCCGATGACGGCGCGGCCGAGGGGGGCGTTCTGCTCGCCGCCGTCACCCAGACCGAGGGCCATCGGGACCATGCCGATCATCATGGCCAGCGCCGTCATAATGACCGGGCGGAAGCGCGTGAAGCCTGCCGTGAGCGCGGCCTCGGCTGCGGAGAGACCCTCATCCATCTGCTCCTTGGCGAAGCTGACGACCAGGATGGAGTTGGCCGTGGCCACACCGACGCACATGATGGAGCCGGTGAGCGCGGGCACACTGATGTGGGTGTTGGTGAGGAAGAGCAACCACACGATGCCCGCCAGCGCGCCGGGCAAGGCCGCGATGATGATGAAGGGATCGAGCCAGCTTTGGAAGTTGACCACGATGAGCGCGTAGACCAGCACGATGGAGAAGAGCAGACCCAGCACCAGTCCGAGGAAGGAGGTGTGCATGGTCTGGATCTGGCCGCGCACGTAGATCTCGGTGCCGCGCGGCAGCTTGCTCTTGTTGTCGCTGACGATCTTCTCGATCTTGCCGGCCACGCTGGCCAGATCGGTGCCTTCGACCGATCCGTAGACGTCGATGACCGGGCGGGCGTTGTAGTGGCTTACGGTTCCCTGCTCCGCACCGCGGTCGATGGAGGCTAGGTTGCCGAGGATCTGCGGCTGCTGCGAAGAGCCGCTGTTGGCGATGGGGAAGTTCTGTAGCTGCTGCAGATCGTGTACGTCGTACTGCGGAGTCTGGACCGCGAGGTTATAGCTGACGTGGTTCTGCGGGTTGAGGTAGTAGGTGGGCTGCGTCTGGAAGCTGCCGCTGAGGCCGATCAGCACATCCGTTGCGACGTCGCGCTGGCTGTAGCCGACCTGCTGGGCGCGGGTACGATCGACGTTGATGGTCCACTTGGGCAGGTTGAAGGGCTGCTGGATGCGCAGGTCGGTGGTGCCGGGGATGTGGCTGATCTGCTGCATCATCTGCTCGGCCAGGCGGCGGTTCTGCTCGGTCTGCGCGCCGACGAACTGCAAGTCGATCTGGGCGGGCAGGCCGAAGTTCAGGATCTGGCTGACCATATCGGTGGGCAGGTAGTAGAACTCGGTTCCGGGAAACTGCTGGGTGAGCTTGTCACGCAGCAGATGGGTGTACTCCGCCGTGGGCCGGTGTTTTTCGCCCAGAGTGACGAGGATGTCCGCGTCAGCCGTGCCGACCGTGGCCGAGTTGGAGTAGGAGAGGTTGAGACCCGAGTAAGGGATGCCGATGTTGTCGATCATCGTCTCCAGCTCGGACTGCGGGATGGACTGACGGATGACGTCTTCGATCTGGTCGCAGAGCCGTGCTGTGTCTTCGATGCGCGTGCCGGTGTGGGCGCGCACGTGGAGCTTGAACTGGCCTCCGTCGACGGAGGGGAAGAAGTCCTGGCCGAGCCAGGGGTAGAGGAGCGCGATGGAGCCGACCCAGAAGACGACGATGCCGAGGAGGAAGACGACGCGGTTTTCGAGGCAGATGCCAAGCAGGCCGTGGTACCAGGTGCGCAGCATCTCGAAGTAGTGCTCGAAGATGATCTGGAAGCGGACGAAGGGGTTGCGGCTGGCCTTGGCCTGCTCCTCGCGATCGTGCTCGTGGCCCTTGAGGAGGTACTTGGCCATGGTGGGGACGATGGTACGCGAGAGGAAGTAAGAGGCCAGCATGGCGAAGACGACCGCCTCGGCCAGGGGCACGAAGAGGTAGCGCGCGACGCCGCCCAGGAAGAACATGGGGACGAAGACGATACAGATAGAGATGGTCGAGACGAAGGCCGGGACCGCGATCTGCGCGGCTCCGTCGAGGATGGCGTGCTCGACCTCTTTGCCCTCTTCGAGATTGCGATTGATGTTCTCGATCTCTACTGTCGCGTCGTCGACCAGGATACCGACCGCCAGCGCGAGTCCGCCGAGGGTCATGATGTTGATGGTCTCGCCGAGCGCGGCCAGCATGAGCAGCGAGCAGATGACCGAGAGCGGAATGGAGACGGCGATGATGACCGTCGAGCGCCAGCTGCCGAGAAAGAGGAGGATCATGGCCGCGGTGAGGCAGGCGGCAATGAGGGCCTCGCGAACGACGCCGCTGATCGCGCTGCGCACGAAGACCGACTGGTCGGAGATGGGCTTCATGCGAAGCGACTCCGGCAGTTGGGCCGCGATGAGCGGAAGCTGCGCGCGGACGTTGGCGATGATGTCCAGCGTGGAGGACTTACCCGTCTTCTGAATGGTGATAAGCGAGGCGCGCTGGCCATCGACCCGAACGACGTTGGTCTGGGGCGGGAAGCCGTCGCGGACGTTGCCCACGTCGCGCATGTAGATGGTGGAGCCGTTCTGCGTCTTGATGGGCAGGTTGTTGAGCGCGACAATGCTGGTGGGGGCGCTGTTGGTCTCGACCTGGTAGTCGAGATGGCCCATCTTGATATCGCCGGCGGGCAGGATGATGTTCTGCGCGTTGACGGCGTTGACGATATCGGATGGGGAGAGCCCGTAGGCCTGCAGCTTGGCGGTGTTGATGTCGACCTGCACCTGGCGCGTCTTGCCGCCGTAGGGGTAGGGCACGGATGCACCCTGCACGGTCGCCAGTTGCGTGCGGATGAAGTTCATTCCGAAGTCATTGAGCTGCTGCTCGGAGAGACCCTTGCCGGAGAGACCGAGTTGCAGGACGGGCACGCTCGAGGCACTGTATTGAATGACCAGCGGGGGCGTCGTTCCGACGGGGTCCTGGCGCAGTGAGGTCTGCGCGGTAGAGGTGACCTGGGCCACGGCCTGCGAGATCTCGACCGAGGGACGGAAGAAGATCTTGACGACCGAGATGCCGTTGAGGGTCTGCGACTCGGTGTGCTCGATGTCGTTGACGGTCGTGGTCAGGTTGCGCTCGAAGCCGACGACGATGCGGTCGCTCAGCTGTTCAGGTGAGAGACCCGCGTAGTTCCAGACGACCGATACCACCGGGATGTCGATGCTGGGAAAGATATCGACCGGAGTCCGCAACATCACGACAGGGCCAATGATGAACAGCAGCAGAGATAACACGACAAATGTGTAAGGTCTCTTGAGTGCGAGACGGACGATCCACATCAAGGCTCCTTTGGCCGGCGTGCCCGACGCCTGGAGGAGTAGGAGACTCCTCGGTTTGAGCAATACGTAATTGTTGTCGACGAGCTTTGATTATAAAACTAAACCGCTCGTTCAGAATATGATGATAGGCGATAACGCCTGGATTCAAACAAGCCGTTTGGACTCGTTTACTACAAGGCGATTATTTTTCGTCGCCTTACCTTTATGACGGTAACCGGGGCGACGAAGACCCCCAAAAATGACTTCAACCATGGCGGCCGCCTCGTGATCGTTGAGCGATCCGTGTCCGGCGAGCAGGCGAAAGAGGATGGGACCGTAGACGAGGTCGAGCACGATCTCGCCGTCAACCTCGCTGCGTATCTCGCCGCGGTCCACGCCGCGCCGCCACATGATACGAGCCGCATCGCGACGGAGATAGAGGAAACGCTCGCGAAAGAGAGCGAGAAAGCCGGGGTCGCTCTGCCCCTCGGCGATGAACTGACAGAACATACGCCCAAGTGGAGTGAGATAGAAGGCGGTGAGGGATTGCAATTGCAGAGTGAAATCGAGCTCGGCGGAGCCCGTATCGGGCAGCGGGACGCGCTCGGTCATGACCTCGAGGTAGGCCTCGAGCGCCACCAGGCTCTTGTTGGGCCACCACTTATAGATGGTGGCCTTGCTGACTCCGGCCCGCTGGGCGATGGCATCAGCGGTTACTTTACGGAGGGTCTTGCGCTCCAACAGATAGAGCGTCGCCTTCAGGATCGCCGCCTTGGCCTCGGGACTTCTGTGGCGGCCACGCGGCCTGGGCTCGTCTGTTGGCGGCACGTTCTGCAACTGCTGCATGGGACTGCTCCTGTGGAGTGCGTCATTCCTGCCTGAGGGCTGTGGGCTGGAGCTTTCTGCTCTCTCGCGCGGAACGGAGCTTACTTCTTTGAAATCATAAACTAAACGTTCAGTATAGTAACTACCATTTGCAATAACCATGACCCCGGATAACAGAAAAGTGGGCACTCTTCCCCATCCTCCCGCCAGTACCCCGTGTCTAGACACGGGGTACTGGCGGCGACCCAGCGGAGTTGCTATACTGTAAAAGCAACGTAGGCGGCTTCCAGTCTCCAGCATTGGTGCGGAGAGCGAGGAGCGGCCAACGGCAAGACGTACGATCTACCTCCTGAACGTTTTATCCCGCACAGGCCGGTACGACAGACGTTCGGGCAAGTGTGCGGGAACCCATCTTGGCGGTTTCTCAGCACGGATGTGCCATGCCAAGGCCAGATAGCTCAGTGGTAGAGCGCGGCCCTGAAAAGGCCGGCGTCGGCGGTTCGATCCCGTCTCTGGCCACCACTTTGATTCCGTGATTCATACAAGAGATAAGTTCGAAGCCTCCCTCAGCGGAGGCTTTTAGTTTTTCAAGCGGGTTGCTTTTGGGATGCGGCTTAAAATGAGTAGCCCATGTCCTTTGCGGGACATGGGCTACTCTTCGGCGATACTTATTTTTTTAAGGTATCGAGAGTGCAGTTGGCGGGGGCGTTGATAGGATTGCAGCGGGCTTCGCCGCCTTCAGGCAAGGTGACAACGAAGTGGCCATCCCAGCGTGCGGGCTCGTTGACAGGATAGTCCGTGCTGAGAAGCTGGGCTCCGCTGGCAATCATGGCGTCGCGCGTGGCGGTGTTGTTGACACGGGCCTCCTTGGTATCGGAGTCGGTGCGGGCGCGGATGAGATAGCCCTGACGGACGAGTGCGGAGATGTCGGAGGCGGGGCCGTCGTTGCGCTCCAGGAAGGCAGCATCGGGATCACCGGGGGTGGAGTTGGTGAAGATGACGCGTTCATGCAGACCAGCGTGACCTTCGAGGTAGACGGGCGTCATGGCGTGCTGATCCATGAGGAAGACGACCTTGCCGCGGGCCTTGGCGAGGGTAGGCCAGTTACCGGCAAGAACAGCCTCGTTGAGGGTCTTATAGCGGCCACGAACGTCGTCCGGAGTAATGAGCTCGCCGGGGGAGAAGATGGAACGAATCTCGGCGTCGAGCGCGTCGAAGGTGGCTGCGGTGAAGGGCTCGGTCTCAGTCAGGTGGAGAGGATTCGTGCTGCCGGGCCGATCCTGCTTGGTCTCGACGAGGATGAAGATAGGGGCATGGTTGGGGTGGCCGAGGGACCAGTGACGGATCTGCTGGAGGCAACCGGTGAAGGGCTGGCAGGTGCTGCGGTAATCGACATCCTGGACGTGCATAACCTTGAAGCCCGGCTGGAGCATGAGGCCCTTGGGGTCGAAGTCGGGGTCGGCGGGCAGGCCGGCGGCTTCGACGTTCTTGGGGCCAGTGGGATGGGCGTAGCGTCCACCCTTGGCGTCGGCGTAGATGTCGATCTCGATCTGGCGGACACCGCTGTCGAACTGCTGCGGAAGCGGCTGGTGCTGGTAGTCGAGGCCCTTGTAAGCGTCGGCGTACTTGCCCTGCCAGAGCTTGCTCTCGCTGGGAGCGATACCCGCGTGGTAGCTGTTGTGGGTGCCGATGAGCTGAATCTGGTTGAGCTTGATGGCAGTATCGGCAGATTGTGCCTTGGCCGCGGCGGTGAGGGAGGCGGCGAGGACGAGGGTAGAGAGCGTGCGGTTCATGGATGATCCTCTGTCTGGAGTGGCTGGAAAGTGCATGGATCGCGGGCAGTCAAAGGCACGGCCGAAGCCGTGCCTTTGGAAGAACAGACTAGCTTTCAAACGGAAGCAGGCGGATCACAGGCTCTGACCCTGCCAGGGCTTGCTGTAGTGCGTAGACCACTCGACGAGGCTCTCGTTCATAAAGCGCCATGTGGCCTTCTTCGTGTCGACCTCCATGAGCATGTAGGCGTTGGGGTCGTAGCGGGTGGCGGCCATGATGTAGTGCTGCGGGCCGTAGTTGTGTTTGTAGTCGACCCACTTGTGCTGGTGGCCGGAGACGACGAGCTGGATGGTGTCCTGATACTTCTTCAGAAGTGGATACAGGCCGTAGTCGGCAAACTCTGTGGGCTGGTCCTGGATGAGCGGGTAATGGATGAAGACGAAGGTGGGCTTGTGCTGCTGAAGCTGCGCCTCGAACCAATGAAGCTGTGTCTCGCCCAGAGAGCCGACACCGGGATGGAAATCGGCGGAGGTGCGGTCCTGGGTGCTGCCGAGGAAGTTATTCAGATGGATGAATTTGTAACCTTTGTAGTCCACAACCGAATAAGGCTCGGCGTTGAACTTGGCCTTGAAGAGACGGTGGCTCATCTCGCGGTCCACGCGCTTGACGTCGTAGTCGTGATTGCCGAAACCAAGGTGGACGGGCATCTTGAAGCCATCGACGATGGTCTTGGCGTGGTCGAGCCGGGTGGTGTTCTTGAAGTAGAAGTCGTAGTCGGTGGAGGGGTAGTTGTGGAAGAAGTCGCCGACGAGGAAGGTCTGCTCGATGGCGGGGCTGAGCGAGTTGATGAGGTCGCGGGCCGAGGTGAAGCGCGGCGTAGTGACGAGGATGCTTTCGTTGTCTTCGACGCCGTTCTCGCTACCCTTGACGTAGAAGTCGTCGATGATATGGGTGTCGGCGACGAGGGCGAAGTAGAATTTGTCGGGTGAAGCTGCCGCCCGGACCTGCTCAGCCCAGAGTTTCCGGGTGAGCAGGTTGCCGAGCGATGCAGCTCCGAGGGCAGTGAACTGTCTGCGGTCCATGTTGAACCCCTCTGTGGTGCTGGTTAGAAGATGATCTTACCGGCGAACTGCAGGATACGAGCCGGGAAGGTGGTAGCCGCGTTTACGGTGCCGAAGGTGCTGGCGCCAACGCTGCTTTGCGGATAGGCGTAGTTGGTCTGGTTAAGGATGTTGAAGGCCTCGACCCGGAAGTCGAACGAGGTGCCCGCAGGATAGAGCGGGAACTGCTTGTGAAGACCCATATCGAGCTGATAGAAGGCGTCAAAGCGGACCGAGTTGCGTCCGACATTGCCATAGGGATGATTGTTGTCCGGAATCGCGAACGCCGCGCTGTTCAAAGCGACGAAGGATTGATTGCCATTCGCCTTGACACGATCCTTCTTCGGGATGATGACGTTGTTCGAGATCTGGTTGGGCCGCTGCGCCAGAATGGTGCTGACCGACTGGGCGCTGTTCGGCGAGTAGGTGATGTTGACCGGCGTGCCGCTGCTGGCGCTGTTGATGGCCGTAACCTGCCACCCACCCAGAAGCTCCTGCATCAGAAGAGGCGCGTTGCCACCGAACATACGTCCCTTGCCGTAAGGCAGGTCGTAGACGAGCGAGAGAATCTCGTTCAGCGGCTGGTTGTAGCCGGAGGGACCACGGTCGCCGATCGGGTTGGCCAGGTTGATACGTCCGCTATCTCCGGACACCTCTTCGAGGTGGCCCTCGCCGTTGTCCTGCGCGCGCGACCAGGTGAAGGAGTTCAACAGGTAGAGACCGTGGCTGGTGCGGTGCTCCAGCTTGGTCTGGATACCGTTGTAGGTGAGGAAGCCATCGGGAAGAGTCTCTTCGATGGTGGTGAAGTTGGAGATGGGACGACGTGCCGCAACGCTGAGGCAGCCAGAGGTGCTGCCCACCGCGCCCGTTCCATTACAGGTGGCAGTAACGGGATTGGCCTCGGACTGATTCAGGTCGGCGAGCACCTGGATCTTGACGCCATGCTCACCAACGTAGGCGACCTCAAAGGTCGTGTTGCTGTTGAGCTGACGCTGCACGGTGAGGTGATAGCTCTGCACGTATCCCGTGGGCAGGTTCTTGGGGATATAACGCGCCTGCGTGCTGAGGTTGCTGGCCGCGGTCACATTGGCAGGGTCGGTGAAGCCGGTGGGATAACCCTGCGAGGTAGTGCGGAAGCAGGGGTTGGGGTTGGCGGAGTTGAAGGCTGTTCCGGCCTGCGCAGCGGTACAGGTGGTCTCCGGTTTCTGCGTGATGACGGTGGGCAGGGCGAACTGCGGCGCCTGAACGATGTTCGTGTTGACGATGGCGGGCAAGTTGTAAACGAGCAGGTTCTCGCCGCCCTCACGGTTGAACTGCGCGTAGCCAAGTCCATAACCCGCCAGGATCACGGTCTTCGGCGTGGCCTGGAAAGACAAGCCGAAGCGCGGGGCGAAGTCGAGCTTGGGCATGTTGACCAGAGCGCGGTTGTAGATGGAGCCAGGGGTGGCAGTGATGAGCGACTTCGTATCCGGGTCGTAGTTGGCGAGCTTGTTGCTCGACTCCCACTGCGGCGTTACCAGCTCGTAGCGCAGACCGGCGTTGACGGTAAGCCGGGAGTTGACCCGGATATCGTCCTGGAAGTAGAAGTTGTGCATCCGCTGGTTGACGTGGACGTTGACGAAGTTATTGAGCTGGTAGGTATCGCGCGCGCCGAAGAGGAAGTCGGCCAGCGAGGCTGCCTCTTTGGTGCCGGTATCGGCCGAGCTGAGACCGGCAGAGGTGCCGGGAACCGCAGCAGTGGTCCCGTAGGCGGGAACGCCGTTGAAGCTGAAGCCGCCGTTGTAGGTGTCGATGCCAAAGGTCGGGTTGAAGTCGTCGATGGTGGTGAAGATGGCCTGGTACTCGTAGCCGATCTTATAGGTGCTGCGCCCGTGGATGAACGTGTAGTTCAGCTTGGGATTGTAGATGTAGGGGTTCTGATACTGCGGGTTGCTGTTCTGGTTGCCGAACTGCGTGAACCCGTTGACGCTCTGGTCGTTGAGGCTGCGGACAACCTGAGGATCGGTCGGAAGGCCGGGGATGCCGGTCATCAGGCTGGGCAGGTTCTGGCCGTAGGGGAACTTGCCGCCGTCGGTACGGGTGAAGGCGAAGCGGGCGTCGAGGATCGAGTTCTGCGTGAAGGAGTGGGTGACGCCGCCGGCGATCTGCTGATTGAAGATGTCGACAGTACCGTTGCTGTTACCACCGGCCGGTCCCTGGATGCTGGGCGGCGAGATGATGGTGCCCTTGTGCTGGCTGTAGCGGACGAAGGCCGTGGTGCGCGGGCTGAAGGTCTGGTCGACGCGGACATCGAACTTGTTGTCGGTGAGCGTGTCGGCAGGCTGCGAGGAGTAGTTGTTGGCGTACGGCGAGCCGGGGACGTTGGACGACGGCAGAGCCGCGAGAACGCCCTTGGCGAAGGAGGAGACCGACGGGTCGCTGAAGGGGATCACACCGTTGGTATAGACCTGGCCGGTAAGCGGGTTGATGAGGGGAATCGGAGTGCCGTTCTCGTTGGTCTTACCCGTGATGAAGGTGTAACCGCCGTTAGCAATGGCGAGGGCGCTGGTTCCATTCTGGTTCGCCGTCGGGACCGTTGCCGACATGGGCGAGTGCTGAACCTGGCGAGTGCCTTCGTAGTCGCCGAAGAAGAAGGTGTGGTCCTTCCAGATGGGGCCGCCGAAGGTGCCGCCGAACTGGTTACGGATCAGGGTCGGCTTCTGCGGCTTGCCGGTGAGCGGGTTGGACGGCGGCGTGAAGGGACCGACGGCGTTCAGAACCGTGTTGCGGATGTAGTCGTAGGCCTTGCCGTGAAACTTGTTCGTACCGCTGCGGATGCTGACGTTGACGACGGCTCCGGCAGAGCGGCCGTACTCGGCGCTGTAGTTGTCGGTTTCGACGCGGAACTCGTCGATGGCGTCAGGCGAAGGCGGGATGGTCTGGTTGGAGAAGCCCTGGTTGGAGGTGCCGTAGGCGTTGTTGTCGACGCCGTCGAGAAGGAAGTTGTTGAACTCGCTGCGCTGCCCGTTGACGTTGAAGGAGGCATCGCGGCTGGAGTCGGTGGAGTTCTCGAGCAGGTTGCGGCGAACGCCGGGGACGAGGGCGGCAAGGTCGGCGTAGGCGCGGCCGTTGAGCGGAAGGTTCTCGACCTCGCGGGTTCCGATGATCTGGCCACGCTCGCTGGAGTCGGTCTCGAGGAGTGCGGCTGCGTCGCTGACCGTGACAGTCTGGTTTGCGGAGCCAATCTTCAGAGCAATGTCGACGCGCTGGTGGGCGTTGACGGTGACGCGGAAGGGCTGGGTGGCGCTGAGATCGAAGCCGTCGGACTGGGCTGTAACCTTGTATTCACCGATCTTGACGTCCGTGAACTCGTAGGAACCCTGGGCGCTGGTCTTGGCCGTGACGATGGCTTTGGTCTCCTGGTTGACGAGCGAGACAGCGGCGTTGGGCAATACTGCGCCTGAGGCATCCCGGACATAACCAAGGACGGATGCCGTTTCGAATTGGGCGAATATCGGCGTAGAGTTCAGGACCAGGAGACAAACAAATGTCGCTAACCAAAAGAGACGTTTCACAAATAACTCCAAAATTCTCTTATTCGGGTTGAAGAAGTGGGTGGGTAGTCTGCAGGCGGGGGCCTCCGGCGCTGTCTGCGAACCACATCAATAGGTGCTGGTGGATTGATCATGGTCAGGTTCCAGGAAGACGCAAAAGGGTGTTCCATGTGGATTTAAGCGCGCACCCTGTAGGCTCACCCCTGCTTCACCCCTCTATATTTCAGGGAGATACGCGATGCAGGCGGTCCGGGCGTTTATAGGAAATTCATCTAAGAGGACTACGCTAGGGACATGCCGAATCCTCGCGAACAGACTTACGGAGAGGGCCCTGAGGGCTTTCGGACCAGGTCCGAAGGTGCTGCCGTCTCCCGTTCGCACAGTGCGGCAGGAGTAATACTGGAAGAAGAGCAGCCGCTGGACAGGACAGTAGACAGAGCAGTGGATCGCGAAGGCTCGCTCTCAGGACCGGAGTGGCAGTTGGCCTGCCGGGTCGCGGCCAGCAAAGGGTTTTGCAAGTCCGAGTTTCTGCCCAGGTTTCTGCTGTATGTGTGCGAGCAGTACCTTACGGGGGATACGCAGGAGATCACCGAACAGCGGATCGGCACCCAGATCTTCAACCGCTCCACGGGCTACAACCCCGGCGAAGACAATATCGTGCGCAGTTATGCGCGCCTGCTGCGCAAGAGGCTCGACGAGTACTTCGACGGAGAGGGACGGGATGAGCCGATGCGGATCGTCATCCCCAGGGGCGGATACATCCCTACGTTTTATTCCAGCCCCGATCCACAGCAAGGGGCTGCCGGGACACACCCGCCGGAGAATGGAGAGAAGGACCGGACTTCAGCAAGGCCTCATGCTATCGCGGTTCCGCCGGTATCCAGTTATGGTGCTTTGACAACGGCGAAGCCTTGGCGGCCAGCGTGGCTTTCAACCTTGCTGGGCATGGTGATCGGAGGCGTGCTGGCCACAGCCGGCTGGCTGGGGATACGGTCCATGCAGGCGCAGCAGGACCAGAGCGCTGCCCATGCGGTCTGGGCACAGATGTTCCAACGCAATCGGAATACGCTGATTGTGCCGGCCGACAGCGGTCTGGGCATCCTCGAGAATCTTAGCGGCCACCTGGTTAGCCTGGAGGAGTATGCGAATGGAGCGTACCCCGCCGAACTACATGCTCCACCGGGAATGGATCCCGGGAACCTGAATGATCTGCGCAGGCAGCACTATACAAGCGTCGTCGATCTGGATATAACGTCGATGCTGACGCGCCTGCCGGAGTTTATCGCCAATCGGACCCAGGTTCGCTATGCAAGAGGAATCACGGCAGAGGATATCAAAAACTCGAACTCCATTCTGCTGGGCTCGGCGCATACGAACCCCTGGGTGTCCTTGTTCGAAAAGCGGCTGAACTTCAGGCTGGAGTACACGCCGCAGGTAGACCAGTCCTTTGTGGTGAACTTACACCCAATCGACTCCGAGCAGGCGATCTATCGCAACGGAACCAATGAGAAGCCCAATCGCACCTATGGCACCATCGCCTATCTACCGGAGGGGGATGGTGCGGGTCATGTGCTGATTATCCAGGGGCTCAACATGGCGGCCACCCAGGCCGCAGCCGACACACTGTTTAATGCAAAGGCGATCAAGCCTATTCTGCAACAGGCGACGTTGCCGAATGGATCGCTGAAGCCGTTCGAGCTTTTGGTGGAGACGAATAGTATCGGTGCAACCGCTCCAGA
Source organism: Granulicella sp. WH15 (assembly GCF_009914315.1). Lineage (NCBI taxonomy): Bacteria > Pseudomonadati > Acidobacteriota > Terriglobia > Terriglobales > Acidobacteriaceae > Granulicella > Granulicella sp. WH15. The sequence continues at coordinate 4,472,730 of NZ_CP042596.1, forward strand.
GGCTCAGATCATCGCGACCCGCTTCTACGTCCAGTAGAGCAGGCCGCCCGATCCTTCCCTCAGAGCAGCAAGAGCCCATCTCCTGTTGAACTTCATGCTTCCCTGCCCCGTGGCTGGTTGACCGGCTGTGGTCGGCACGACGGCTATCGCTTCGGCCGTGAGCGCCTCTCCTGGGTTGGCGGCACCTGCTTCTTGTCTGGAATCTCCGGCAGCGGGAAGGTCGCCGCTTCGTAGCGAGCCAGGTTCAAAGGGCCTGCGGTGTCAGGCAGCGATGGACCGCGATAGGATGGCCGCGTAAGGCGTAGAGCCGAGGTAAGATCCCCAAACGTCTTCCTGCGCCAGTCACTGATGTTCGGCTCTCGAACGCCAGTGAACTTCTCCAGGAACTGGAGGATCGAGGTGTGATCGAAGGTGTCGTGGCAGACCCAGCCACCGGCGGTCCAGGGCGAGATGAGGAAGCAGGGCACGCGAAAACCGCCACCAATCGGCAGGCCGTCGACAAACTCGCGGGGAGTTCCAGCAGGAGGGACCGGCGGGGGGACGTGGTCGAAGAGACCGTCGTTCTCGTCGTAGCTGATGATGAAGAGGGTCTTGGCCCAGACGTCCGGGTTGGCGGCGATCGCGTCGATCTTGCTGGCGATGAAGGCGGCTCCGTCGGCAGGCATCGCGTTCGGATGCTCCGATTGCAGCTCGGTCGTGATGATCCAGGAGACCTCAGGCAGCTTATCGTTCATCGCGTCGTACTCGAACTGACCGATGGGACCGGCGGCCATTCCCTTCGTATACAGCGGGGAGTCCTTGGCGGCCTCGCGAAATACCTTGAAGTTGCCCAGCATGTTGAAGCCGAAGTGCTGCTCCTGCGCGTAGACCTTCCAGCTCACACCGGCCTGCTCCAGCCGCTCCGGGTAGGTAGTCCAGGTGTAGCCCTCGGGCGGAGCCATGTTCTTGATGATCGGCCCTCCGTGGGCGCCCTCCGGGTCAATCGTTCCTGTCATCCAGTACATGCGGTTGGGCCAGGTGGGGCCCATGACGGAGCAGTGATAGCCGTCGCAGAGTGTAAACGCGTCGGCCAAGGCGAACTGGAAGGGGATATCCGAACGCGTGTAGTAGCCCATGCAATAGGGACCGTGATGGCCATCGGCCTTGCGGTGCGCGGGCAGCCAGCGATCCATGCGGCCGCCGTTCCAGGCCTCGTGCTGCACGGCCCAGGCATGGCTGGTCGAGGGAATCTTCTGGGCGCTGCTGGAGTGGGTATCAAGATGGAAGGGGAGAAGGTGACCTTCGGCGCTCACGGCATCCGGCTGATGGAAGATGGACAGGCCGTTCTCCTGCTTCAGCGCGTGAGGGTCGTCAAAGCCGCGGACACCGGCCATGGTGCCGAAGTAGTGATCGAAGGAGCGGTTCTCCTGCATCAGGATGACGACGTGCTTGATATCCTGCAAGCCGCCGCGACGAGGTGGTCCCTGGGCCAGGGCGCGCTGCACGTTGGCAGGCATGATGGCACGCGCTGCTGCGGCAGCCGCGATGCGCGAGGCACCCTGGAGCAGCTTCCGGCGTGAGAGAAGAGGATGTTCCTGAGAAGGCAGATTCTGGGGGGTGGTTGGGATCTTCACGCCAAAGAGATATCACTGGAGACTACGGCATGGAAGCCAATTCACCGCCACACGTACGATACATCGCAAAAATATGCGAAAACCCCAGAAATACGAAGATCGCATAGAGAGGACAATGGCACGATACATCCCGGCCAAACCCTCCATTTACTCGATTGTCATAAAGGAAAGAGTTAGTCGCTGGCTACCATGCGAGGATATCGGGCTTGCCTGTGCTTTTCCCCACATGGCTGAGCCCTGGTACGACCTGACTGAAATCTATATCCGAGTACGCAGGAGATTCATGGACACTGAATACGGAGCCCCTGACAGACGCGGGAGCATCTGGGGTCGCAACCGAAGCAGCGTGGCCGAGCGCCGATATCAACCATACCAATTACTGCTAAGTCCGAGGTGACAACGTAGCCTGTCTAAACATGCGTTATGGCTATGTTGTGCTTTCCTTCGAACATGGATAACTGCCACCCCATTATCGAAGAGCATCCACCCAGCCACATGAGTAACTTAAGCCAACCCAGAAAACTGATATATCAGATCTAATATGCAAAATAGCCATCTTATAAGTTCTGCATAACTCAGACCCGCCCTATCGATGAGCCACACGACGCTGGTTGGGGAAGCCCAGATAAGACAGGACTAGAGACCAGTAACTCAAGCGCAAGCAAGTTAGATATTGATCTTTGGACGCAGCTCCTATAGCATCGCTCCAACACGCAACATCAAGGGCGATTATGAAGCTACGGTTTTTTATCTCCGGACTCCAGGACATGCGCGCGGTAAATGCGTCGTCCGATATCGCCTGTTGTTGTTGCTAACACCGCACCACCGGACACTCCTCCGCTTCACAATCAGATACACAGGTAAACCAGTTTTCAGTGCCGTCTGTCTGCACTAGAGTTTCGAGTTACTCGATAGAGAAATCCATCGAAGAGCCTTCGGAACTTAGATGCAGGGAGAGTACTGCCCCTGTGTCTGATCGGTGATATCTCATACTGGCCACACCCAAAAATCAGCATAGAGAAGTTCGCAGTCCCCTGTAGATCATCTGGCACTCCGGTCTAAAGCTGCCTCTCTCTAGAGATCTGTTTGTTCGAATTAGCAGCGGCAATTGCAATGCCGCTGCCCTGGGACGCCCATGGTATTCCAGGCCCACACAGACCGCCGATTCAGGCCGACCAGCTCCATACGCGGCGACGTACTTAGTCAAGCCTCGATGGGCAGCAACACATCTGTCATTTCAGGAGCAGCTTCATGCCAGTAGACCGAACAGTCACCGTTGAATATATCGCGCCATCTTACCTGGGCGCCTTGTCCGCTTTTTATGCTTCCCTCCTGACAGGGCCGAGGAAGTTAGTCGTTCTCCTAATGTTATTTCTCTTCGCCTCCAGCATGACTCTGGCACAGACATCCGCGGATGGCAGCATCTATGGCCGGGTCACGGATAACTCCGGGGCGATCCTGCCTGGAGTCCAGATCCTCGCGCACTGCCCCACGGTAGGTGGAACCTTCAAAGCAGTAAGTGACGCTGAAGGTAACTATCGCCTGATCGAGTTACCCATCGGCGTGGACTACACCGTGGAAGCCACGATGCCGGGCTTCGAGAAGTTCGTGCGCGTTGGCCTGATCGTAAGCGCCGGACTCAACGTCACGGTCGATATCGGGCTCAAGGTTGGATCGGAGACGCAATCGGTCGAGGTCTCCGGTGACGCTCCTCTGATCGACACCCAGAGCGCCGAGCAGGCCGTCAATCTTAGCGGCGAGTTACTCCGGAATATTCCAGTTACTGTCCGTCATGACTGGTCCGACTCCTTGCAGGTAACTCCCGGTATCATCAGCGCCAATAGCGACGCCGAGGGCGGCCAGACTTACTTTCTGCGTGGCTCGGAGAATGAAAATCACGCGGTCCTGATGGACGGTATGGACATCGGCAGCTTTCAGCAAAACTGGCCTTCCAACTCCATCAGCATTGCCAACGAGTCGGTCGGCGATATCCAGATCAAGACCGGAGCTAACGACGCATCCTCTCCCGCCGCCATGGGCATGGTCATCAACCTGGGCACGCCAACCGGCAGCGATAAGTTCCACGGCACGGTCTACTACCTGATGGGACTCAGGACGCTGAACGGCAGCAACACCCCCGGCGGCGTCAGTTCCCAGACGACCACCGAGCAGCCGGACTTTACCTTGAGTGGTCCCATCAAGCGCGAGCGCGCCTGGTTCTTCTTCTCCGGCCGCTATATCAACCGCAACGACGGCATCAGCCGCACGGCGAGTCAAAGCGCCTACCTGACAGGCATCGATCCAACCTACAGCCCGTTCGATAACGAGGCACGCGGCTTCGTCTCGCTGGCCAACACCACCATCCAACTCACTCCGAAGCACCGGCTTATGGGCCTCTTCCAGTACGACAGCCGCAGGCAGGACGCGAACTCCCAGTGGTACGCGGCGAACATCAACCGTACGCAGTACGGCGGCGGAGCCTACGGCGCGCGCCTCATCTCGCAGTGGAACGACCGCTTGACCACGCGCTTCCTCGCCTCGTTCAACAACAAGAGCTACAACCACAGTGCCGAATCTATTGGAGGTGTAGGCGCGTTGCCTGAGGTTGATGTCTATGCAACGAACTCCCTCTCCGCCGGTAAGCTCATCGGCCAGGGATCATCTCTAGCCACGCTTAACAATCTGAGCTCCATCACGCTGGAGCCGGCGCGCAAGCCCACCATCAGCGGCGATGTGACCTACTACATTCCGAAAGGATGGGGCACGCATGAGATGGAGGCGGGTTTCTATCTCGAGCCGCACGAGCGCACCAAGGAGACCGTGCTCTACGCCAACAACGGCAATTTGATCCAGGAGGATGCCGTTCTCAAGGACCCCAACAATCCCGCGTCAGGCTACACCGTCTTCCATACGCAGTCGGTCAACCAGAGCAGCAATCTGGCTGCATACACTGCCGCCAACGACTATGCCTGGTACATCCAGGATCGCTGGCGTCCCTTCCGCCGCCTGACGTTGACCGGCGGTCTGCGTCCGGACTGGGTTTCGGCTAAAGATGAGATCTTCAAGGTCGTCATCCAACACTCGTGGAACTACGCGCCTCGCGTCGGTGCCGCCTACATCCTGACCAAGAACGAGAAGAACGTCATCCGCGCCAGTTGGACGAAGCTGACCGACATTACCAACTTCAGCTATCTCGGCACGGCCGGCACCAGCACCGTCACCACCACGGATAATTATTACGAAACACCAACGGTTACAAATCCCACGGGAGTCGTCACCTTTGTGACTCCGGGCAGCACCGCCCTGACGCCGGGCAAGACCTTCGATCCGGGCCGCCATCAGGGCTTTGTGCGAGAGTGGCTGGTGGGCTATCGCACCCAGTTGCCTGGCCAGGTGCTGATCGACGTCAGCTACATCGACCGCGAGTACCGAGACCGTCCGGCCGAGTACGACACCAACCAGATCTACACCACGACCTCAACGGGCACGGTCTGGGGCGGTCTGGTGAATCCGGCGCTCAACAATACCTTCTACGTCACCAACAACCACTGGAACTGGTTCGTCTACCAGGGCATCGAGATGACGGCCAGCAAGCAGACGAAGAAGCTGCAAATCTTCAGCACCTACACCTACTCGCCCGATCATCTCGCCGGAACCTTCCAGCCCTTTGATCCAGCGGCGATCCTTGAGCCGACGAAGTTCGCGAACAACGCCGGACTCGGCTCCGTGCGTGGAAACATCTCGAGCAACCCGACAAACGACTACACGGGCGACACTCGCAACCGCATGTGGCAACGCCACCAGGAGCGCACCGGCATCACCTGGCGCGCGCCTTGGAACTTGCGTGTGGCCAGCGTCTTCACGGCCCAGTCCGGCACTCCTGGCGGCCCCGTCACCCTGACCCTGGCCAGCTACGATGGCTCCCATGGACCCGCGACCCTGTCCGTCAATGGCCGCACCGTATCCAACCCACTGGCGACGACTTACCGCTTCAAGTACGCGAATCGCGGTATCGGGCAGATCTTCTGCCCCTGGCTCATCCAGCTGAACGCGCTCGTCGGACGTGAGTTCAAACTCACTGATCGACAGTCGATCGAGGCTGACATGAACATCCTGAACATCACCAACCAGGGCGCGGGACAGCAGTTTGTAAACGGCACCAATAGCTCCGCCACTGCGACCTTTGGTACGCTGCAAACGATCCAGGCACCTCGTTCGGCGCAGTTCAGCGTGCGCTATCGCTTCTAACCAGCGGTGCGGCGGCAGCTCATGCCGCCGCACTGCCCTGTTGAACTCTATTGATGAAAGGAATCATCATGTATCCGCTTCGTCGGCTATGCCACAACCTTGCCTGCTTTGCCCTGCTTCTTCCACTCGCCACTGGTGGCTTAGCCGTCGCAGAAGAGAGTCCTCGGCTTACCTTGCAGGATCTCTTCTCCGCCGACCCCATCGGCGACTCCGCGCTCTCTCCTGACGGCAAGACCATCGCGCTCGCCCGCGCCGGACAGATTCAACTGATGCCCTCCGAGGGCGGATGGCCCGTAACCCTTACCAGCACCGCCGGAGCCAAGTCCGGCCTGGCCTGGTCGCCCGACGGCAAGAGCATCGCCTACGCCAGCCAGGGCGGCATCTTCGTGGTCTCGGCCAGTGGCGGAGCCCCGCACCGTCTTACCACCCCCGGCACCGGAGCCGGTGGCGACCCGCGCCAGTCCGGCGACCGCAGCCCTGAGTGGTCACCCTCCGGCCACTGGATACTCTTCGCGAGCGGACGCCGTGGCACCGCAAGCCTGATGGTCGTCAGCGTCGATGGCAGCGAGACGACCTTCATCACCCCTCCGCACGACGAGGCCCAGAGCGGCCAGTGGTCGCCGAGTGGCGACGAGATCGTCTACACCAGCAATGGCAAAGAGTACTTCAGCGGCCGCATCAACCTCATCAAGTTCGACCCCAAGGCAGGCCAGCCTGTCGGCGCTCCTGTGGTGCTGTACACCTCTCCCATCGACCGTGGCGGCGGCTGGTCCATTCGCGGTGTCACATGGTCCCCGGACGGCAAGACGATTGCCACCGTGCTGCAGAACTCCGGCTGGAACCACATCTATCTTCTGCCCAAGACGGGCGGCGCTCCCAAGCAGATCACCGACGGCTCGTTTGAAGATGAGAACCCCGCGTTCTCACCCGATGGCAAGAGCATCGCATTCATCTCGAACCGTGACCTGCTCGAAGCCACCAACCTTTGGGTGATACCGGCGCAAGGCGGCACCGCAAAACTAGTGACGAAGTTCGATGTCCCCGGCATGTCTGCCCGCCCACAGTGGGCTCCGGATAGCAAGAGCATCTACTTCAATCATCAGTCGCCGATTGAATCGCCCGACCTCCTCGTGCAGGATCTATCCGCATCCACGCCTAAGTACCTGACCCACACCACGCCGACGAACTTTTCGAGCGCGCAGGTGCCGCAGCGCGTCACATGGAAGAGCAAGGACGGCAAAGAGATCGCCGGTCTGCTCTACACGCCGCCCAACATGAAGCCCGGCACCAAGCTACCCACGATCCTCTTCATCCACGGCGGCCCCGAGGGGCAGGACAACTTCGACTTCGACCGCGACGCCGGTTGGCCTCAGTACCAGTACCTCGCACAGGCTGGCTACATCGTGCTTCGTCCCAACTATCGTGGCAGCTCGGGATACGGTGAAGCCTTCCGCAACCTCAACGTTGAAGACTCGAACGGCGGCGAGACGGACGATGTAGCCGCAGGCGCGCAGTACCTGATCGACCGCGGCCTCGCCGATCCCAAGCGCATCGCCATCTGCGGCCTCAGCCACGGCGGCACCATGGTCGGCTACGCCATCACGCGGTATCCCGATCTCTTTGCCGCTGCCATCCAGATGGCCGGTGTCGTCGACCGCGAGATGTTCGTCTACCGCACCAACCCGCACTCCGCCGTGCGCTGGATGATGAAGATGGGCGGCACTCCCACGGAGAAGCCGGAGGTCTACGCCAAGGCCAACGTGCTGCTCTCGGTCGATAAGATCAAGACCCCGCTGATGATTATCCACGGCGAGAACGATCCCCAGGTTCCTCCCGGTGAAGCCGCCGCGTTTGCAAGAGCGCTTCATGCCAACCATAAGACTTACTTCTACTTCACCTATCCCAACGAGCTTCACGGCCTGTCCAATCCTGCCCACCGGCTCGATGCCATGCAAAAGGAGCTTGTCTTCCTCGAGCGTTATATCAACCCCAAGTACGGCACGGTCACGACATCGCCGGACGAGGTAGCCTTCCCCGGAACCGCGGCTAACGCACACGTCGAGCCGAAGTAACCCAACAAAGCTCTTCCCAACTACCGCCGCTTCCTTCTTGCAAAGGAAGCGGCGGTAGCTGCTTATTTTCATGCAGCGACACAGCAGCATGGACTTCGTTTTTCATCATGTAACGTAAGCGCCCTATTCTTTTGTCGATTGCATGGAGGGGTGATGCGCTTCCAACCAACGATCCTCAAGCTCTGCAGCTTGCTGTGCCTCTGCTTCAGCATCAGTACCTGCCTGGCCGGGGCACCGCCGCAGGCATCACAGCCCGTCCTCAGCGACGCGAGCCTGCAAGCACTCCAGCGTGCCAACGCCTATGGAGCTACGCTCTTCCACATATCGCCTCCGGGGCCTCAGTTCATCGCGCAGATGCGCCGCGCCATCCCGAAGGATTATCCCGGCATGGACCAGGGAATGCGCCAGGGACTGGCCAGCATCGAGCACAACCAGCCCTACCTGAACAGCTACTTCGCGCACACCAACCAGCAGCAATTAGCGTCGTTTGTGCAAACCTACCGGGCCAAGATCCTGGCATCGCCCGATCCCGTGGAGCAGCAGGTGCGGCTCGCCGAAGTAATGGCATTTTCCGCCATGACCGCCTATCGCAAGAGCCAGAGCGGCGGCGGCTCGGCAGCGGCAAACGGCTATCAGCAACTGCAGATGGAGACGCTGAAGCAGAAGCAGTTGGAGGGAGGAATGCGATCCTACTCACCGCTCTGCAACCCGACCCGCGCCGACGCCTCCTCCAACTTTCAAAGCTGCCATCCCTAGTGGCCTGACAGATAACTATGAGTCTTAGGCTCATCGGCGCTGCACTGCTCGCTATAGCCACGGCGGTCTTCCTCGCCACCTTCTGGTGGGAGCGCGACTTCCTCTGCCGAGCCATCAAGAATCAGATGGATATCGAGAATACTTCGTATCGCAGAACGCTTGAAGACCTCCAGTTTGAACGACACGCGCTGGAGTGGGTTCGCGTGCTCTCCGCCTTCGGAATGCTTGCAGGCGTACTGCTGCAATTCTTCAAGTAACTCGCCGCAGACGAGCGCCGTACAAAGCGAAGGATCAGTTCGTGATCCGCCATGCCAGCAGATTGCTATGCACCGCGCTCGAACTCATGTTCTGCGTCTCGAGCAGCAGCTCAAAGTGCGGAATCGTGCCATCAGGCCGTTTGATCCGCTTCAGAAATGGCAGCAGCTCCGTGTCGTCCGAGACGAAGTCCCACGCCGCCTCCGTGCCCGCCATCGAGGTGCCCTCGACGATCAATGCATTGCCGTCTCTCGAGATGTTCGGCATGAAGGCGACCAGGCCATAGACACGCCGCTGCGGATCGTTGCCAGCCGACTCCCAATGAGTCGGTTCACCGGCGTTCGGCGAGCGGTTCAGGACGGAGAACACATGCGCCTTGCGATTGTTGTGCAGCGAGAAGTTCATATTGCGCTCGAAGAGCTCAACCCACGGGTTGGCCTCGAAGGCTCCGATCAAGATAACGTTTCCGGCCTTCAGGTCGTTCGGCCGCAGATCGCGCGCGTAACGAACCTGCATGGTGCTATGGGCCGACTGCGCAATCTGGGCCAGCGTTGCAGCGGCCTCAAGATCGACGATCGAGGTGTAACGCCGGGTGGCAACTTCGACCTGCACATTTGGCCACTCCGACGCGGACGAGTGCATCACTGAGTTTGCCTTGGCACTGCGATAATCCCCGAGCAGATACTGGTTCAGCGAGATGTCGCGGTCATCGAAGTTGTGATACATCACCAGCCCCGAGTCCCCCGGCACCTCCAGCGTCGGATACTTCGACGAGAACATCTGTCCCCAGAGCGGGTGGGCCGCTATCCGGGACGCACTCGTATCGCGTCGCGTGTAGTCACGCAGCAGGATCGCGGCGAGCGCCAGGGCTAGCACACCACAAAGAGCCCACAAAGCCATATTGCTTCCGGGGTGCTGCCTGTCGGAGAGCATCTCCAATGGCGGTGCCATCGGCGCTAAAGGAGCACTCGCCGCAGGTTGAAGCTCGGGCATCTGCGGCGGCTCGGCGATGGGCCGGGACTCAAAGATCGGCACATAGCTGCCTCTGGGAATGACGATGCGCACCGGCTCATCGACGCCCTCGTGCTGAAAGTACAGATCGAGCCGCTGACGCAGGCGGCTGGCCTGTGTGCGCACGATACCGTCGATGGAGGAGTCATAGTCCAGCGAACGCCCAAAGACCGCATGGCCGATCTTCTGCTCATTGATCTCGGAGTCGCGACCCTTCAGGGCCATGTCGCAGACATACGTCAGCAGCGAGCAGAGACGCTCACTTTTGGCAAACGTGGGCGAGATCACAATGCGGCTCACCAGTTCGCGGTGGGCAAGTGATGGCCAATCCGCGGCAAGAGCAACTTGAGGAGACGACGATCCAAGAACCTCAGGCATTCGCTTCATTCGATTCATTGGGTCCGAGATGATTACAGCAGCAGCGCATGAACCCCGCATGAATATTAACACGGCGTTCACTGTATCGCGACACATGATCCCCACGTAAATCACTCATTCCATAAAACTTGCGGACTGTATCGAGACGCGTAGCCGTGAATTGCATTGGTGAACCACAAGACCGCTGCTACTTCTAACTGGCACCCCTTTCACACGCAGTCAGTGGCTCATACCGGTGCATGGGATCGCATGTGTCATCCAGTGAAGTGACATACAAACGGGATTCTAAACAAACAACAACTTATGGAGCGAACGCAATGAAGATTAATAAAAGCAGTCCTACGAGGTTTCATCGTCGGCACGGCACGTGGGCTCCTGCCCGCCTGCTTCTTCTGCTGCTGACGATCGGGAGCTGGGTCAACGCTCGTGCCCAGTTCGATTCGGGCGCGGTGCTCGGCAACATCAAGGACCCATCCGGCGCCACGCTCAGCTCGGCCACCGTGGAGCTGTTGAACGTGGCCAAGGGCGTCAAGGTCGTACACCAGACCGATGCCGGCGGCTCCTACGAGTTCGACAGCGTGCAGCCCGGCGAGTACAGCATCTCCGTCACCGCCCCCGGCTTTCAGGTGTCCAGGACGGATAACTTCACCGTTAACGTCGGAGCACGTCAGCGTGTCGATCTTGCCCTGCAGCTCGGAGCAGCCACCGAGACGGTAAACGTCTCAGGCGCGGCGGCCCAGCTCGAGACCGAGACCAGCGATCGCGGCGAGACGGTACAGGGTGCTCAAGCGGTCGTGCTGCCGCTCAATGGCCGCTCGTACGCCGACCTGGCGCAACTCGTTCCCGGTGTGCGCCGCTCGCTGATCGCGACGGTGGCCTCGACCCCGCCGCGCGATGCCTCCTACAACGTGAACGGCCTCACCTCGATGGATAACAACTTCACCCTCGACGGCATCGACAACAACGCCTACCAGGAGGCCAACCAGGGCTATTCCAACGAGGCAGTCATCCCCTCGCCCGACGCCTTGCAGGAGTTCAAGGTCCAGACCAACAACTACTCGGCCGAGTATGGCCGGGCTGGCGGCGCTATCGTCAACGCGACCACACGCAGCGGCACCAGCGCCTTCCACGGCGGCGCGTACGACTACTTCCGCAACACCGTCCTCAACGCCTTTGGCCCGTTCTACGGAACCGGCGTAAAGCCCACGCTGGTGCAGAACCAGTTCGGCGGAACCTTCGGCGGACCGATCCTGAAGGACCGCGTCTTCTTCTTCATGGACTTCGAGGGCCTGCGCTCCATCTCGCACGCCCTGACAACGGCGACCCTGCCGACAGCAGCAGAGCTGACCGGCCTCTTCACCGTCGATGGCACCGCCACAGGCACTCCCGTCCCCGTCAAGAACCCGTATACGGGCAAAGCGTACTTGAACGGCCAGGTTCCCCTGAACGATCCCAACATCGACCCCATCGCGCTCGCTGCCTTCAAGGCTCTGCCCACACCCAACATTCCTGGGGCCGGGCTTACCGCCGCCAACTACCAGTACCTCCCCGCCGCACCGACCGTCGATAACAAGGGCGATGCACGCGTGGACTACGTGCTCAACGAAAAGCAGAACGGCTTCTTCCGCTATAGCCAGCGCGCCGTCACCTACTTCCAGCCGCCGCCGTTCCCTGGAGCAGCGGGCGGCAACAGCAACGGCACCCTGTACGCCAGGACGCGGCAGATTGCCGCAGGCTACAACTGGACCGTCACCGCGAACTCCATCCTCGAGCTGCGCTTCGGCGAGACCTGGACCGAGAGCGGCAAGCAGCCCGTCTTCCTCGGCGCACCGAACTTCCTCGCAGGCATCCCCAACGTTCCGCAGGACCCAACCTACACCGGCGGGCTGAACGCGCAGGGCGTCTCCGGCTTCACCCAGTTCGGCGAGCAGGGCACCAACCCCCAGTTCAACAACCCGACGCAAGCCAATCCCAAGGTCAACTACACCTGGGTCCACGGCCACCACAGCCTGAAGGTAGGCTACGAGTTCGGCTGGCTCTCGCAGGCCATCTCCGACTTCCATCCCAAGTTCGGGCAGGACACCTACGCGGGCTCCTTCAGCTCGTACAGCCCGCCCCCCGGCACGCCTGGCTCATCCAGCACCGCACAGGCTGCCAACCTCACCGACTTCCTCTTCGGCGCACGCAGCAACTACCAGCTCAACGCTCCGAACGAGGTCAACTATCTTCGCTACTGGCACATGGGCTACGTTCAGGATGACTGGAAGCCGCTGCCGAATCTCACTGTGAACATCGGTCTGCGCTACGAGTTCATGTCGCCGAACTATGAGCAGGACAACAAGTTCTACAACTTCGATCCCGTCAACGACCGTCTGCTCGCAGCAGGCACCGGCACGGACATCAACAGCACCGCGCCGGGCCACGTCTACAACATCCACTACACCGGCGGAAACTCGCTCGCCGACCGCGGCCTGGTCGATCCCGTCTACACCAACCTCGGCCCACGCGTAGGCTTTGCCTATCAGACGTCACCGAAGACGGTAATCCGCGGTGGCTACGGCATCAGCTATGCCTACCTCTTCCGCTTCGGAGGAGAGGGCCTGCTCGCCTACAACGGACCGAACAACTACAACGCGACCCTGCCCAGCAACCAGACGCCCAGCCAGGGGCTCTGCTCCTCGCTGACCCAGGACCCCACCACCTGCTTCCGCCGCACGCAGGACGGCTATCAGACGAACTTTGCCGGGCCCACCAACTTTTCCACTACCAAGGCGCAGACCCACTACACCCCCAAGGACTTCAAACCCGCGTACGTACAGGCGTTTCACCTCTCCGTGCAGCAGGAGCTGCCCTTGCAGTCCACCCTTGAGCTGTCTTACGTGGGCAACCACACCGTGCATATCGCGACGCTCGAAGACTTCAACCAGGCAAGAACCTGCCTGCCCAGCGAGGTGCCTGCAAACGCCGGTGGCCAGTGCAACACATCTCTGCTCAACCGCCGCCCCATCGCCAACTTCACGGATATCCTGACGGAGACCAACGTCGGCTTCCTGATCTACCACTCGCTCCAGGCCAAGCTCGAACGCCGCTTCTCGCATGGCCTCTTCCTCATCAACTCGTTTACTTGGTCGCGTGGCATTGATCTCTCCAGCGCCGACCTCGAGACGCAGAACGGCGACAGCGCCCTGGTCAACACAGCCAACCCTGCCGGTGACCGCGGTCCCTCCGGTTACAACCAGCCCCTGAACAACACCACGTCGGCTATCCTCGACCTTCCCTTTGGCCACGGCCATCGCTTTGGATCGAGTGCTCCGGGGTGGCAACAGCAGCTACTGGGCGGCTGGCAGCTGACCGGCATCAACGTCGTCACCAGCGGCGTTCCGATCAACCTGAACTACACGGCGAGCAGCAACCAGGTGGTCTCCACCACCAGCGCTTCCTACTCGCTGCGCCCCAACCTCACCGGTCCGGTCTCGGCGGTATACGGCCACACCCTGACCAAGACCGACAGCTCACTCAACGGATACTTCATCCCCGGCTCAGGCACAACGCCTCCGCCCGGAGTGGCGATTCCGTCCGGCACGCAGATCTTCGGCAACGCAAGCCGTAACAGTCTTCGTGGACCCGCGTTCGGTCAGTTCGATCTCGCGGCCCACAAGAAGTTCAGCCTACCGAACGATCGGTATAAAATTGAGTTCCGCATCGAAGCGTTCAACGTCTTCAACTCCACCAACTACATCAGCCCCTCCACCAACATAGGCTCGGTCAACAGCACGTCGGGCGCTCCCAGCTACGCCAGCGGCTTCGGCAGCTTTACCGGCAGCAGCAGCGTCTACCCGTCGCGCCAGGTGCAGCTCGCACTGCGGCTGGCGTTCTAACACTAGCTCTCCACCAACGAGATGCGGCGGCAGCAGCAGTCGAGCTGCCGCCCCTCTCACAATCTGTTTGTCTCCCATCGCGCTATTCAGGAAAGGATCCAAACTTTGTCGCAGCATAACAACCCATCTTCCCGCCGTGATTTCCTGATGCAGTCGTCGGCACTGGCAGCAGCCAGCCTGCTGCCAACGAATCTCTTTGCAAGCGCCCTGCAGACCGCGCCCTCTGCCCCTCACATTCCTAACCGGGATACACAGCTCAAGTTCACACCCGAGGGCACGCCGCGCCCCTTCGCCGGCAACACCGTCATCTGTCACCTGCCGGTTCAGTGTGCCATGCGCGATGCGATGCTTGAGCTCCACGATGCCCTGGTAAAGGCTCCCTTCTACCACAAGCTGGGGCCGACCTCACCTGACAGCTATCACATGACTATCTTTCCCGGAGCCAACGATCAGGACCGCACGGTCTCCGGATGGCCCTCCTATGTGCCCGCGGACGCTCCCATCGAGGTCTGCAACCGCATGGTCGGCGAGAGGATAGCGAAGGCGCACCTTGCCTGCGAGCTACCGATACGCGTGCGCATCAATCAGGCATCCACCCTCAGCTACTCGACGGCCTGCACGCTGCGCATGATGCCCGCAGATGACAATGAAAACATCAAGCTGCGCTCCATCAGGGACCACATCTCCGAGATCTACGGCTTCAAGCTCAAGGACCACGCCGCCTACGTGTTCCACATCACCATGTCCTACCAGATTGCGCCGTTCACGGACCAGGAGCAGAGTGCCTATCGCGAGATGCTCAAGACACACGTTCAGCGCATCATCGACGCACAGCCGGTTCTGGAGTTCGGCAATCCCGAGTACTGCACTTTCCCGGATATGTTCCGCTTCGATCCGCAACTGCTGCTCAAGTGCTCGTAAGCCCACACACAACAAGACAAAAAGCGTACAGCCCGACCAGGCGCTGTACGCTTTTCTCTTGCTGCAATAAAGCGGAACTAACTAAAAGTTTGGATCGAAGTTGAAGTAGAGCGGGTTCGACAGACCAACCATGTTGCCGCTCAACGCCATTGATCCCGGAACCTGCGGGTAAGCCGTCTGCGGTCCCTCGACCTCGACGCGGTAGTAGGTGCGCCCCAGCGATACCGGAGTATCGGTGAACTCAACCGCGGTCGTCTTGCCACCCGTCGCTTGCAGGGTGCTGAACGGGTTGCCGTCTTTCACCACGCGCACGGTATAGGTAGCACCCGCAACGGTGTTGCCCGTCAGTTGCACGCGGAACTTTACCGGCTTGCCCGTCGCCTTCACGTTGTCGCCCATCATCATATCCATCTTGCCGTCCTGATCGAGGTCGGCATAGAACTCGACGCGCGGCCCATACGGGTTCGCGCTCACGGCAACACGGCCGTTGGTCAGTGCGTCGACGACTGCCTGCGAAGTACGCGCCGTTGCATACACCCAGGTCGTCGGAGTACCGACATAATTAGCCGTACGTTGTACGCTATTCTTCGTTGCCTTGTCGGGAGTATCCGGAGTGCCGTGGTGCGAATCGCTTCCGCCGCGCCCAGTCAACTTGCGCCCCGACGAAAGCATGTCGTCCCAGATCATGATCGCGTTGGCATTCTTGGGCCAGACCGCGGAGTTCCAGACCTCAATGGAGTTGACCATATCGTAGGAGTAGCCGAAGTGATCCTTGCCGCTCGGGTGGTTGGCCGAGAGGTGAATGCCAAGCTCCTTTTTCACCGCACCCACCACCACGTCGCGCTGATCGCGCACATCATAGAGCCGCTGCTCGTCGTAAGGCACAGCCGAGAACACGTTGCCATGGCCGCGTGTCGTCGTCCATTCCGCACCATACAGCAGCAGCACAGACTTCGATTTGAACTCGGGATCGTTCCAGGTGTTGTGCGCCGTATCGCCCTGAACATGATTGTCATGATCGGTGATGCAGAGATAGTCCATACCGACGGACTCGGCAAAGGAGATGATCTTCGACTCCGGATTATTCGAAGAATCTTTGCTGTGCCGGGAGTGCAGGTGAAGATCGCCCTTGAGCCAGATACCATCGGTAAGGCTGGCAACAGGAGGCAAATTATTGAGCTCAGTAGGAGCCCAGGGATTGCTATGGGTGGTCTGCCCCAGCGCCGAACCGCTAATGCAACCTGCCAGAACCAGACCAGCCATAAAGATTTTTTGCGGACGCATACTCAGTGTTCCTCTCAGAAAGTACAAGGTTGGATTCAGTCCGCTCTTGCCTGCGCTTATCCCAGCAGACAGGAGCAGTGAATGATGATGGGTGAGCGGCCCGTGCTCGCACAGCTCTCCACGGGGCCAACTCCTAAAAGTTGACGTAGACCGGATTGCCCAGAAGCACCGTATTTCCTGCCGTATCCATCACGACAAAGCGAACCCAGTGCTTCGCGCCATCACCCACCCAATGGGTATCGAGCGACTGATCGTCTCCCTGCACTGGTAGAGGATCACCGGCCACCTTGCCGTCAACCAGCATGCGCAGCTGATCGTTTGCACACGCAACGACGTGAACATGCAGCTTGAGATCAACGCCGCTCTTGATCGCCAACGCATCTCCCATGTGCGCGGTTCCAGACGCGCTGCTTGCATCGACGTCCATCAACTTGTTCCGCGAGCCGGTGAGATCAATGAAGACATGACCGGCGCGAATCCCATCGAGGATTCCCGCAACAGACAGCTCCTTCGCCTGCACCACCGTGGTCGGATGCGCCAGAGCACCGCGCTGATCCTCAGCCTTGGTAGCATCGTGGTTATCGCTGCCGCCGATCGCAGTCAGGCGCACGCCTTTGGCAATCTGCTGATCCCAGAACCCATCCATCACACGGCCGCTATTGACGACCTCAACCCCGCTGAACTGAGACATATCAACAGTCCCGGGAGGCGTCCATCCACAGCCTCGGCAAGCCTCGCCTGTAGGCGACATCGGATGATTGATCGAAGCGATGCCACCCAGCGCACGGATATCCTTCATCACCTCATCAACTGTCCGGCCGTCCTTCTCGGCCACCAGGTAGTTGACGTACTGCGTGATGCCAAAGGCGTTGAAGTGACCGTAGAACGTGGTCATCTCGCGTCCCGGAATAAGGAGCATCTTGTCGAAGTACGGCTGCAGCTCGCGCATCTCCGCATAGTGCGCCAGCGAGTTGTGATCCGAGATAGCGATGAAGTCGAGTCCGCGATTAGACGCAGTCTGCGCCGTCAGAAACAGCGGGCAAGGAACGTGCTTTCCATTCTGGCTACCGCAGAAACCATCGCTATGCCCGGTGTGCATGTGCATATCGCCGCGGTACCAGCGCTGGCTAGTCTCGAGCGGCTCCATCGTGAAGCTCGAATCTTCGAGCGGCGAGTTGAAGCGAATCTCCACGCGATACTTCGACGTAACCTCAGGCCGGATGTTCGAGACCGAGATCAGGAACTTCCACTGGCCGGGCGGGATCGTACCGGGAATGTAAGAGGGCGTCGCATCACCAGGCCCAATCGTGAAGTGATCCTTATTGCTGCCGCTCTGGCCACGGAACCCCGACGGGTCATGGATGCCGATATTGAAGACCGTCTTCTCTTCGCGACGATTGTCATACGAGAAGTCGACCGAGATACGATGCACTCCAGCAGGCACCGTGAAGGGAACAAAAAAATGCGTGTGATTCTGAGCTACGGTCACGGCACCCTCAAGCACCACATCCGGTTTCTGTAGCTCGGCCCGCAAAGGCAGCGAGCATGCAAAGAGCAGAAGGAAGAGACAGCGTAGAAGCTTCATAAGAAATACCTCACAGGTCAATGAATTCGGTTAGCAGATGCGTGAACTTGCGTGGGCACTGAAAGACCGCTATTCAACAGCCGCTGGCCACTCTGGATTGGCCTCGGACGACATATCGAAGACCAGCTCGCCGCCAGCCGCGATCTCTGCATGGGTGATCCAGTTCCGAGTCAGAGGAACACCGTTCAGCTTGGCTGCATGAATAAAGAACTTACCGTCATGCGCACCGTTGGCATGGATATGAAACTGCTTCCCGCCGGGCAGATGGATGGTAGCGTCTTCAAAACGTGGCGTACCGATGCTGTAGCGCGGCGTGCCTGGAGACACTGGATAAAACCCGAGTGCGCTGAAGACATACCACGCTGACATCTGACCGGCATCATCGTTTCCAGCCAGGCCGATAGGTCCGTTGTGGTACCCCTCGTCCATAATCTTGTGCACGTGAGCCTGCGTCTTCCACGCCTCCCCAGCGTAGTCGTAGAGATAGGCGATATGATGACTCGGCTCGTTGCCGTGGTCGTAGTATCCTCCGTCGAAGAGCGCATCGAGCTTGTCGACAAAGGCCTTGCGTCCGTGGAGCGCAGCGATCAATCCATCCACATCCTGCGGGACAAAGAAGGTGTACTGGAAGGGCAGGCCTTCGGTGATGTAGTGGTACTTGCCTGCTGGATCGAAGGGCTTATCCCACGTGCCATCGACATGGCGACCGCGCACAAAGCCTGTCTCGGGATCAAGGACATTGTGATAGTTCTGCGCTCGCTTGCGGAATAGCTCCGCATCCTCGTCGTGTCCTAGAGCCGCCGCCATCGCGCTCACCTGCGCATCGTCATAGGCATACTCAAGCGTGCGGGAGACCTGCTCCTCTCCATGAAAAGCGAAGGGGACCTTATCCTCGAGCGGAATGTATCCGTACTTCAGATAAGACTGCAACGCGCGACGCCCGCGGCCATCGCTATAGAGTGCCTCCGACGCAGGCGACTCCAGCGCATTCTTCCGCATCAGGCGATAGGCATCCTTTACGTCAAAGCCACGAATCCCCTTGAAGTACGCATCGGAGATGATCGCTCCGGCATGGTCTCCGACCATCTCCTGCGTATAGCTGTTCCATGCAGGAAAGATAGGCAGAAAGCCACCTTCATCACCCTTGGCTATAAGCGACCGAACCATATCGCTCTCGCGCTTCGGATCGAGGATGGTGAGGAGAGGATGCACTGCGCGGAAGGTATCCCAGATGGAAAAGTCATCGTAGTAGGTGAAGCCCTTGGCCTGCTCCAACTCGCCCATTCCGGCAAAGCGCGGATAGCTTCCGCTGACATCGCTGAAGGTGCGCGGCAGTAAAGACGCATGATAGAGCGCGGTATAAAAGATCGTGCGGTCGGTCGCATCGGCCGTAATCTGTACGTGTTCCAGTGCGTCGCTCCACTTACTGCGAGCCTGAGCCTCAACACGGTTGAAGCTCCAACCGCGAATCTCGGCATGGAGGTTCTTCCTCGCCTCATCGACACTGGTGAACGACGTTCCAATCTTTGACTGCACAACATCACCAGGCTTTAGATCAAAGTAGATGTAAGCGCCCGGAGCCCCGGCGACAGCCTGCTGCGAGAGGCTACCTTCGTGCTTCACATCTCCCGACCAGGTGCCGCCAACATGGAATGGTCGATCGAACTTAGCCACGAAGTAGCCGCTGAAGCCCGCCAACTTGCCACGACCTGCGTAGAGACGCCGCACTGCATTTCTTCCGCTGATCTCCTGGTGCGCCTCATCAATCAAGATGTCGCCATCACCAGGACGGGCGTTGTCCTGTACCAAGATCCAAGATTTTCCACCTTGATTAAAGCGGAAGCGCAGGAAGCCGCTCCGCAGGGAACCAGTCATATCGACGTGGATGCCGTAGTCTTTCAAATCGACCGAGTAAGACGAAGGATGGATCACTTCGCTTTCACGCAGAAACGCCGACGCGCGCTCCTTCGGATCGACCTTAAGCGGCCCACTGAGAGGCATCAGAGTAACACTGCCATAGTCCTGCATACAGGAGCCGGAGAGGAAGTGACTTGCGCGAAAGCCTTGAATCCGCGCGTCCACGGCATAGTAGGGAGCAACGCACTTTCTCTCCCCTTCGCGCGTCTGCGGGGTCCACTGCGTCATGCCAAAGGGCACACCCACCGCGGGAAACGTCATCCCGTCGCCAGCCGTTCCAATGAGCAAATTCACGGAGTTTGCTGCCGTCGGCGTCTGGGCTGCACTGAATATTGACATGGAGATTCCAAGAAGAAGACTGATACCAAGCGTTACCTGCATTCGAGCGATTTCTCTATTCCCAAGGGTGAAGTAAAAGTAATTAAATCTGTTACAAGTTTGAAAGGTCTGGCTTAGTTCTTCTGTTGTGCGGAGGAACAAAGAGGTGAGTTCGCATCGCTCATCGAAGGCGGCAGAGTGGCTTTGCCCCACTCTGATGGCGCGGGGCCCATCGTCAGGACCAGCGTGGCTCCATCCTTGATCTGCGCATGACGGAACCAGGAGTTCGGAAGATCGACGCCGTTCAGCGTCGCCGACTGCACGTAGCGATTAAGCCCGTTGCCATCCAGGTTCTTCGCCACGATGCGGAGCTTCTTTCCATTGCCCAGAGCGAGCGAGGCGTCGGGAATGCTCGGCGTGCTGATAAGGTAAACATCCTGTCCAGCGACGGGAAAGATCCCAAGCGTAGAGAAGATCAGCCAACTCGACATCGCGCCTGAATCATCATTGCCGGGGATACCGGCACGGGTATCGGTGAAGGACTTCTCAAGGATCATATGGACGATGTCCGCAGTCTTATCCGGCCGTCCCGCATAGTTGTACAGCACGGGGAGCAGAAACCCGGGCTCGTTGGTTACATCAAAGTGGCCACGGAGAAAAGTCCAATCGAGGCGATGGATGAAAGCTTCGTTGCCGCCCGCCATCTCGATGAGGTGCTTCATATCCTGCGGCGCGTAGATTGAGTAAGTCCAGATATCGCCTTCGTAGAAAAAGTCAGGCCAGGTGCCACGCACGACAAGATACGGCGGAGCCCAGGTGCCGTCCGGGTTGCGTGGACGCATGAAGCCTTTGACCCCCTGCACGGTCATGTCCTTATCCCAAAGGTGCTCGAAATTATGCGCACGGCTGGCATACAAGGCTGCTTCCTTCGTCTTGCCGAGACCACACGCGACCTCTGAAATAGCAAAGTCATCATAGCTATACTCCGCAGTGCGCGAACCGGAGCGCTCATCGGCCAGCGTGACGAAACCCTTTTCGTTGTAGTCCTTTAAGCCACCGCGACCTTCCTTCTGCGCATCGGCGGGAGGAACTTCGGCATCATGCACCATGGCGGCAAAGGCGGTCTCGTAGTCGATCCCCTTCATGCCCTTCACGTAAGCGTCGGCCACGACCACGTTCGCGTTGGAGCCGCCCTGGGTGCGGCCATTGTCATTGCCACTGCGAGCGTCGGGCATGTAGCCGGTGTGGCGATAGATATCGACAAGCGAGCGGATAAGGTCGCGCTGACGATCCGGCGAGATTAGCGTAAGCAGCGGACTTGAGCTACGGTAGGTGTCCCAGATGCAGTAGTAGTCATCGTAATAAGGCTCGCTGGACTTCCAGCCAGGGTTCTCACCCGTACGATCGGTCGGCATCAGCATGACGTGATACATAGCCGTGTAGAGCTGACGGCGCTGCGAGTCACTCTCACCTGAGAGGCTGAGCTTCTCCAGCTCAGTGTTCCACAAAGAGACCGCGGCATTGCGCACAGCGTTGAAGTTCCACTCGGGAACCTCCTGCTGCACATTCTGCTTCGCCTGCTCGGCGCTGATAAAGGAGATGCCGACCTTCGCCTGGATGACTTGATTAGCCTTCGTGGCGAAGTCGAAGGAAGCACCGATAGGAGTGTCAGCTCCAACAGTGACGTCCTTCGCCGCAGAGAGAGTCTTACCCGTCCACGTCTGCGTGGCTTCGGCGGGTGTATCGAGCACCATGTAGTAGAAGACCCTGTACTCGCCGCCCCTGTTCCATCCGCCGGTAAAGCGCGCGACACCCTGCGCCTCGTGGTTAGAGGTAAGGTGCAGCTCTGCGCCCAGAAACTTCTGCCCCTGCCAGTCCGTTCCAAGACTCAGAGCTGAAGCTACATTTAGCGTCAAGTGCGCCTGCTTCGAGGCTGGAAACATATAGCGATGAAAGCCCACGCGACGGCTGCTGGTCAGCTCTGCCTTCACGTCATAGCGCGTGAGCTTCGCAGCATAGTAGCCGACGTGGTTGACCTCATCGGTACGCGGAGTTTTTATATCGTCGAGATCGAGCGAGCCCGTGACAGGCGCGACCAGGATATTGCCGTACTTGCCCTGCGCACCACTGAGGTGCAGATGCGAAAAGCCAAGAATGACGCCGCTGCTGGCGTAACCGAAGCCAGATCGGCGGCCGTCGAAGGAGGCCATATCAGGCCCCACTTTGACCAGGCCATAGGGGATCGCCGAACCGACAAACGTATTGCCGCCCCAATCCACACCGATGAAAGGATCGACGTTATGCGTGTAATCCTTCTGCGGCTGGGGGGCGGCTCCAAACAGCGGCGCTATGGCAACGGAGAGAGCCATGCACGCAACGGCAAGTAGACGAGCAGGCCGATATGAGCGGAGTCCATGCAGATACGAAAAGGTGAATGAAAGACGGTCGTTACCGTTCTCTTCTGCGTTGCGCAACATATTGGTCGTCAAGTGAATCTCCGTTGATAAATGGCTCTAGCACTGCATTGCGATTGAACAGCGGTTACTTAGCGGAGGACGGTTCCAGAAGCGCATCGACGCAACCCGCAGGCGCGGTCACCGGGTTGCAACGCGCGACGAGGCTATGCGGCAGGCCGACGAAAAAGCCAGTCCACTTCGCAGGCTCCGATGCCGGGTAGTCCGTGCTCAACATCTGCGCTCCGCTCGAGAGCGCAAGATCTGCGCGCGTGTGGTCATTGTTGCGCGCTTCCACAGTGCCATCGTCTGTACGCGTACGAATCAGATATCCCTGCTTCGCGAGCGCATCGATCTCCGCCTTTGTCGCACTGTTCGCTTCGGTGAAAGCTGCATCAGGAGCACCCGGAGTGGCATTGGTAAAGATCACGCGTCCACGCAACGACGGATGGCCTTCGGTATAAACCGCCTCCACCGGCCGCTGGTCCATCAGGAAGACCACCTTGCCGCGAGCCTTCGCCAGCGTGGGCCAACCCGAGTTCTCAGCAGCAAGGGCGCTCCCACTGGCCTGCACCGCCTCCAGCAACGTGCCATAGCTACCGCGCACCTGGTCCGGCGTAATCATCTCTTTCTCCGAGAAGACAGAGCGAATCTCAGCATCGAGCGCGTCGAAGGTCGCCGATGTAAATGGCTCCGGCCCGCCCGCGGTCGGCGCAGTGCCGGGACGCCCCTGCTTGGTCTCGACCAGGATGAAGATGGGCAGATGCTGCGGGTGCTGCTGCGACCAGCTCCGCACCGCAACCATGCACGCGACAAACGTGTGGCAGGAGCTGCGCTGATCCACGTTCAACACATGCATCACCTTGAAGCCGGGCTTATCCATCTCATGCTTCGGATCGAAGTCAGGATCTGCAGGCAGGCCCGCAGCGGCAACCTTATCCACGATGGCAGGGTGCGCGTAGCGACCGCCCTTGGTGTCGGCATAGACGTCGATCTCGAGCTGGCGCACGCCGCCGGAGAGTTGATCGGCGAGCGGCGCATGAGCATAGTCGAGCGCATACATCGCCTTCGGGTTCTGCTGCTCGATGACCTTCCGCTCACTCGGCGCGATACCCGTGTGATAGCTGTTATGGCTTCCAATCACCTGGATCTGGTTGATGCGTATGGATTGGTCCTGCTGCGCGGCGGTGATGTTCTGCGCCACAGCGGCGAGGGGAAGCAGGATCATCGTTGCAGCAATCGTCAGCAAAGTGCGCATGTTGGTTGTCCTTGTTTTCGTGAAGCTGTTCTGCGTTAGGAGATACGTTTGCGCGTGCCGCTCTCCTGCTTTGGCGGCTGCTGGTCTGCGCCCGGAAATGTAGCAGCGGGCAGGTTGTTGATCGCGTACTTCGACAGCCGCAACCGACCCGTAGTATCGGGCAATACAGGCGGCTTCGCGCTCGCATGGCGGAAGCGGAAGGCCGAGGTCAGATCGCCGAAGATCTGCCTTCTCCAGTCGCTGATGTTGGGCTCCCGGATGCCGGTAAACTTTTCCAGAAATTGGAGCACCGAAGTGTGGTCGAACGGCTGGCTGCACACCCAGCCTCCAGCCGTCCACGGCGAGATGAGGATGCAGGGTACGCGAAAGCCCGCGCCGATGGGCAGGCCGTCGATGAACTCCTGCGCTGTGCCCATAGGTGGAACCGGCGGCGCGACGTGATCGAAGATCCCGTCGTTCTCGTCGTAGTTCAGGATGAAGACGGTCTTCGCCCACACCTCGGGATTCGAGGCAATCGCATCGAGCTTGCTGGCGATAAAGGCCGCGCCATCGGCGGGCGTGTAGTCGGGGTGCTCCGACTCCAGAGCCGTAGGGAAGAGCCAGGAGACCGCGGGCAACTTATCGTGCATCGCGTCGTACTCGAACTGGCCTACTTCAGAGATCGCCATCCCCTTGGTGTATAGCGGCGAGGTCTTAGGAGCATGAATAAAGTTTCTGAAGCTCTGCAGCCTGTTGTAGATGTGGCCTTCCTGGTGCGCGTAGACCTTCCATGAGATCCCCGCATCTTCGAGCCGCTCGGCATACGTGGTCCAGGTAAAGCCCTCCTCGGGCCAGTTGTTATGGATCATCGGGCCGCCGTACTTGCCCTCGGGATCGACCGTGCCCGTCATCCAGTACATACGGTTCGGACCGGTGGGTCCCATCATTGAGCAGTGGTAGGCATCGCAGACGGTGAACGCATCGGCCAGCGCAAAGTGAAACGGGATATCGTCCCGCTTGTAGTAGCTCATCGTGTAAGGGCCATGCGCGCCGTCGGCCTTGCGATGCGCGGGCACCCAGTTATCCATCTTGCCGCCGTTCCACGCCTCGTGTTGCACGGCCCAGCCATGATTGGTCGAAGGAATCTTCTGCGCGCTGCTCGAGCGAGTGTCCAGATGGAACGGCAGCAGGTAGCCGTCGGGGTTCAGAGCATCGGGTTGATGAAATACCGACCGACCGTTCGGCAACGTCAACGTGTGTGGATCATCGAAACCTCGGACACCAGCCAATGTCCCGAAGTAGTGATCGAAGGAGCGGTTCTCCTGCATCAGCATCACGACATGCTTGATGTCGCGCATGGAGCCGTGTCGCGGCTCTCCCTGGGCCAGCACACGCTGCACGTTCGGCGGTAGCAGGGTCTCGGCAGCGACGGCAGCCGCAAGCCCAGTGGCGCTCTTCAGAAGCCGACGGCGAGTAAAGTTGGCAGTGTCAAAAGAGACTTGAGATTTCATAGAAGGATGTAACTCCTGGCTGGAGAAGCAGGGTGCGGAGAGATCCCAGGCAGTAGCTGCCTGTCTGCCGAAGCTGTGTCCAGCTTCGGCAGACAGACCACTCCCGGTTTGCGACGTGTTAGGGGTTAGAAGTTGAGTTTTACGGCGAACTCAATCGTGCGGTTCTCGTTGACCGTCGTCGAAATCACACCAAAGGATGCCGGGTTGCTAATAGCCGCACTCGGCGTTCCAAAGTTGGGATGATTGGCGACGTTGAAGACCTCTCCGCGAAGCTGCAGCTTGTAGCGTTCTCCTATCGAGGTGTTCTTCTCCAGGTTCATATCCCAGTTCTGGAAGTTAGGACCCCGGAGCATGTTGTAGCCCGAGTTGCCGAAGACATAAGGATTCGGGTTCTTGAACGCCGCTGTATTGAACCACTCCGCATTGGTCTTGTGCGACGGGTAGAGAGGTACACCCGGAGCACGGTCGGCACGGCCCGAGGCTCCGTACTTCTGGCTACCCGGTGCAGTGTAAGTGACCGAGAATGGCTGTCCGGTCTGGAACGAGGTAAGACCAGCGATCTGCCATCCGCTGATGAACTTGTTCACGACGTTGCCCACAGTACCGAACAACATCTTGTTCTGACCGAACGGCAGCTCGTACGCGTAGCTGACCTCAAGCGTCTGCGGCGTGATGCTGGAGATAGGACCATAGGAGTCGCCGATGTTTGTCGGGTCCTGATGGTTCTCAACACCCAGCACACGAATCCACTGGTACTCCGCGTTCACCATGAGGCCGTGGCGATACTGCTTGTGCAAGCCCACCTGCAGCGAGTTGCCTGTCGTATGGTAGATCGGATCAAAAGCATTGGTGATCGCAGCGAAGGGCTGGTAGGGTCTCCGAGTCTGCTCCACAGTCGGTCCAGGCGCCGCATAGTTGATATCCGGCTCCGTGTTGCCGGGACCGCCGTGATTGTTCTGGTGGATGGTGCGCTGGCCCACGTAGCCGATACGCAGATCCACTGCGCCAGGCAGTTGCTGCTCAAGCGCGAGGTTGTACTGCTCGGTGTACGGAGTGATGGTCTTGTGCTGCGCGATGACCGCAGGGTTGGCAGGAACGCTCGCCGTAGCCGCAAACGGCGCATTCATCGTAATGGTGGGCGTCGTCACATCGTTTGAGTAGGTAACGCTGCTGACAAAAGGCAGGTTGCTAAATCCACCATCGACATAAGCCGAGGGCAGCAGGTTGTAGTACTGGCCGACCGCACCACGGATCACCGTCTTTGGACGAAGCTCGTACGCGAAGCCGAGGCGCGGCGCGATATCCGTCTTGGCTTGACCGAGATAGGCAAACATGCTGGTCGGCAGACCCACCGAAGGCGCGAGAACCGTATCTGGAATGTAGAGAGGGTTGCTGACTGCCGGGTATGCGCTGCCGAAGACCACGACCTTACCAACACTGGGCACGAAGAGCGACTCGGTGCCGTAGGGGTTGTCATGGAATATCTGCAGATCGTACCGGATACCGTAGTTGATCGTCAGGTTCTTAAGCGGCTTCCAGTCGTCCTGGATGTATCCGGCGTACTGGCTGGAGTTGAACCGCACCACGTAATCGTGCGGGGTTGCGTTGGATGTACTGTTGGGCAGTCCGAGAAGGAAGTCTGCATAGGGAATGCCCGAGTATGTGCCGTTGAAGGTAAAGCCTCCATGAGAGAGCGAGCTGTCCTGCCAGGAGTTGTTATACAGATAGGAGACGCCGGCCTTGATGGTGTGCTTGGGCAGAACCTTGGTGAGCGCGGTGTTGCCTTGATAGGTCTGCTCGAGGTTCTTGGAACCGGCTTCGCTGAAGGCCGTGA